>DUCF01000074.1:0-27884 GCA_012959965.1 Candidatus Thioglobus sp. | reverse complement strand
CAGCGATTTCAGACGTATTCCAATCAAAATCAGTTGAAGCGGACAAAACAGTTCGTACAATTTGTTCATACTGTGGCGTAGGTTGCAACCTAGAAGTGGCCGTTAAGAACAACGAAGTATTATCAATTCGCGCACCGCAAGATGCGGTTAACGCAGGTCACACATGTTTGAAAGGTCGTTATGCCTTTAAATTCTACAACCATGAAGACCGTTTAACCTCGCCATTGATTCGTAAAAATGGTGAATTGGTTCCATGTTCATGGGAAGAGGCATTCGGATATATTAAAGACAAGTTTGAGTCTATTAAGGCAGAACACGGTCCTGACGCGATTGCGGGCATTTCTTCAGCGCGTTGTACCAATGAAGAAAACTTCCTTTTCCAAAAAATGATTCGTCAAGTTATCGGCACCAACAACGTTGACTGTTGTGCGCGTGTTTGTCACTCACCAACAGCTTGGGGCATGCAACAAGCCTTTGGCACGGGTGCGGGCACAAACTCAACAGCCGATATTCCATTAGCGGACTTAATGATTGTTATTGGTGCGAATCCATTAGCAGCTCACCCGGTAACGGGCGCGAAAATTAAGCAACAAGCGATGTCAGGCGCAACGTTAATCGTTATTGATCCAGTTAGAACCGAGCTTGCTCGTATGGCTGACCATCACTTGCAGTTAAAGCCAGGTACAAACGTTGCTTTGTTGAACATGATTCAATACTACATTGTTGAGGCGGATCTTCTTGATAAGACATTTATTGAAGAGCGTTGTGAAGGCGGTGCTGAATTTATGGAGCAAATCAAAGAGCTTGATGTTGATGCTATGTCTGCAATCTGCGGTGTTAGTACGGAAGATGTTAAGGCAGTTGCTATTGCTTATGCTAGCGCTAATAATGCGATGGAATTCCATGGTTTGGGTGTGACTGAGCATTCACAAGGCTCACAAACAGTGATGCTAATCGCCAACCTAGCGATGATGACTGGAAACTTGGGTCGTCCAGGTGTTGGTGTTAATCCACTTCGTGGCCAGAACAACGTGCAAGGTGCAGCCGACATGGGTTGCCAACCTCACCATGGTCCGGGCTACTTATGGATGAATCAAAAAGAAGTTCAAGAATATTACAAAGAAAAATTTGGTGTACCATCACCAACAACGGACGGCAAGAAAATCCCTGAAATGTTTGATGGTGCGATTGATGGCTCAGTGAAAGCACTTTGGATTTTTGCCGAAGATGTTGTGCAAACAGATCCAAATACCCACCATGTTAAGAAGAGTATGGAGGCTCTAGATTTGCTTGTTGTGCAAGAGATCTTTATGACAGAAACATCGAAGATGGCTGACGTTGTATTGCCTGGCACAACCTTCCTTGAGAAGAGTGGCACGTTCACTAATACTGAGCGTAGAATCCAGCAAGTAAACGCTGCGGTTAAGCCTCTTAAGGGTTGTAAAACTGACGGTCAGATTATTTGCGAAATGATGCGCACTCTAGGCTTTGACCAGCCTGATTACGATGCTGCCGAAGTGTTAAAAGAAGTAGCTGATGTTGTTTCTTTCTTTGAAGGTGTTACTTGGGAAGGCTTAGGTGCAAGCCCAATGGGCCTACAGTGGCCAGTAAACAAAAAAGGCGAAGACACACAAATTCTACACATTGGTGAATTCAAGATTGGTAAAGGCAAGTTCCATTACTACGATTGGAGAGAATCTGAAGAATTGATTCAGCACAAAGACAAGTATCCGTTTATCTTGACTACGAGTCGTGAACTTCAGCACTATAACTGTGCCACGATGACACGCCGTACGTCAAACGTAGAGCTCTTGACAAAAGACGTGATTATGCTTAATCCGAAAGATGCAAAAGCGAAAGACCTTATTACAGGTGATCGTGCAACATTGAAATCGGATCGAGGTGAAGTGACTCTTGATGTTCAAGTGACTGATCGCGTTAAGAAGGGCGTTGTTCGTACAACGTTCCACTTTCCTGAAGTGCTTATTAACGAAGTTACCAGTGCGGTAACAGACGAAGAAACCCAATGCCCTGAGTATAAAATTGTGGCAGTGGACGTCTTAAAAGCTTCTTAAAAGTCTTTTTAAAAGAAACCCTAAAACAAGCCTCTATTGAGGCTTGTTTTATATCAATTCCTTAGTAGCGCCTTTTGAGTTTTTTCTTATTTAAAATCCGTGCTGCAATTTCTTCGATTGATATTTGACTAGTGTCAAGAAACGGCACCTTGTTTTCAACAAAAATATCCTCAGCACGCCTAACTTCTTTACGGCATTGGTCAATCGAGGCGTAGCCACTATTTGCACGGCGTTCGTCACGAATGCTTTGTAAGCGCACAGGGCTAATGCTAAGACCAAATAGCTTCTCTTTGTGCTGCTTTAGAGCTTCTGGTAAGTTCATACTATGCAAGTCTTCCTCGATCAAAGGGTAGTTGGCTGCATAAATACCGTATTGCAGTGCTAGGAATAGGCAAGTTGGTGTTTTCCCAGAGCGCGAAACGCCGGTTAGGATGATATCGGCATTATCGTAATTTTTGGCATTAAGGCCGTCGTCATTGGTGAGCGCAAAGTTAATGCTTTCAATTCGACTGGCATAAATTTTGGTATCGATGACCCCGTGCGAAAGTCCGGCTTCATGAGAAGATTTTTCACCAAGAGTGTCTTCTATTTTTGCAATAAAAGCATCAAAAAAGTCGAATACAACACCACCGCTACTGGACAACAAATTACGGTATTCACTGCTTATTTGCGTGCTAAAGACAAGCGGTGGTTGGCCATCGACTTCCAGTGCACTCTTGATTTTACTCACTGCTTTGTGGGCTTTTTCAAGGTTGTCGATGAAAGCCAAGTTAACGCGTTTGAATTGTATATCGCCAAACTGAGTTAACAAGCTATTACCCAGGACTTCGGCGGTAATACCAGTTCGGTCGGAGATGAAGAAAACGGTTCTCACTGTATTCTACAATGCGCCCAAACGATTCCAGGTTTCAACCACGGTATCTGGATTAAGAGAGATACTAGAGATTTTTTGCTGCAACAACCATTCAGCAAAATCGATATGGTCTGAAGGCCCTTGGCCGCAAATACCAATGTATTTTTCTTGACGGTGACACGCATCAATCGCCATCGAAATCATTTTTTTGACTGCCGGATTGCGCTCGTCAAAACCTTCGGCAATAAGGCCGGAATCTCTATCCATGCCAAGTGTTAACTGTGTCATATCATTAGAGCCAATAGAAAAACCATCAAAATACTGAAGGAATTCATCTGCCAAAATCGCATTGGATGGAAGTTCGCACATCATGATAATTCGCAAACCTTCTTTGCCGCGCTCGAGACCGTTTTCTTTGAGTAATTCAATCACTTTTTTGGCTTCATCGGTGGTGCGAACAAAAGGAATCATGATCTCTACATTGGTGAAACCCATCTCGCCTCTAACTTTTTTCAGCGCTCGACATTCAAGTTCAAAGCATTGTCGAAATTCTTCAGAAATATAGCGCGCCGCTCCTCTAAAGCCGATCATCGGGTTTTCTTCATGGGGTTCGTAGCGATCGCCAGCGTAAAGATTGGCGTATTCATTTGATTTGAAATCTGACATTCGAATAATAACGGGAAAGCTGGCAAAGCTTGCAGCAATTGTTGCAATGCCTTCGGTTAGTTTTTCGACATAAAAATCGATTGGCGAAGCGTAGCAGGCTGTTTTGCGTGAAATTTCAGCTTGCAAATCCTCTGGTAATTGATTGAATTCAAGTAATGCCTTAGGGTGGATGCCAATGGTGTTATTAATAATAAACTCAAGACGTGCAAGACCAACACCCGCATTTGGTGTATTGGCAAAGTCGAATGCTCGAGAAGGGTTGCCAACATTCATCATAATTTTAACGTCGATCTCAGGGAGAGCATCAACTGCCGTATGTGTGTGTTCATATTTTAGAGTGCCTTGATATACCCTGCCCGTATCACCTTCTGAGCAGCTTGCGGTTATTGGTTGACTGTCTTGAAGTGCATTGGTTGCGTTACCACAGCCAACGATTGCGGGCACCCCCAGTTCGCGGGCAATAATGGCGGCGTGACAAGTCCGCCCGCCGCGATTGGTGATAATAGCAGCAGCCAGCTTCATTACCGGCTCCCAATCTGGATCGGTCATATCGGTCACCAATACATCGCCTTGTTTAACCTGACTCATTTCAGATAAATCTTTAATCACGCGAACAGTGCCAACACCAATTTTTTGACCAATAGCGCGACCCTCTACCAATATTTTTGACGTTTCTTTAAGTTGGTACCGTTCAATTTTCTGTGTGTTGTTTTGACGGCTTTTTACAGTTTCAGGGCGTGCTTGGACAATATAAAGCTCCCCATCGTTTCCATCGAGCGCCCATTCGATATCCATCGGTCTACCATAATGCGTTTCGATGATCATCGCATAATGCGCCAGTTGCTGTATTTGGGCGTCATTTAAGCTGAATACTCGACGATCACTCTGATCGACTAACACCGTTTCAACAGGCTCCTTTGCGTCGGTTTTGGCGTAAATCATTTTGATGGCTTTAGAGCCAAGACTGCGAGAGAGGATGGAGTGTTTTCCAGCGCTTAAAGTTGGTTTATGCACATAGAACTCATCTGGGTTGACTGAGCCTTGGACGACAGTCTCACCCAGGCCATAAGCGGAGGTAATGAATACTACATCATTAAAGCCTGACTCTGTATCAAGTGTAAACATAACGCCACTGGCGCCAATATCGCTACGCACCATTTGCTGGACACCCGCAGAAAGCGAGACTAATTCATGCTCAAAGCCTTGGTGTACACGATAAGAGATGGCGCGATTGTTATAAAGCGAAGCAAAAACTTTTTTAATGGCAGTTAATATATCATCAATACCACTGACGTTTAAATAAGTTTCTTGTTGACCGGCGAATGAGGCCTCTGGTAGATCTTCAGCGGTGGCAGACGAACGCACGGCAAAAGTAGTTTTGGAGCCAAGTTTTTCGACAAGTGTTTTGTAATTGTCGTCAATAGCTGTTAATAACTCATCAGGAAAAGGTGCGTCCTCAATCCATTGTCGAATCTTTGTGCCAGTAGTTGTTAATGCTTCAATATTGCTGGTATCAAGATCCTTAAGTAGGATGTTGATTTTTTCTTTAAGATTTGAGTGGGTTAAAAAAGACTCAAAAGCATTGGCTGTTGTTGCAAATCCACCAGGAACCCGCACCCCTTTTGCGCCAAGAGCGCCAATCATTTCCCCTAAAGAGGCGTTTTTCCCGCCTACCTTGTCAACATCATCCATGCCAACGTTATTTAGCCAAACTACGTTTTGAGTCACTTCCTCTTCCAAGTTGTTAATTATTGTCGAACACAATGAGCCATTATATTAATAATACTAGAGACAAGTCATCGCAAAAAATGTTTAATTTTAATATATCAGTGTTGAAATAAAATATATTTTATGCTTAAATATGGCAAAAATATTGTTTTTATTTGTCCCATAAAAAACAGATAAATAATGTTTAATGGGCGGCATTCTAAAAATGCAATAGCATGTATAGTTTTGGTGAAATTTTTTCGGGTGTTATGTGGATATTGACGCGCTTTCCTCTAAGGTATAATGCAAAGTTTCTTCACAGTAGTTAAGGCCCCAACATGTCAGAACAAAGAGTATTAGCGAATGCAATCCGTGCCTTGAGTATGGATGCTGTACAGCAAGCTAAGTCCGGTCATCCAGGCGCCCCAATGGGTATGGCTGATATTGCCGAAGTGCTGTGGAATTCACATCTTAAGTACAACCCAAGCAATGCCAACTGGGCGGACCGTGATCGCTTTGTGCTATCCAATGGTCATGGCTCAATGTTACTTTACTCATTACTACATTTGACTGGTTTTGATTTAAGTATTGATGAAATCAAAAATTTCCGCCAACTGCATGCAAAAACACCAGGCCACCCTGAGTACGGTTACGCGGATGGCGTTGAAACGACAACAGGTCCATTAGGTCAGGGCATTACCAACGCGGTTGGCATGGCGATTGCTGAGCGCACAATGGCTGCAACCTTCAATAAGCCCGGTCATGCAATTGTTGATCACTTCACCTACGTTTTTATGGGTGACGGCTGCTTAATGGAGGGTTTGTCTCACGAGTCTTGCGCAATGGCGGGCACATTGGGTCTTGGTAAGTTAATTGCATTCTGGGACGACAACGACATTTCTATTGATGGCCATATTGGCGATTGGATGGAAAAAGGCGTTCCAGGTCGTTTTAAGTCTTACGGTTGGCATGTGATTGTCAATGTTGACGGGCATGATGCGGAAGAAATTAACGCAGCAATAGCTGAAGCAAAAGCGACGAGCGGCAGACCAACATTGATTTGCACGCGCACTGTCATTGGTTTTGGCTCGCCAAACCTTGCAGGAACGCACAATTGTCACGGCGCGCCTTTGGGTGACGAAGAGATTGCTAAAACACGCGAACAATTGGGTTGGACGCACGAGCCATTTGAAATTCCTCAAGCAATTTACGATGGCTGGGATCACAAGGCGCAAGGCGCCGAAGTTGAAGAAGATTGGAATGAAAGGTTTAAGGCTTATAGAGCCTCTTACCCTATAGAGGCGAGCGAATTCGAGCGTCGTATGGCGGGCGAATTGCCAGCTAATTTTTCTGAGGAAATGAACGCCTATATTGCCAAGACTCAAGAAGAGATGCCCAATATTGCTTCAAGAAAAGCCTCACAAAATGCGATCGAAGCAATGGGTCCGGTTGTGCCAGAATTGTTTGGTGGTTCGGCAGATTTAACTGGCTCTAACCTGACCAATTGGTCAGGCTCAGTAGTAGTTAACCACGACAATGCTGATGGTAATTACATCTCATGGGGTGTGCGCGAATTTGGTATGGCGGCAATGATGAACGGAATGGTTCTGCACGGTGGCTTCAAAGTTTATGGCGCAACCTTCTTGATGTTTATGGAATACATGCGCAACTCACTTCGTATGTCAGCCCTGATGAAAATTGGTACGATTTACGTATACACTCATGACTCTATTGGTCTAGGTGAAGACGGGCCAACGCACCAGGCGGTGGAGCAAATTGCAAGCATGCGCGTGATTCCAAACTTTCATACTTGGAGGGCGTGTGATGCGATTGAATCCGGTGTCTCTTGGAAAGTGGCCATGCAAAGAGGCGACGCACCAACAGCGCTAATCTTCTCGCGTCAAAACTTGACGCCAATGGAGCGGACAGTTGAGCAAGTGGCCAATATTGAGAAGGGCGGTTACGTATTAAAAGATTGTGATGGTGATGCTGATATTATTTTGATTGCAACAGGCTCTGAAGTCTCGCTTGCAGTTGATTCAGCAACAACAATGTCGGACAAGAAAGTTCGCGTGGTTTCAATGCCATGTACGAACGCATTTGATGAACAAGATCAGGCATATAGGGATTCCGTATTAACGCCAGGTGTTAAGCGTGTTGCGATTGAAGCGGGTGTTGCTGATTCTTGGTATAAGTACATTGGACTTGACGGTGGTGTGGTTGCAATGACAACGTTTGGCGAGTCGGCCCCAGCGGCTGATCTGTTTAAACATTTTGGTTTCACAGTAGAGAAAGTTGTTGCTACTGTTGAGTCGGTGTTAGGTTAATTTTTTTAGGAGTTAGAAGATGACAATTAAGGTAGGCATTAATGGTTTTGGTCGTATTGGCCGTATGGTTTTTCGCGCAATTGACAAAGATTTTGATGATCTAGAAGTTGTTGGTGTAAACGATTTATTGGACAACGACTACTTGGCGTATATGCTTAAGTACGATTCAGTTCATGGTCGTTTTGCTAAAGATGTTGCTGTTGAGGGCAACAATTTCGTTATCGATGGCAAGAAGATTCGTCTGACAGCGGAGCGTAATCCAGCAGATCTTAAATGGGACGAAATTGGCGCAGATTTAGTCATCGATTGTACTGGCTTCTTCTTGACTGAAGAGGGTTGCCAGGCGCACATTGAGGCCGGTGCAAAGAAAGTCATTCAATCGGCCCCTTCTAAAGATGGCACCCCGATGTTTGTATACGGTGTTAACCACGATTCTTACGATGGCCAAGCGATTATTTCAGCAGCCTCCTGCACAACAAACTGCTTGGCACCCGTTGCCAAGGTATTGAACGACAATTGGGGCGTTAAGCGCGGCTTAATGACAACAGTTCATGCAGCTACTGCAACTCAAAAAACGGTTGACGGTCCTTCAATGAAAGATTGGCGCGGTGGTCGTGGTATTCTAGAAAATATCATCCCATCATCGACGGGTGCTGCAAAAGCGGTAGGCGTGGTATTGCCAGAATTAAACGGCAAGCTAACAGGCATGTCTTTCCGTGTGCCAACATCAGACGTATCGGTGGTTGATCTAACCGTTGAGTTAAACTCAGAAGCCACTTATGAGGCGATTTGTGATGCAATGAAGAGCGCTTCTCAGGGCTCAATGAAAGGCGTCCTAGGCTATACTGATGAAAAGGTTGTATCAACGGATTTTGTTGGTAGCACATATGCTTCAATCTTTGATGCGGGTGCCGGTATTGCAATGGACTCAACGTTTGTTAAAGTGGTTTCTTGGTACGATAATGAATACAGTTACACATGTAACTTACTTCGTTTGGCCGAGTTTGTCACAAAGTAACAATTGAGTTTAGTAGAGAGCTTTATGAACGTAATACAAATGACCGATCTGGTTTTATCCGGTAAGCGTGTTTTAATTAGGCAAGATTTAAATGTGCCTATTAAGGACGGAGAGGTTACTAGTGATAAACGTATTCAGGCCTCTCTACCGACGATTATTCACGCCGTTAAGGCGGGCGCAAAAGTGATGCTCACTTCCCACCTTGGCAGGCCAACTGTTGGTGAGTTTGAGGAGAGGTTTTCATTAGCCCCAGTTGCTAAACATTTATCCAAATTGTTAGGTCAAGAAGTGAGACTTGTTTCGGACTGGCTTGATGGTGTTGAGCTTAACGATGGTGAAGTTGTCCTTTGTGAAAATGTCCGATTTAACGAAGGCGAAAAAGAAAACGACGAGGCGCTTTCCAAAAGGATGGCGGCTTTGTGTGATATTTGTGTGCAAGATGCCTTTGGCACGGCGCATAGGGCGCACGCTTCTACACACGGCATTGTGCAGTTTGCGCCAATTGCTTGTGCAGGGCCACTATTGGTTGGCGAGCTTGACGCACTGGGTAAGGCCCTAGACAATCCAGCACGACCAATGGTGGCGATTGTTGGCGGCTCCAAGGTGTCAACGAAGTTGACCGTACTGGAGTCTCTTTCAAAGATTGTTGATCAATTGGTTGTTGGCGGCGGTATTGCCAATACCTTTATTGCCGCACAAGGTAATGTTGTGGGTCAGTCTTTGTGTGAGCACGACTTGATTCCAACGGCAAAAGCCTTAATGGAAGATTGCCAGATCCCCGTACCAACGGATGTTGTTTGTGGCAAGGAGTTTTCGGAGTTTGCAACGGCCGAAACCAAAAGCACTACAAGTGTTGCTGCGGACGATATGATTTTTGATATCGGTCCAAATTCTGCTCAGGAATTGGCAGAAATTATGAAAAATGCAGGTACGATTGTTTGGAACGGCCCTTTGGGCGTGTTTGAGTTCGATCAGTTTGCAAACGGCACAGAAGTGATAGCGCGCGCTATTGCGGACTCTGATGCCTTCTCAATTGCGGGTGGTGGCGATACACTGGCTGCAGTTAGTAAGTATAATATTGAAGATAAAATCTCTTATATTTCAACAGGCGGGGGCGCTTTTTTGGAGTTTCTTGAAGGCAAGAAATTACCAGTTGTTGAGGCGCTGGAAGCAAGAGGATTTGAATAATAATTTTAGTTGAAAAGGGATACGATCAATGATTTTTAGAAGAACGAAAATTCTCGCCACTTTAGGCCCTGCAACGGACAAACCTGGTGTGCTAGATGGCATTCTTGACGCTGGCGTAAACGTTGTCCGCATTAATTTTTCTCACGGCGAGGCTTCAGAGCACTTGAGCCGTGTGGCAGCCGTTAGAGCTTACGCCAAAAAGAACAATACCTATATCGGTATTTTGATGGATCTTCAAGGTCCTAAAATTCGAATTTCGTCTTTCAAAGATGGCAAGATTCAGCTAAATGAAGGCGATAGCTTTACCCTTGATGCAGAAATGGACGCCGAGGCAGGTGACCAGCATTCAATTGGTATTAGTTATAAAACACTACCAAATGAAGTTAAGCCAGATAATTTATTGGTTTTAGATGATGGCAAGATTGTCTTGAAAGTGACTAGTGTGGACGGCGCTAAAATTCATACTGTCGTCATTCAAGCAGGCCCATTGTCCAACAAAAAAGGTATTAATTTAAAAGGCGGCGGCCTAAGTGCCAGCGCTCTTACCGAAAAGGATAAAAAAGACATTTTAGTGGCTGCTGAGGCAGACGCGGATTACGTCGCCTTGTCTTTTCCCGTGCATGCGGACGACGTCAGAGAAACCAAGAAACTATTAGCAGCCGCAGGCTCTAGAGCAGGCGTTATCTCCAAGATTGAACGTGCAGAAGCTTTAGTCGAGGGGGTTATTGAAGAGATTATTGAAGAGTCGGCAGGTGTTATGGTTGCCCGCGGCGATTTAGGTGTTGAGATTGGCGATCCACAATTGCCAGCACAACAAAAAAGATTGATTCAAATGGCAAGATCACAGAATAAGGTTGTCATCACTGCGACGCAAATGCTGGAGTCTATGATTAGCAATCCAATTCCAACGCGCGCAGAAGTATTTGACGTGGCTAATGCCGTGTTAGACGGCACCGATGCGGTAATGTTGTCAGCTGAAACAGCTGCCGGTGATTACCCTGTTAATGCGGTTAAAACAATGGTCGAAGTATGTATTGAGGCGGAGAAAAATCCAACCGCAGCGGTATCGAGACACCGTTTGAATGAAGAATTTAAAGATATTGATGAGACAATCGCACTGAGTGCAATGTATGCAGCAAACCATTTGGGTGTTAAGGTTGTTGCGTCTCTGACAGACTCAGGAAAAACAGCGCTTTGGATGTCAAGAATCAGTTCAAATATTGCTATTTTTGCTATGTCAGAAAATGACAGAACTTTAAGCACAGTCACCTTATACCGAGGAGTTTACCCATGCAGTATGGGTAAACAAAGTGCTAGCGATTGGGACAAAGTGAACGAGGCGGTTGTTGATGCCTTAATCGAAAACGAAGTAGTAGAGAATGGGGACTTGGTGGTTCTTACCAAAGGAATGCACAAGTTCTCAACTGGCGGAACGAATCTGATGAAAATTCTTCGTGTTGGCGAAGGCGATTATTAAATTTTAGAAAGGGGTGGGAAAAAGAATGATTGAAAAACAAGATGAATTGAGAGAGACAGCAAGTCTCTTGGCTGCAATAGGCAAAGGTCTGCTTGCAGTTGACGAATCTACACCAACAATTGGTAAACGCCTTGCGGGCATCAATGTTGAGAACACTGAGACTAACCGCCAGGCTTATCGTGGCATGTTGTTTAATGCACAAGGCTTAGGTAACTACATCAGTGGCGCTATTCTTTTTGAAGAAACGCTTTATCAAGACCACTTGGACGGCGGTACCATGATTGCCAAGCTTGACGAGTTGGGCATTATTCCTGGCATTAAGGTTGATAAAGGATTGAGCCCTTTAGCAGGCGCCAACCCTGTTGAAACTTGGTGCAAGGGTTTGGAAGGCCTAGCCGAACGTACTGCTGAATATTATCAGCGTGGCGCACGTTTTGCTAAATGGCGCGCTGTGTTACAAATTACTGCCGATGGCTGTCCTAGTGATTTGGCCATTCAAGAGAATGCTTGGGGTTTGGCGCGTTATGCCAGAACTTGTCAAGATTCGGGTCTGGTGCCAATTATTGAGCCTGAAATTTTGATGGATGGTGATCATACGATTGAGCGTACAGCAGAAGCACAAGAGAGAATTCTAACAGCGGTCTACAAGGCCTGTGAAGAGAATGGTGTTTTGCTAGAAGGCACTTTATTGAAGCCTTCAATGACTGTTTCGGGTGCTGATAATGCCGATAAGGCAAGCCCGGAAGAAGTGGCAAAAATAACGGTACGCACCATGGATCGTTGTGTCCCTGATGCCGTTCCTGGCATCATGTTTCTTTCAGGCGGTTTAACAGAGGAAGACGCCTCTGTGTATCTGAACACAATGAACAGCATGGATCGTAAAAGTCCTTGGAGTATGACATTCTCTTACGGTAGAGCATTACAGCAATCTTGCTTGCAAGCTTGGAAAGATGGCGGTGATACGGCGGGGCAAAAAGCTTTAATGGCAAGAGCGCAAGCCAACTCTGAAGCTTCCGTAGGTGGCTACGTTTCGGGCTCTCAGCCTTCTTCGCAAGCTACTTTGTTTGAGGCTGGCTATAAGTACTAACCTTTAAAAGCTCAGTGCTGTGCGTCGTGAAAATTAGATGCACTGGCTAAGTTAAGCGACAAAGGTATAATAAGAGGCCCGCAATGCGGGTCTTTTTTATTGTTAAAACAAACACATGATCGAACAAAGTAAATATTATCCTGTCATTGTCGTTGGTGGTGGCCATGCAGGCACAGAAGCCGCGCTTGCCTCGGCACGTATGGGTGTTGACACTTTGTTGATTACTCATAATATTGAAACCCTTGGTCAAATGAGCTGCAATCCCGCCATTGGCGGCATTGGCAAAGGTCACTTAGTAAAAGAAATTGATGCGATGGGCGGTATCATGGCCAAAGCGACTGACAAGGCCGGCATTCAGTTCCGCACACTCAACGCCTCTAAAGGGCCTGCTGTAAGGGCGACTCGGGCCCAAGCCGATCGTATTCTTTACAAGGCCGAAGTACGTTATGCGCTAGAAAATCAACCCAACTTGAGCATATTCCAGCAAGCGGTTGATGATCTTATTATCGAAAATGATCAAGTAAAGGGTGTTGTTACCCAAATGGGGCTGACGTTTTTTGCCGATAAAGTCATTCTCACTTCGGGCACGTTCTTAGGCGGTGTTATTCACATTGGCCAGAAAAATTTCCAAGGTGGGCGCGCAGGTGATGCACCAGCTAACGCCTTGTCGAAGAAATTACGAAGCTATGATTTAGGCGTTGGACGACTTAAAACAGGCACACCTGCACGCCTCGACGCTAGAACGATTAATTTTGACGTATTGCAAAAGCAACATGGCGATACGCCACTGCCAACTTTCTCATTCATGGGGTCTAGCGCGGACCATCCGCAACAAATCCCGTGCTATATCACTCACACCAATGAAAAAACCCACGATATTATTCGCTCTGGCCTGAAAGACTCGCCTATGTATTCTGGCAACATTGAAGGCGTTGGTCCGCGTTACTGCCCTTCGATTGAGGACAAAGTGGTGCGCTTCGCCGAGCGCAATTCGCATCAAATTTTTGTTGAGCCAGAGGGTTTAACAACCAACGAAGTTTATCCAAATGGTATTTCTACATCGCTGCCTTACGAGGTGCAAGAGACCTTTATTCATTCGATAAAAGGGTTTGAGAATGCCAAAATCATGCGCCCCGGTTATGCGATTGAGTACGATTTTTTCGATCCTCGAGGGCTGAAGCAAACTCTAGAGCTTAAGAAAATATCCGGTTTATTCTTTGCCGGTCAAATCAACGGCACAACCGGCTATGAAGAGGCCGCTGCACAAGGTTTGTTGGCAGGCATTAATGCAGCACTTCAAGTGAAAGAGTTGAGTTCTTGGGTGCCGAAGCGCGACGAGTCTTATATTGGTGTAATGGTTGATGATTTGACCACCAAAGGCGCGAGCGAACCGTACCGCATGTTTACCTCGCGTGCAGAGTATCGCTTGCTCTTGCGTGAAGACAACGCCGATGAACGTTTAACGCCTCAAGCGCAAGAAATGGGTCTTATTGATGAGGCGCGTTGGCGTTCTTTTTGTGGAAAATACGAGCAAATTGCCGCCGAGAAACAAAGACTTAAATCTTTTTGGGTTCAGGCCGATGACGCCCAAGCGCAGAGCGTTTTGGGAGTTAATCTTAATCACGAATACAGTCTTGAGGCGCTACTTAAAAGGCCGTCAATTGACTATAAATTGCTCAGTAAAATTGAGAAAGCCAAGCCATTTTTAGAGGATCCCTCGTTAATTGCTCAGGTTGAAAATCAGATTAAATACGAAGGTTATATCAAGCGTCAATTAGATGAGATTGAGAAGTACCGTAAGAACGAAAATACAAGATTGCCAGAGGATATGGATTATCAGTCGATCAAAGCACTGTCAGCCGAGGTCATTCAAAAGCTTAGCGAATCCAGGCCAGAAACCATTGGTCAAGCTAGCCGTATTCAGGGTGTAACCCCTGCCTCTATTTCGATTCTATTGGTTTACTTAAAGACCTACAGAAAGGTACTGTGAGCGAAGAACAAGCCTTGCTTTGTGAGGGCGCAAAGTTGATGGGCGTTTCACTCACCGAAAAACAAACTCAACAGTTATTGGATTACTGTGCGCTTATTCAAAAATGGAATAAAACGTACAATCTTAGCGCGATCCGCGATCCGCTTGAGTCTGTAAAAAAACATCTTATTGATAGCCTTTCAATATTGCCCTTTATTAATAAAGGGCAATTGCTTGACGTGGGCGCTGGCGCTGGTTTGCCGGGTATTGTCATTGCCATTATGCGGGATGATGTTAGCGTTACTGTACTCGACAGTGTTGGTAAAAAATGCCGGTTTATGCAAATGGTTAAAACCGAGCTCGGCTTGAGTAATTTAAGCGTAGTCAATGCACGAGTAGAGTCGTTTGCACCAGCATTTCTTTTTTCGCAAATTACTTCCAGGGCTTTTGCCGAAGTGGACAAAACACTAAACTTAACAAGGCACTTGTTAGCGCAGGGTGGCAGTTACGTATTAATGAAAGGTGATCATGCAGATGAGGAGCGAGCTGTTGATGTTAAAATTACCGCTCACAACCTGAACGTGCCTTTTGTTTCCGACAGGCGTTCACTTTTAGAAATTAAGCTATAATCAAATTCCTATGAAAATCGTTGACTCTCATTGCCATATTGACCGTGTTGATCTAGACGCCTTTGGCGGTAGTATTGAATCCATGCTAGCGCACGCACAGGAGTTGTCAGTCACAGAATTCCTATGTGTCTGTATTGATCTAGAGCATTTCGATGACGTTCTTAACTTGGCCCTTGCACACCCTAGTATTTACGCCTCTGTTGGCGTTCATCCAACAGAAGTTGACGGCAAAGACCCAAGTGTTGACGAATTAATCGAGCTTTCAAAAAGCGATCGAGTGATTGCCATTGGCGAAACCGGCTTGGATTATTTCCATATTAAAAAGGACGAGGCCGATTGGCAGCGCGATCGTTTTCGCCGCCATATTGAAGCCTCAAATCGTACTGGCAAGCCGATGATTATTCACACGCGTGAAGCGAAAAAAGACACCATTACCATTATGCGCGAAGAAAAAGTAGAGGCGGGCGTGATGCATTGTTTTTCTGAAGATTGGGAGACGGCCAAAGCCGCTCTTGATCTTGGTTTCTACATCTCTTTCTCTGGTATTTTGACTTTTAATAGCGCCAAAGATTTGCGAGAAGTGGCCAAAAAAGTGCCGGAAGATAGACTTTTGGTAGAAACCGATTCACCTTATTTGACGCCGATGCCACATCGGGGTCGCCCTAATAGCCCAGCGTTTACTTATCACGTTGCTGAAAAATTAGCCGAAGTACGCGGCTCTAGTATTGAAGCAATTGCCGAAACAACAACCAACAACTTCAAGCGTCTGTTTTTCTGATGAGCGATCAATCGTCTGTACACAACTCGGTTAAATTGGTTACTGTTGACGAATTTTCGATTGGCCAGCGTCTAGATAACTTCCTTCTAAAGCAGCTTAAGGGTGTTCCCAAGTCACACATTTATCGCCTTATTCGTAAAGGCGAGGTGCGTGTTAATAAGGGGCGTAAAAAAGCCGAATACAAACTTCAGATTGAGGATGTTGTTCGCATTCCACCCATTCGACTGGCGGCGGAAAAGGAGCACAAACCCTCTGTCGGCATGATTGAAACCTTGCACAATTCTATTCTTTATGAAGACAAAGGCTTGATGATTATTAACAAAAAAAGCGGCATGGCGGTGCACGGCGGTAGTGGCATCGGCATCGGCATCATCGAGGCTTTAAAGGCAGAATCTAAGCACCCCATTGAGCTTGTGCACCGGCTTGACCGCGCCACTTCAGGTGTTTTGATTTTGGCAAAAAAACGTTCGGTATTAAAAGCTTTGCACGAACAACTCACGAAACACCAGATGGAAAAGCGCTACGTTGCTTTGGTGCAAGGATCTTGGAGTAAAAAACGTCATACGGTTGATGCGCCTATTTACCAAAACTCTCGTTATAGTGTGATTGACAGCAAAGGCAAGGAGTCGCTCAGCCATTTTCACCCGCTGAAGAATTTCCATAACGATGAATTCAGCGCATCACTTGTTGAGGTGGTGATTGAAACCGGTAGAACACACCAAATTCGCGTGCATGCTAAACACGCTGGTCACCCAATCGCTCAGGACGATAAATACGGTGATCGTCAGTTTGATGCGCAAATGAAAGCCAAAGGCCTCAATCGACTGTTCCTTCACGCCAAAGCTCTCACCTTTACCAACCCGACGACCAATGAGATTCAGAAAGTCATCGCGCCATTACCCATTGAGCTGGAAGAATTTTTAACCAAACTATGAACGCCTATTTTCGCTTAATGCGTCTTGATAAGCCAGTCGGTATTTACTTGCTTTTGTGGCCAACTTATTGGGCGCTTTTTCTTGCTGCGGGCGGATGGCCAGATGTTGATTTGCTTATTATATTTACACTTGGCGTTATTGTGATGCGCAGCGCTGGCTGTGTCATTAATGATGTTGCTGATCGTGAAATAGACAAGCACGTTGAGCGTACAAAAAACCGCCCCATTGCCTCGGGCGAAGTTAGTTCTAAAAGTGCTTTACTTTTGTTTTTCGTATTAATATTGTTAGCCCTTGGTTTGGTGCTACTGACCAATACGTTGACCATTCAACTGTCATTCGTAGCTGTTGCACTTGCAGCTCTTTATCCATTTACCAAGCGTTGCATTCAGTTGCCACAGTTTGTTTTAGGGCTTGCTTTTGGCATGAGTGTGCTGATGGCGTTTAGTGCTCAAAAGGGCGAAGTTCCAGTGGAGGCGTATTGGGTATTTGCAGCAAACATTGTCTGGACGCTAATTTACGACACCATGTATGCCATGGCGGATCGTGAAGAAGATCTTGAAATTGGGGTGAAGTCAACGGCCATATTATTTGCTAAATATGACCGAATTATCATCGGAATTCTTCAAGTTTTGTTGCTTTTAATCTTCTTAAAAATTGGCGATTTATTCGATTTAGGGCTTTTTTACCAACTTTCTGCATTAATTATTTCGATACTAATGGTTTATCACCAGTTTTTGATCAAAAATCGTCAAAAAACAGCCTGTTTTAAGGCATTTTTGCACAACCATTACATTGGTATGGCGCTGTTTGCGGGTATTTTGGCTTCGCTGCCACTTTAGAGAATAAATATGTTGTTATTTTGCAACATTTGAACTATTTTTTACGTTTTTTTACGTTTTTTGGTGTTTTTTTAGCATTTTTTTCTCAAATAAACTTGACATAGGGTTTTTGCTACTATAAAAAGTGCAGCAATCAACAAATAAATGTTGGTTGTCTTTTAACTAAGGGAGAGACAATATGTTAGATAAAGCTGTAAGTTTGATTAAACAATTAACAGAAGCTGGTGTTGCGTTAATTGCATTAGCTGTTGTTGTTCAAATTATTTTTGGTACAGATGCGAATTCCAACATTCCATTTATTGGCGGTAATGTAATTGGTACAATTACAGATATCGTTTCAACACTTGGTGCTGCTGGCTTAGTCGGTTTAGCTGCTGTTGCAGTACTGTATTCAATCTTTAATCGCAGTTAGTAACATAAGTGACTCATAAAAAACCCGCCTAACGGCGGGTTTTTTTATATCTGAATTCCGGGGACTAGATGCCGCGAAGGAGTTCGTTAATACCAACCTTCGATCTTGTCTTAGCGTCCACTTGCTTTACGATCACTGCACAGTAAAGTGAATAACTGCCGTCTTTAGAAGGTAAGTTGCCAGAGACAACCACCGAGCCAGCTGGAATGCGACCGTAAGTGATTTCGCCGGTTTCACGGTTAAAGATTTTCGTTGACTGGCCAATGTAGACACCCATTGAAATTACCGCACCCTCTTCAACAATCACGCCTTCGACCACTTCAGAGCGAGCGCCGATAAAGCAATTGTCTTCAATAATCGTCGGGCTGGCCTGCAATGGTTCTAAAACACCGCCGATACCAACACCACCTGAAAGGTGAACATTTTTACCAATTTGTGCACAAGAGCCAACAGTTGCCCATGTATCGACCATCGTGCCAGAATCGACATATGCACCGATATTGACGTAAGAAGGCATTAAAATAGTGTTTGGTGCAATATAAGAGCCACGTCTTGCCGTTGCTGGTGGAACCACACGAACACCCGCTGCCTGGAATTCTTCAGCCGTTGTATTGACAAACTTAGAAGGAACCTTATCAAAGAACTGAGTGTAGCCCGCTTGCATCACGGCGTTGTCTTCTAATCTGAAAGACAGTAAAACTGCTTTTTTAAGCCATTCGTTAACAACCCACTCGCCAATACCTTTTTGCTCTGCAACTCTGGCTTTACCAGTATCAAGCAAATGAATCGCTTCTGCAACAGCATCTCTAACTTCTTGTGGTGCAGAGTCAGGGGTAATGTGTGCGCGATCTTCAAAAGCCACTTCGATGACGTCCTTCATAATTTTTATCGTATAAAAAAAGAAGACATTATACCAGCGAGAGGATTTTTAGTCACCCCCTGCTAGTGTTCGTGATGGTGGTTGTGGTGGTGCTCGTAAGTCGCCATTAATTCGGTCATTTGGTCCGCAAATAGATCGTTAAATTGCTCGTCCTTAAGAATGGCTTCTGGGTGCCCTTTACAGCAAATGTGGTGATAAAGACAAAGAACTTGGCTGGATTCTTTCATTACTCGGTGCAAGTCGTGTGAAACCATTAGGATCGCACAGTTTTGTTGTTGGTGAATATCTTGAATCAATTGATAGAGTTGCATCTGGCCGTCAACATCTAGGTTTTGTGCTGGCTCGTCCAAAATTAAGACATTAGGTTTGTTCATCAAAGCACGCGTCAATAGAACTTTTTGTAATTCACCGCCCGATAAATCCTTGAGTGGTGAATTGAGCAGGGAGACAACCCCTGTTGTTTCGGCTGTTTCTTTGATAAAAGACTTTTCTACCTTTTGGTTGAGTGTTAAGAAGTCAACAACCGAAATCGGAATAAAGGGATTGGGGGTGAACAGCTGCGGTGTATAGCCCAGGCGCATTGACTTGGCGCGTGTAATTTTGCCACTGTCCTGTTTAATCAAGCCCAATAACACCTTAATCAAAGAGCTTTTGCCGGCGCCATTTGGCCCAATCAAGGTAATAAACTCACCCGGTTGAAGGGTAAAGCTGACGTCATCAAGTATTTTCTTCCCTTGATGGGTTAAGGTAATATTTTGGGCGGTGATTAACGCATCTGACATGCTAATATTTTATAGCTTATCGACGCTTAAAACGATTGCTTTATGCAATGGCGTGCCAAGAATATTGGTAAAATTCTACTATGTCTAAACAACTTATTTTAGTCGACGGATCTGCATTTTTATTCCGCTCGTATTTCTCAACACTTTCTCAGAATTTAAGCAACGACTCTGGCTTTCCAACCGGGGCGATGTTTGGCGTCATTAATGCCATAAAACATCTGCAACGCAAATACAATGGTGCAAAAATTATTATGATTTTTGATGCCAAAGGCTCAAATTTTCGCCACGAAATGTATTCTGAATACAAGGCGCACCGTAAGCCTGCCGAAGATGACCTGGTTGTGCAAATCGAGCCGCTTTATAAAATGGTTCGAGCAATGGGCTTTCATTTTCTCTGTGTCGATGGCGTTGAAGCAGACGATGTGATTGCGACTTTGGCGACACAAGCGGATGCAAAAAATATAACCACCATTGTTGCTAGCGGCGATAAAGATTTATTTCAATTGGTCAGTAACAATGTCAAGCAGTTGGATATGAAGGGCAAGCTTTATGATGCCGTCTTAGTCAAAGAAAAAATGGGCGTGGAGCCGCATCAAGTTTCCGACCTATTGGCGCTTACCGGTGATAGTGCTGATAATATTCCAGGGGTGCCTAGTGTTGGGCCAAAAACTGCTGCCAAATGGCTTGGCACGTACAGTGATCTTGCAAGTGTTAAGGCTAATGCCGATAAAGTGGGTGGCAAAGTGGGCGAAAAGTTGCGTGCGTCTTTTGATCTTTTGGAGTTGTCAAACAGGCTGGTGCAGCTTAAATTTGATGTCGAAATCCCGATTGATATTTTCTCCGACGAGCCCGGTGAGGACTCAGTAACACTTGCCGGGCTCTATCAAGAGTACGGCTTTTCAATGTGGTTAAGACAATTGGGTGATGTAGGGCAAGCTCCAGCAAAAGTCCAAACTGAATCGCCAATTGAAGTTGAGGAAAAAGCGATCGAGAACAGTGAATTACTGCAAGGCTACTCTCAACACCTTGTTCTAAGCCAAAGTGATTTTGACGGTTTATTAGGACAATTATCGGCCTGCAAATCGTTTATCTTTGACTTGGAGACAAACAGCCTTGATTATATGGAGGCACAAATTGTTGGCTTCGTCTTTTTAATCGACAAGCAAAGTTATTATCTGCCGGTTGCGCATGACTACATAGATGCCCCAGCACAATTATCAAGGCAGGCGACTTTAGCGTCTCTCAAGCCCATTCTTGAAAATGCAGAGATTGGCAAAATTGGCCAAAATTTAAAATATGATGCCCATGTGTTGGCTAATGTTGATATTGATTTAAACGGCATTGTTGACGACACAATGGTCAAGTCGTATTGTCTTAATTCGGTGGCAACCCGACACAATATGGATGACTTGTCTGAGTTTTACTTGGGTCATACAACCATACATTTCTCTGATGTCGCTGGCAGCGGAAAAAAACAACTTAGTTTTAACGAGGTTAACCTTGATCAGGCGGCACCATATGCCTGTGAAGACGTTATTGTTACCCAGGAGTTGAATAAAGTTCTAGAAGAAAAGATTAGCCAATATCCTAAACTGCAAACCCTTTACCGAACGCTGGAATTGCCATTGGTGAAAATCATGCTCAAACTTGAACGTAATGGTGCGCTGATTGATGTGGCTTCTTTGTACAACCAGCAAGTGCAAATCAAAGCGGAGATGGCCAAAATTCGCACGCAAGCTTTTGACATTGCGGGCGTTGAGTTTAATTTAGAGTCGCCAAAACAAATTCAGCAAATACTCTTTAGTGAAGAGGGTTTGGGCCTTGAGCCAAAGAAGAAGACACCAAAGGGTCAGCCATCCACCAACGAGGAGGCGCTGAAATTGCTCGACCATCCTTTGGTGGATTTAATTATGTCTTATCGTACATTGACCAAGTTAAATTCGACCTACCTTGAGGCTTTGCCAAAGCAAATTAACGCTCGCACGGGGCGTTTGCACACATCGTATCATCAGGCAGTAACCGCCACTGGGCGACTGTCTTCTTCGAAGCCAAATTTGCAGAATATTCCGATTCGCTCTGAGCAGGGCGCACGTATCCGTAGTGCTTTCGTAGCAAGCGAGGGCAATATTATCGTTGCCGCAGACTACTCTCAGATTGAGCTTAGGATTATGGCACATATCTCCAAAGACCAAAGTCTTGTCGAGGCCTTTAACAACAATGTTGATGTCCATAGTGCAACCGCTGCGCAAATGTTCGGTACGCCGCTGGATGAGGTAAGTAAAGATCAGCGCCGCAATGCCAAGGCGATTAACTTTGGTTTGATTTATGGCATGAGTGCATTTGGCCTGGCTAAGCAAATTGATGTTTCGCGTACCGAGGCGAAAGAGTATATCGATGCCTATTTTGAAAATTATCCTGGCGTTCTGAAGTATATGGACTCCACCAAAGAAAAAGCCAAAGAGTTGGGTTTTGTTGAGACGATTGAGGGCAGGCGGCTGTATTTGCCGCAAGTGAACGCTAAGAACAAAATGTTGCAACAACACGCCCTGCGCACGGCAATTAACGCCCCGATGCAAGGCTCTTCAGCCGATATTATTAAAAAAGCGATGCTTGATATTCAAGCGTGGATCGATAGTGAAAATAACGGTGTCAAGATGCTAATGCAAGTGCACGATGAGTTGGTGTTTGAAATGCCCACTGACAAAGCGCAAGCCTACGCAGAGGTGATTCGCGCCAAGATGGAAAATGCTGTAACGCTTGATATTCCTTTGGTGGTCGATGTCGGTATTGCCGATAACTGGCAAGAGGCACATTAAGCTTAATTAAATGTGGCGGCATAACCAGACATTTTGAGAATTTAACGTCTATATAAACTAAAATGTCGACTATATTCAGTCGAAATACAATCCTACAGGTGATATGAAAGAACAGTTACAAGAGCTACTTATCGAAAGTTTAAGCGCATTATTGGCTGAAGGCGTTATTAATGAATTGCCTGCTAAAGTTCGATTGGACCACACTAAAGACAAGTCGCATGGCGACTACGCCACCAATGTTGCCTTGATGTTGGCCAAACAAGCAAAGTGTGCGCCAAAGGTCTTGGCTGAACAAATCATTGCTAAACTTAGTAATTCATCGCTAATCAGTAAAACCGAGATTGCCAGCCCTGGATTTATTAACTTCTTTTTGTCTGAAGCGACAAATAGCGCTGTTGTCACTGAGATTTTGAACTCTGCTGATGACTATGGGCTTTCTAATGTTGGTGCTGGCAAAAGAGCCCTGCTCGAGTTTGTTTCTGCCAACCCAACCGGTCCACTGCATGTTGGTCATGGTCGAGGCGCAGCTTATGGCGCAACGATTGCTAACCTTATGCGAGCCGTTGGTTTTGAAGTGGACAACGAATATTATGTCAATGATGCCGGCAGACAGATGGACATTCTAACCGTCAGTATTTTCCTCCGTTACCTGTCTATTTTTGGTGAAGAGCTAAGATTCCCAGACAACGGCTATCAGGGGGATTACATCCAAGATATTGCTAAAAGTGTTGTTGCTGAGTATGGCGAGCGTTGGCGCAAGGGTGCTGGAGAGTTGTTTGAAGATATTTGTAAAGACGAGGCCGACGGTGGTGACAAGGAAGCGCACATCGATGCTCTTATTGTTCGCTCTAAGCAGGTACTAGGCGAGGGTTATCAAGCTGTTTTCAGGGTGGGTATTGATTCGATTCTTAGCGGTATTAAAGACGATTTGGCTGAATTTGGTGTTGACTATCAACAATGGTTTTCAGAGCAGTCGCTGATTGACAGCGGCTTGGCCAAAAGTACCACTGACACTTTGCAAGACACTGACCATATTTATGAAAAAGATGGCGCTTTGTGGTTTAAGACGACGGATTACGGTGACGAGAAAGATCGTGTGGTTGTGAGGGATAACGGTATTCACACTTATTTTGCCTCCGACATCGCCTACCACTTAGAAAAATTTGATCGTGGCTATGACAAGGTTATCAATATTTGGGGTGCTGACCATCATGGCTATATTGCCAGAGTAAAGGCCTCTATTGCGGCACTTAACCACGATCCCGAAAAGCTAGAAATTTTGTTGGTGCAATTTGCCAATTTGTATCGTGGTGGCAAAAAAGTAAAAATGTCGACCCGTAGTGGTTCGTTTGTTACGCTTGAAGAGTTGCGTAATGAAGTCGGCAATGATGCTGCGCGTTTTTTCTATGTCATGAGGAAATCAGAACAACATATGGATTTCGATCTTGATTTGGCCAAATCAAAGACCAATGAAAATCCCGTGTTCTATATTCAATATGCGCACGCTAGGATTTGCTCGGTGCTTAGACAAGCCGGCGAAAAAGAAATTACGGTGAATGCCAGTAATGCAGATTTATCACTGCTAGTTGAGGACGGTGAAAAATCCTTGTTAAAGGAGCTGAGCCGCTATAAGGGTGTAGTGGAGTCCTCGGCATTGCAATATGAGCCGCATCAGTTGGCGTATTATTTGAAAGACTTGGCAGCGTGTTTTCACAGCTATTACAACGCCTGTCCTTTCTTGGTGAGCGATGAGTCGTTGACACAAGCGAGGCTTGCCTTAGTTATTGCCAGCAAACAAGTACTGGTGAATGGTTTGTCTTTATTAGGGGTGAGTGCGCCAGAATCAATGTGAATGAGCCCTTCTCAAATCTCAAATGATTGCCGCAAAGGTCTCGAGTGACCAAAAACAAAGAGACCAAGCACTCAATATTCACGATTCTTTTATTGTCCAAGCACCAGCGGGCTCCGGAAAAACTGAATTACTAACTCAGCGCTATTTAAGTCTTTTGGGTGAAGTTGGGCAGCCAGAAAGTATTTTGGCAATGACCTTTACCAACAAAGCGGCAGATGAACTCAAACATCGTGTTTTGCGGTATTTGGGTGACGCAAATTTAACCCCGCCACAAGAGCCCCACAAGCTCAAAACGTTTGAGTTGGCCAATAAGGTGCTTGCTCAGTCCCAGAAACAAGGCTGGGATCTTTTAAATAATCCGTCCCGAATCAAAATAAGCACGATCGATGCGCTTTCGAGCTTAATTGTCTCGAAATACCCAACGGTTGAGCAGCTCATTCCGCCAAGAGTGATGGCCGATCGTTATGAGTATGAAGCGCTTTATCAAAGTGCAGCTGAAAACACCTTTAAGCTTTTAGAAGACGATGAGTATCAAGAATCGATTGCTAGCGTATTGCTGCATTTGGACAATCATGTTGAGAAGTTTTATCGACTTTTGACAAAAATGCTTGCCAAGCGTGAGCAGTGGTTACCAAGGCTTTATCAAAAAGGCGCGCTTGAGATTGAGGTATTAGAGCAAACCGCACAAAAAATTATTAGCGAGCATTTACTAAAATTAGGGGTCATTACCTCGAGTTTTTTTGATGAGGAATTTTTTATAGCAATACAAGAAAATGATTTGGTTGTTAGTGAACTTCCAGAAACTAATGTTGACGCGTTAGACGTTTGGATTGGGCTGGCAAATTTATGCTTGACATCAAAAGGCCAATGGCGCAAAACCGTTAACAAGAGACAAGGGTTTGATCCCGCGTTAAAAGAGCAGAAGCAAGCTTTTATTACAACGCTTGAAAGGCTTAGCTCTGAGGATGAGCTGCGAGAGGCTTTATTTGAGCTGACTATATTGCCAGAGTTGCATCATAACGAAGCAGACCACCAAGTTCTGACAGATATCAGCCAGGTGTTGAGGCTTGCTGTTGCAGAATTAAAACTTTTGTTTTCAGTCAATAATGTCTTTGATTTTGCCGAGGTGGGCCTTAATGCGTTAGAGAAGTTAGACGATCTAGCGGGGGTTACTGATGTTGCCTTATTTCTAGATTATAAAATCGAACATTTGTTAATTGATGAGTTCCAGGATACTTCTTATTCGCAGTTTTCCTTAATAGAAAAATTATTATGCAATTGGCAGCATGACTCTGGAAAAACCCTGTTTTTAGTGGGTGATCCGATGCAGTCTATTTATCGTTTTAGAGAAAGTCAGGTGGGTATCTTCCTTCAGGTGAAAGAAAACGGTATTGCCGATATTAGGCCAAAATACCTGCAACTTAATACCAATTTTAGGTCAATTAAAGGCATTGTTGATTCTAACAATCGATATTTTTCAGCCATTTTCCCTAGCCATGATAATGTCATTAACGGCGCTATTCATTACGCCCACTCTGAGTCGATTTCAGGGAAAACTGATGACAGTGCCGTTCGTTTTTATCCATTTTTGTCCGACATGGCCCAGCAAGAGGCGATGCAAGTGTGCGAAATTGTTAAAGATGCCCTTGCTGAAAATTACGTCGATGAGATAGCGATTTTGGTTCGTTCGAGAAGTCATCTTGAGGGCATTATTAATACCTTTCAATTAAACAATATTGATTATGAGGCAATCAAAACAACATCACTATGCTCACATTTATTTACTCGCGATCTGCTCAGTTTGACGCGAGCCATGCTTTCACTTGGCGATAAGCTTGCTTGGCTAGCATTGCTCCGCTCTCCTTGGTGCGGTTTGTTGCTTGAGGATTTACTGAGCTTCGGCGAGTCGGATGAGATGACTGTTTATCATCAGTTAAGTGATGACAGCCTCATTGATGCTTTGAGTAATGATGCAAAACAGCGTGTACAAGTTGTACGGCAAACTCTAGGCAGGGCGATTCAAAATGATGGACGCTTTTCTTTTGTTGAGCGTTTTAATGATGTGCTTGACAAGCTCGAGCCACACAAAAATCTAAGCCATGAGAAACGCAGTATTAAATCGCAATTTCTCGATATTTTGTACCATTGTGAGTCTCGTGATAGTTTAACTCTTGAGTCAATAGAAGCAATGCTTGCAGAGTTATACGCCCCTAATCGTTCGGCGCGAGTTAAGCTCATGACCATTCATCAAGCCAAAGGACTGGAGTTTGATGTTGTCATCATGCCGGGGCTTGGCAGGGCAGGAAAATCTGACACAGCACCGTTGGTGCAATTAAAACCTTTGGCCAGTAAAAATATATTGCTGGCACCGATTAAGTCGGCCTTTGACAAAAATGAAAGTAAAACTTACGCCTATCTCAAGCATCTAGACAAAAAGCAAAACCATTTCGAAATGATGCGACTGTTATACGTTGCAATGAGCCGTGCGAAAAAGAAGATTCATTTACTGGGTCACGTTACCAAGGACGTTGAGGCGGCAAAAAATACCTTATTGAATTTTATTTTGCCTTTTTTTAAAAATTCAATGGTCGTGCCGGCGACCCCTGCCGAGAATGCGATTCAAAGCGCTGTATCTCCTCAGTTAGTGCGCTATGACTCATCCCCAAGTGCTGAGGATGTTAAAACTGAAATTGCTGATGAATCGTTTAATTTGTCAAAAAATCTTGATTTACTGTATCAAAGCGCACTGGGTACAATTGTCCATCACTACCTTGAGTTTGAGGTTTTTGCACCCGATCAAAAAAGCATAGAAACGAAGTTATTGCAATTGGGCGTGCCGAGTAAATTGCGCAGCCCCCATACCGAGACAATTTTGAAATTATTGAATAACACCAAAAAAGATCCAATATTCGATTGGCTGTTTCAAAAAAGAGAAAGCACCCAAGTCGAGGCAGAGTTTGGCACCGCCGACAGCTCAATTATTATTGATCGGCTGTTTATGGAGAAAGATGTTTTGTGGATTGTTGACTTCAAAACCACCTCACCAGCCGCTGGGGAGTTAATAGATGTTTTTATTGGGCGTATAAAAAAACAACATAAAGAGCAACTATCTCACTACCAAAGTGTCCTTGAGGGTGTTTTTCAACTGCCTACAAAAGCAGCAATATACTGCCCCGCAATTCCCAAGTTGATTTGTCTATAAAAAGTCGAAAATAACTAGACAAGGCCGCGCATTGCCCCTATGATTGGCATCATTTTATAAGTCTATTTTAACAATGAGTGAATCAAACGACATTATCGGTTGGCATGACTATAGCGACAGTTTTGGCGGCAAGAAAATAACAACCATTAATCCGGTTGTTCAAAGTGGCTCTACAGTTTTGTTTGACAGCTACGAGGACATGCTCGCAGCGCAAAACGGCGAGTATCCTGGGGTAACTTATGGAACTGGTGGCTTAACAACGCAAAAGGCCTTTGAAGAGGCGTTGTGCAAGCTTGAAAGTGGCCACACGACAAAAACCTTTCCTTCCGGCATTAGCGCCATTATTAACACCTTCATGGCATTTACTCAGAGCGGCGATGAAATCCTGCTTT
>DUCF01000073.1 GCA_012959965.1 Candidatus Thioglobus sp. | reverse complement strand
TGATTTTATTCAATTTGTTGTAGGAAAGTCCAGTTTCACGTGCTGCTACAGCGAGTGTTGGTGTTTGCCGTATTTGATCCCAAATCCATCTGTAATTGAGCAATTCAATATGACTTGAAGGGGCACTGGGAGGGTGAAAATGGTCGCCACGGGAAAGAGGGCTGTCACCAATAACCCAACAATATTTTCCTCGGTCAAAACGCAGGCCATGATTCCTCATCCACTTATCAAATTTAGTTGCGCCGCAACCTGTTTTTTCAATAAAATCATCACGATCTTCTATGGACCGAATATACCCTTTTTTTTGGAGGGTCTCATGTATCCACTCCTCAACAGATAATTCAACCATCGGTACCGCAAACCTTATCATTGAAGGGCAGTTTGAGGGTTTTTACCTACAGATGGCGATTAAGCAAGTAATCAGCGTTAAGTGTAATTGATTTATAGATATTACGTATCGATTATTTCAATTTAATTAAGGCTAATGTATAATCTGCTACTTGATTATTTTCATACTCTTGAGCCGCACGACACAATGACGCAAGACCAATATACAGACCCTTATAGTGACTTTATATCGAGAGATCGTGAAACCCTACAAAACACCAAACATCCCCTGTCTGGGATTAGAGTATTAGAGTTGTCTTCAGTAGTGGCGGCGCCCTTTGCTGCAGCCATGCTGGGTGATGCTGGCGCAGAAGTTATAAAAATTGAAAACCCTTCGGCCCCTGACGCTCTTCGTGGCTGGGGAGCCTCTCCAGAGTGTCAAGGCATTGAGCCTTACTACTTTCATATTGGTAGAAACAAAACGCCAATTACACTTAACTTGAAAACACCTGAAGGCATTGTCGCATTCAAAGATCTAATCCAGAAGTCAGATGTGTTTATTGAAAACATACGCGAGAGCTCTCTGAATCGCCTAGGCCTAGGACATGAGGTTCTGCTTGAACTTAACCCTGGACTTGTCATTGGAAAAATCACAGGCTACGGAATGGATGGCCCACTGGCCGCAAGGCCTGGCTTTGGCACACTGGCCGAGTCTTTTAGTGGCTTCACGTCAATTAACGGCTTTAAAGAAAACGGCGCGACCAGTCCGCCAATACCGCTTGCCGACATGACGGCAGGCATTCACTTGGCATTCGGAGTCAGCCTTGCATTGCGCAGTGCGAAGCGCGGCGTTTCCGGCGGACAAGTGGTTGATGCTTCATTGTACGAGCCTCTATTTGGCTATATGGGTGGTGAGTGTGTCAATTACTCTGTTACAGGTAAAGTTGCCCATGCCATCGGCAACGAATTGAGCGCTACAGTTCCAAGAAATATTTATGAAGCATCTGATCACCATCATATTGCGCTGTCATGCTCCTCGCAGGGCACTTGGGAGAATTTAGCCCGTACTCTGGGAAGGCCAGAGCTGATCGACGACTCTAGGTTTTTAACTAATGCGGATAGAATTAAGCCTGCAAATCGAATAGCACTTAATCAGATTATCTCAGCTTGGATTGCTGACAGACCTGCAGAAGAGGTTTTATCTATTTTTGAAACACATGGCGTAACAGCCGGGCCAGTCCTCTCATTCGATGAAATCTCAAAGGACGAGCACTACTTAGCAAGAGAAAGCGTGAAGACTATGAAGGACCCTGTTACTGGCCAAGGCGCACAAATGCCAAATGTGCCGTTTCGTATGTCGGAATCATCTAACAAAGTAAGATTTCCAGGCCTTCCTATGGGCGCCGGCAACGAAGTTGTTTTTAAAGAAATATTAAAATACGATGACAACCAGTACCACTCTTTAATTGCGTACGAGTAAAGTCAAATAGCAAGGCGGTGCGGGCACTTATTGCTGATTTATAAAGACGTCATTTATAAATTCACCGTTAAGGCGCCTGCCGTCATCTAAGTAAAGCATCACGCCCTGCCCATTACGCTTATCGTTTTTAAATTCACCCTCGTACATGGCTCCCTCTTGATAAAGTCCTGAATCTTGATAGGTCATCACACCATAACCCTCACGCTTATCGTCTTTATACTCTCCTTCGTAACGCCTACCATCTGGATGTGTCATTACACCATAGCCGTTACGCATATTGTTCTTAAACTCGCCGCTATACTGAGTGCCGTCTAGGTAGGTCATAACCCCGAAGCCGTGGCGTTGATTGTCTTTGTAGCTGCCTTTGTAATGCCTGCCATCACCATAAGACATGACTCCTTGGCCATCTAGTTTGCCATTATTAAATCCGCCTTCGTAGCGCGCACCATTACGCGAGGTAAAAACACCTGCACCGCTTGGTTTGTTGTTTTTAAATTCACCTTCGTAGCGGTAGCCATTTGGAAAGGTGTATATGCCTTTGCCTTCGAAGCAACTATCTTGAGTGTTGTTTATCACGCAAGGAGTAACTTGTCCTTGGTAGATTCTTCCTTTAGATAGATATAGTTTTACAACGTCTTTAACGCCTTTAAGAAACGAGGCATGAGTATTTGCATGTGAGAGGCTGGTTGCTGTAAATGTAAACAACAAACACAGTAATATTGTTGTTGTTGGCTTAGCTGTGGGCATGAAAACTCATTTTGATCCAAAATGACAACTATACGCCCATGTAAAAATGAAAATTTCTCAATTGTCTCAAAAGACTGGGCCGCAGGTTTTTTGTTTCGGCGTATTGCCTAAAGACCCTATTACATATTTTTTGCTTTGTCTTGCTGGCCAAAGAACGACACCTCTTTTGGATATTCCGGCAGTTCTACGTCGTAATTCGTGCACCGAGCTTTGCCGGTTCGCTCGCCACGCACAACAATGCCATCAAGCTCACTTGGTAGTGGGTTGGGCACTAGTGTGATCGCATCTTCTGCGGTGTAGGAGACAATATATAAACAACGCGCCAAATCGGAACTATTGGCAGCCGAGCCATGCAATAATTTAGAATGCATCAAGCATGCTGAGCCGGCTTTGCCAAAACAACTCACCGCCTCACTTTTGTATTGCAACTCAACATCTTCCGAGACTGCGCCAGTGAACACGCCGTTGTGCCATAGGCTGTGCAGTGGGCCTTTATGAGTGCCGGGTACTACCTCTAAAGGCCCATTTTCAAGTGTCACGTCATCAAGGAAAAATAAAACCGTTACTATGTCTTCATTTGAATGTGGTTCAAACGGAAAGTCCTGATGAAACCTTACTTCGGTGCCAGAGCTTGGAAGCTTTAAGTTGATCTTGTTGCCCCAGTGTTTAATGTTCGGCCCAAAAAACTGTGTTACTAAATCTAGTGCGTGGTTGTCTTTCACGACGCCCAAGCAAGCGCTAGAAATTTCAGCCGGCGAGGTAATTCTTCTCAGGGCGGGCTTGTCAGATGTATGGGTATTTGGTTCGATATCAAAGCGCGGCCTGCCGTCTTGAATTTGGCCAAAAGGTTGCGTGTGTTGCTTGCTTTCTTCAACCCACTTGGCCAGGTCGGCTTTGATGGCTGATAATTGAGACTCACTTAGCGCATTTTCGATAACAACAAAGCCGTCTTTTTGAAACTGCTTTACTTGTTGTCTTATAGAGTTAACTTTCTGCATTCTTCCTTAAAAAATAAACCACTTCACTTGTGCGCGAAATATACACCAAGTTAAATTGGTTATGGGAAAATTGTCAATCAGCATGTTGCGGTTTGATATTAAAACGCATTTTAATAATAAATATTCAAAAAGGACCGTATAGCACACTTAAAAATTGTCAAAGCCAACCTTGTGACAAAACTCAAGCGAGTTTACGGCCTGATCGAACAAAACCTCAAACTATTTAGATAAGAGAAAAAAGCCAACAACCGAAATTTTTAGCAGTTGTAAATGGCAGAGAATTTTGTAAAATACGTTTATCAAAAACCTTTTCTGTTTGTGGTGTTAATATTTTTATAATGCTAATACTCAATACATTTAACCATCAATTATTAAATTATTATGACTAGAGTTTGGTCGGCTGCAGTGATTATTGCAGCACTTGTAACCGCATGTATTCTTTTGCTTGAAACTCAGCTTCAGCAAATAGTCCTATTGCCAGATCAAGGTGCCTTATGGTATTACTGGAAAAGACCTGACCCCGATTTCGCTTCGCAAGCCAGCGCCTGGGGCGGCTATCTTCTTCATCAGTTGTTTATCTGGGGCGTTATTGCCTGGTGTCAAAACAATAGAGACAAACTTCAAGATAGAAATCGTATGCATCCAATCAATTGGATTGGACTGGGAGGAACGGCTATTTTTGTTGTACTGCACTTCGTTCAGACCGCAGTTTGGTATGACGGCCTAGCGCAAAACACCCCGGTCTTTTCTTCTCAGGCATCTGTTGTTCTACTATTGGTGGTTGTGCTGGTTATTGAAGCCCCCAGAAGGGGGCTTTTCTTTGGAGAAGGCGGCAGTCGCTTTATTGGTGTTCGTCCATTTTTAATTCGTTACCATGGCTATTACTTTTCATGGGCAGTTGTGTTTACTTATTGGTTTCATCCGATGGAGACTACGTTGGGTCATTTATTCGGATTTTTCTACACGTTCTTATTGCTGATCCAGGCAAGCTTTGTGTTTACCAGAGTGCATACTAATAAATATTGGACGGTGTGCTTGGAGGTATTGGTGTTGTTTCATGGGGCTGTGGTTGCTATTGTTGCCGGACAAGAGTTTTGGCCGATGTTTTTATTTGGATTCTTGATCATGTTCATAGTTACACAAATGCATGGATTGGGGCTGTCTAAATTTGTACGTTGGTGTATTGCTCTACTATTTATCGCACTACTACTTGCTGTTTACTCTGAAAGGGGCTGGGCTCAAATACACGAAATCATCAGAATTCCAGTGATTGATTACGCGCTAGTCTTTGTGCTTGCTGGACTTATTGCTTTGATAGTTAAGCGATCAAAAAAGCACAAGACCTAAAGAGTCGAAAGAGGGGTTCGAGCCTATCTCGGCCAAATTGGCTTAATCAGGATCAATTGGCTCTGGGGCCAATACCTGGCGGTTGCCAGCGCTGTTCATTGTGCTAACAACACCACTGGCTTCCATGTCCTCGATAATGCGTGCGGCACGGTTATAGCCGATGCGCATGCGGCGCTGTAGGCTCGAAATTGACGCCCTTCTAGTTGAGGTGACAATTTGTACGGCTTCGTCGTAAAGCGGGTCTAATTCGCCCGACGTTGACGCACCATCTCCACTTGAGCTTGCCATGCCTTCTTGTGGATTAAGAACGCCAGAAATATAGTTTGTTTCGGAGTTTGCTTTAAGGTATTTGACGACTCGAGAAATTTCAGCGTCGTCGACAAACGCACCGTGAACGCGGTTTAAATGCGAAACACCCGGCGCCATATAAAGCATATCGCCCATGCCGAGTAATTGTTCTGCGCCAGACTGGTCAAGAATTGTGCGCGAGTCGGTTTTCGATGAGACTTTAAACGAAATACGCGTTGGCACGTTAGATTTAATCAATCCCGTAATGACGTCAACACTTGGACGTTGTGTTGCGATGATTAAATGAATACCAGCGGCTCGCGCTTTTTGCGCAATTCGGACAATTAACCCCTCAACGCGTTTCGATTTGTTACGGTCTTCTTGCGCGAGTGCGCCTAACATGTCGGCGTATTCGTCGATGACGATAACAATCAATGGCAGCTCATCTAGCTCTGGGGCTTTTTCTCCCTCAGCTGCCGTGTTTGGATTGAAAGACGGATCCAACAACGGCTTGTTGGTCTTTTTGGCTTTGACTAGTTTGTCGTTAAAGGACTCAATGTTTCTAACGCCGAATTTTGCCAGCAAAGTGTAGCGACGCTCCATTTCGTTGACGCACCACCACAGTGCGCTGGCCGCTTCGTTCATGTCGGTGACTACTGGCGCCAATAAATGAGGAATGCCCGCGTAACACGCCAGCTCAACGATTTTTGGGTCGATCATAATGAGTCGAACTTGTTCGGGCTTGGCCTTATATAAAATACTTAAAATTATTGCATTAAGGCCAACGGACTTGCCCATGCCGGTAGCGCCCGCCACAAGTAAGTGCGGCATTTTGGACAAATCGGCAACAACAGGATTGCCATTAATGTCTTTACCAAGCCCCATAGAAAGTATGGATTTGGATTTAGTAAAGGCGTCGGCCGATAAGATTTCTTTGAGGCCGATCATTTCGCGTTCGTTATTTGGAATTTCAAGGCCAATGACGGGCTTGCCAGGAATGACGTCAACAATTCGCACACTTTCAACCAGCAACGCTCGAGCAAGGTCTTTGTTCAGATTCATTATTTGACTGACCTTGATGCCAGGCGCTAGCGAGATTTCAAATTGAGTCACAACCGGCCCTGGGGTGACTGCCGTTATGGCAACATCAAAACCAAAATCTTTAAGTTTGAGTTCGACTTGCCCCGACATCGATTCCAGTTCGCTGTTGCTGTAGCCTATGTCGCTATTATCGACTTCGTTGAGTAGCGCAATATCTGGCAGGCCACTTGTGGTGCTGGCTTTGTACAAGTTGCTGGTTTCAACAGTCTTAGATTTTTTTACCTTGGCGGCAGCTGTCACTTTCTCTTTAACCGGTCTTGGCGCTTTGACTTTTATCGGCTTTGGCGGTCGAGCGGGTCTGAGTGCTTGTTTGGCAGCGCGCTTTTGACTGGCTTGTTGGCGACGATCTTTAGATTTAGTATGCTGGTTTTTTACCCCGCCAAACACAACGCTTGCAATTTTGACCCAAGAGGCTTTGGTGGCAATACTAAAGCCAACCATAATAATGCCGACGTAGATAACGGCGGAGACATTGCCAAAAAGCTCCTTGAAGAGCATCTCATGCGTCATCTCACCAATCCAACCACCTCCAATACCAGGCCTTGGCATGTATTGATTAAATAGCGCGGTGGTAAAAATCAACATCGCCAAATATGACAGCAGGCGAACAACAAAAATAGCCTGACTTTTGTCTTCTATTGCTGCGTCTCGATGAAAATTGTAGCCCAGCCATAAAATAGAGACTGGAATGACATAGGCAACATAGCCTAGAACGGCAAAAGAGATATCGCTTAACCAAGCGCCAACAACGCCTGCGGCATTAGTCACTGGTTGCGCTAAGACAACATCACCTGTCCATGGGTCTTCTGAGGGTGAGTGGGTAACAAGGGCAATGAAGTAAACCACGCCAAGCATCACCAGCAAAATAAAAATGACTTCGTTGGTCACTCGTGAACGGCTATTTTTGCTTTTTGGCGAGACTGACCGTTTGTTATTTTTTTTCAAGGTGGTTTAGAGATTTTTGTGTGAATAGTTTATAATATTCTGTTCGTTAAACAGTATAAAGTATTTCAAATGAGTGATATTAAGCATTGTCGAGTTTTGATTGTTGGATCAGGCCCTGCCGGCTATTCTGCAGCTGTCTATGCAGCACGCGCAAATTTAAATCCAGTGATGGTCAGCGGCCTTGAACAAGGCGGCCAATTAATGACAACAACGGATGTTGATAACTGGCCAGGTGATAATGACGGCGTTCAAGGGCCAGACTTGATGGCGCGCATGAAAGATCATGCCGAGCGCTTTAACACTGAAATCATTAGCGACTATATTACGGAAGTTGATTTTTCCAAGCGCCCTTTCACACTTCAAGGCGGCGAAAGAACATACACTGCGGACGCGGTGATTATTGCCACAGGCGCAACAGCGATGTATCTTGGCCTTGAGTCTGAAGAAGCATTTAAGGGTAAAGGTGTATCCGCTTGCGCAACTTGCGATGGATTTTTTTATCGCGGCCAAAAAGTTGCCGTTGTTGGTGGTGGCAATACAGCGGTCGAAGAGGCCCTGTACTTATCTAATATCGCTGACCACGTCACTATTATCCATCGTCGTGATCAGTTCCGCTCTGAGAAAATTCTTGCGGACCAGCTCATGGAAAAAGCCAAAAATGGCAACATTTCTATTGAATGGAATCAAAATCTTGACGAGGTTCTTGGCGATGAGATGGGTGTGACTGGTTTGCGCCTCAAAGGCAATGATGGCAGCACTAAAGAAATCGATGTGCACGGCGTTTTTATTGCCATTGGCCATAAGCCAAATACCGGCGTTTTCGAAGGACAAATAGATATTGAGAGCGGCTATATTCAAGTCAAAAGTGGTATTAAAGGCAATGCAACGCAGACAAGTGTAGAAGGTGTTTATGCTGCGGGTGACGTTGCAGACCACATTTACCGTCAAGCGGTAACCTCTGCCGGTTCGGGCTGTATGGCAGCCTTAGACGCCGAGCGTTTCTTGGATAATTTATAGATAACAAAGCACTATCGAGAGAAAAGTTCGATTGTATTTTGTGTATAATTTCACGTTTTTGGCCAAATAGCTCAGTTGGTAGAGCAAGGGATTGAAAATCCCTGTGTCCCTGGTTCAATTCCAGGTTTGGCCACCATCTTCTAAACCGAGTTAGAGCTCTATTGCTTTAACACGGTTTTTTTTTGGTATGATGCCGTGTCATCATCTCAAGTCCACAACTCAATGAAGCTAATAATTGCCCGCCTTCATCTAAAGCAATGTTGATAACTGTTGCGATAAACCAAGAAAACTATCAAGCGGACTTGTCTCAACCCCATTGTTTGGCTATCCCGCTTAATTTTAATGGCGCTCAGCCCAATCATTTTGGTGCACCAAAAGCCCTTTCCAAAACAGTTGAGGTCGAGGGGTTTATTGGTGACACCCACAGGGGCGGCAGTTGCAACGTTGAAGCAATTACGTTGACGCCGCATTGTAATGGCACTCATACCGAGTCCGTTGGCCATATCGTTAATGATGACATTGCTGTTGCCAGCGTTTTGACGGGCGAACTTATTGCCAGTCAGCTTATCACTTTAGGCTGGGAGAGGGCGAAAGACAGCGTTGACAGCTATCGACCCAACACTGAAAATGAGGATAAGTTAATAACTCGGGCGTCCTTAAAAGATAAGTTAGAGAATATAGATAGCTCATTATTGCAGGCCGTCATAATTAGAACACTCGACAACCCCGAGTCAAAAAAAGAAGCCATTTATAATGCCGAAAATCAGCCGCCTTTCTTTTCTGTAGAGGCAATGGAGTATTTGGTTACAAGAGGTGTTGAGCATATTTTGGTTGACTTTCCATCCGTTGACAAAATGTACGACGAAGGTCTGTTGGCTAACCATCGTTTGTTTTGGAATGTTGACGAGGGCACAAACACTTTAACGACCTTGTCGCAACCACACAAGACAATTACGGAAATGATCTTTGTGGAAGATGAAATTGATGATGGCAGTTATTTATTAAGCATACAAATTCCTGCGTTTATGAGTGACGCAGCACCCTCTCGACCGGTAATTTACCCAATGACAAAAAATGACGCATAAAGACGGCATCGCTTACGCACAAAAGCTTGACAGGGAAGATGCACTTGCTCATTTGAGGTGCGAGTTTCACTTTCCAGAACAGTCGAACGGCAAGAAAGACTTGTACTTGCTCGGCAACTCATTGGGTTTGCAGCCGGTCAAAACCGAGAGCTGTATTCAAGAAGAACTAAAAAAATGGCAAGAGGGCGCTATTCGTGGCTATTTTGAGGGGAGCCATCCTTGGCTTGCCTTCCAAGAGCGTTTGGCACAGCCAATGGCTGACTTGGTTGGCGCATTGAGTAAAGAGGTTGTTGTTATGAATACGCTGACGGCAAACTTGCATTTTATGATGGCCAGTTTTTATAAGCCCACAACGAGTCGTTTTAAAATTTTGATTGAAGAGCATGCTTTTCCTTCAGATCATTTTGCTGTCGAGTCTCAGATTAAGCAGCACGGTCTTTGTGTGGAGAATTCGCTGATAAAAGTTTCGCCTCGTTCTGGTGAAGACTTGCTTAGAATGGAAGATATAGAGGCCAGTATTGCCGAACACGGCAATGAAATAGCTTTAATACTTCTTCCTGGTGTGCAGTATTACACCGGCCAAGTTCTGGACATGCGGGCAATCACCCAGCTTGGGCATCAGCATGGTTGCACCGTGGGCTTTGACTTGGCGCATGCGGTTGGCAACATCGAGTTAGAGCTCCATCAGTGGGGTGTTGATTTTGCTTGTTGGTGTACTTACAAGTATTTAAATGCCGGCCCGGGATCCATTGGTGCTTGTTTTGTGCATGAGACGCATACCTCAAACCCTTCTATACATCGACTTGCGGGCTGGTGGGGTCACAATAAAGACACTCGCTTTGAAATGGGATCGCAATTTGACCCCATGCTAACAGCACAGGGCTGGCAAGTAAGCTGTCCGCCTATCCTTGCTATGGCACCCATCGTAGCCTCCCTGGAGTTGTTTGAGCGCGCCGGTGGCATGAGCGTTCTAAGGCAAAAATCACGAGAGCTGTCGTCTTATATGATGTATTTGATTAAAGAACGCTTGCTTGGGAAGGTGGAGGTGATAACCCCCGAAAACCCCGAAGAAAGGGGCTGCCAGCTTTCTCTCAAGATGTTGACGACTGACGGCAAACAATTATTTGACGAGTTACAGCGAAACGGGGTGATTTGTGATTGGCGTTATCCAGGCGTCATACGAGTTGCGGCGGTCCCGCTTTATAATTCATTTGAGGATGTTTATTTGTTTATCGATACTCTTGAGCGCTTGTTGCGCAAGAACGACCAGTAAAGGGAGTATTTTGAAGATTTTTAATCTGCCATTGATTCTGTGCTGTGTTCTGCTGCAATCTTGCACGTCCTATAGCGGCAAAGAAATCTCTCCCGGTTGGTACTGGGCGGAACAGTTTTTAGGCGAAAATTATGAATACGGTCGCTGTATAGAGGGCCCTTTTGGCGGACAAAGTGTTAGATGCACAGCAAGCAACGAGCTTGGCTGTATTGAATACACGAGTGAGCCTTGCTTTGGTGACTGGTGGAACTAGTGAAGTAAGTCAGGGCTAATGTAGTCTTGCTTTGAGGGTTGTAGTGTTTCCTGAATCAGCAACACCGCCATTCTCACAAATTCAACGATTTCATTAAGGTCTTCGGCATTGTCTTCGTTTTCTAGCAGTTCGGCATCCAGCTGAGAAATTTCACTAATGTCCTTTATCATTTCCAGCACCTCTTCATCGCTGGCTTGTACTTCACTCAGGCCGAGACCGACCAAGAAACCTTGACACCATTCAACCAAGGTGTGCGCTTGCTCACGAAGTGTGTGTGAATCATCGGCAATCAACAGTGAAAAGTTCAGCGTTGGATCGGCAAGCTGTTCGTTGGTGTTGTTAAAAATCTCAGCAAGGCGCCCAAAGGCTTCTTTTTCGCTGAGGTTGTTAAGGTCGATATTAACTAAGACTTCGCTCAGCCAGTTATCGATAGTGACATCGGGTTTGACACAAGCAAAACCACACAAAATACCATGCGCAGAGCTGATCGTGTCGTCTGTATTAAGGCCGTGCAATACGTCTTTAAAAATATCGTAGTCAATTGTTTCACTCATAAGTTACGCCTTGCCCGCCAATACAACCATTACCGCCATTCTAACGGCAATACCGTTAGTTACCTGCTGCAGGATAACCGATTGAGGTCCATCTGCAACACCCGAGTCAAGCTCAATGCCACGATTGACAGGGCCGGGATGCATAACAATGGCATCTGGCTTGGCAAGCTTTAGTTTTTTGTCTGTTAGTCCGAAAGTCTCAAAGTAGACTTGCTCATTTGGGATGTCAGCAGACATCATTCTTTCTTTTTGCAGTCGAAGTGTCATCATTACGTCAACGCCGTTAATGCCTTCGTGCAAGTTATCAAAACAGCGCACGCCTTCGGGCGCTTCACCGTTAAATTGTAGGTTTTCAGGGGCAACCAAGCGAATGTCTTTAACGCCCAATGTGCTTAATGCCTGAATGTCTGAGTGTGCTACACGTGAATGGCGAATATCGCCAATAATTGCCACCGACAAATCATCAAACGAGCCCTTGTGTTGACGAATGGTCAGCATGTCCAGCAGCGCCTGTGTCGGGTGGGCGTTAGTGCCGTCACCGGCGTTAATGATGGAAACGCCATCGATGTTGCTGGCAATACGGTGCGGCAAGCCACTTTCTTTGTGGCGAATGACAAACATGTCAATTTGCATCGCCTTAAGCGTCTGCATGGTGTCCATCAATGTTTCGTTTTTCTTGGTAGCCGAGTTGGCGAGGTCAACGTTGATTGTGTTGGCACTGGTGCGTTTTGCGGCAATTTCAAAAGTGTTTCGAGTTCGAGTTGAGGGCTCGAAGAATAAATTCGCCACCGACATGTCATCGAGTGCTTTTGATTTTTTTAGATTGCCTTTACTATCCAACAGGTCATTGGCAACATCAAGAATGTGCTCGAGTTCTGTTTTTGGAAGGCCTTTTAAGCCCAATAGGTGAATGAGTTTTCCGGAGGCGTCGAGCTGTGGGTCGTTGCTAATCGATTCAGGATTCATTGAGCCAAGTTTGTAATATGAGTTGAGCAGAGCGCATATCAACATCGCCCCTATCGGCGTTACTGTGCGCGTAGTGCCATTTTAATTGGTTTTTTGCTTCTGAAGAAGATAAATATTCGTCTACGAAGGCAACTTCTGTGTCGAATCGCTCACTCATTTTTTTGCCAAACGAGCGCGCAATAAAAGTCATTTCTTGCTCTTTACCCTCTTTGTCGTAAGGTATACCAACAACAAATAAGTTTGCGGGGTGTTTGGCGATAATTTGCTCAATTGCATCCCAGTTGGTGGAGCCGTCTTTATTGTGCCTTACCGTATCAATGCCACTCGCTTGAGCTGTTAGGCTGTTGGCAATGGCTACGCCGGTGCGTTTTGTGCCCACGTCAAAACCAAGATAGGTTTGAATGCTCATTGCAATCTTTGAAACAGTTCGTAGCCGACGTAGCCGTCAGCAATCATGCCGATATCTTTTTGAAAGTCTTTAGCTGCAGCGCGTGTTTTTGGGCCTGCAATGCCATCGGCTTCACCCGCATCATAGCCGAGCAGGCTTAGCGTTTGCTGGATAGCCATTACATCATCTCTTTTGAGTAGTGGTTCATCAATTGGTGTCGCTAATAACGGTCCAGCGCCACTTAATCGATCAGCCAAATGCCCAACCGCTAGCGCGTATAAGGTAGAGTGGTTCCAGCCCAGTATTGAGCGGAAGTTTTGATAAACAAGAAAAGCCGGCCCCTTGTAACCCATTGGCAAAATCAGAGAAGCTGGCATGTTTGATTTGGGCAAATTAGAGCCGTTGGCGCTGCGAACGCCGAGAACCTGCCACTCATCAAGCTGTTTCTTGGTTTTCAGTCCGACAAAGTCGTAGTCAAAATCCTCAGTAATTGTGACTTCCCGGCCCCATTTTTCACCGCGATTCCAGCCGAGGCGCTCAAGGAAATTGGCAGCACTTGCCAAAATGTCAGCCTGATCATT
>DUCF01000072.1 GCA_012959965.1 Candidatus Thioglobus sp. | reverse complement strand
ATTTAGATCAACCATTGGATGTTTTTCAGACATCTGGAACTTAATCAAAAGTTCACGGGCAATCATGTCACGCTCTTGTTGATTATTTGGAAGTTTAATTGTGTCTGGAATTGTGACCCAGCCATTAATATTTCTATCAAAAACAGCAGCCTGATCTCCCTCATAACCCATATGAATATCTTCTAACCAGTTAAGATCTTTCCAACCCATTTTGTCAATATATTTTTGCAAAAATGGTGTAATAAACTTAAGGTCAGGAACTAGGTTTACATCATATCTATAACCAATGTGTTGTCCAATTTCTTGCTCGCGATCGGTATTTAGACCTTTGTCTCCGACTACGAATGCTTGTTCATCTTTACTCATAATAACTCCTTAAATTAAAAGCGTGTCATATCAGGACGACCGACTGTGTGTTGAGATCCAGCGATAGGAACTTGTGCACAAGCTGATGCTTCCATAGTCAGAGCAGCTAAATCTTCTGGCTCAAGAGAATGTACATTTGTCTTACCACATGCACGAGCCATCATTTGAGTCTCAATCGCTAGTGTGTGTAGAAAGTTATATACGCGCTCGGAAGCCGCATCCGGGTCCAAACGTTTTCTTAGCTCTGGATCTTGTGTCGCAACACCAACCGTACAACGACCTGTATGACAGTGATAACACTCACCTGCCTTAACGCCCATTTCACCTTCATAATCCGATTCAGGGGTGTCTCTATTACAGTTAAGCGCCATCATCGCAGAGTGACCAATTGCAACCGCATCAGCACCAAGTGCAACAGCCTTTGCAACGTCACCACCATTACGGATACCGCCAGCGTAAATTAAAGAAATTCTGCCAGTCATACCTACATCATCAATTGCTCTACGAGCTTGACGAATTGCAGCAATACCTGGAACGCCGGTTTCCTCAGTTGCAAGGTGAGGCCCAGCACCTGTACCACCTTCCATACCATCAATATAGATACTGTCACAGCCAGTTTTTGCCGCCATACGAACGTCGTCGTATACGCGAGCAGCACCGAGCTTTAATTGAATAGGAATCTGCCCGTCTGTCGCTTCACGAATCTCTTCAATTTTTAGCGCCAAATCATCTGGCCCTAGCCAGTCTGGGTGTCTTGCAGGCGAACGCTGATCAATACCAGCAGGTAATGAGCGCATTTCAGCAACCTGATCGGTAACCTTCTGACCCATTAAGTGTCCACCCAAGCCAACCTTACAGCCTTGGCCGATAAAAAATTCTACAGCGTCTGCAAGACGCAAATGGTTTGGATTAAAGCCGTAACGAGACTGAATACATTGATATAACCACTTACTAGAATAGCGCCTCTCATCTGGAATCATTCCACCTTCACCAGAACAAGTAGCAGTTCCAGCCATGGTAGCGCCACGAGCTAAAGCAGTTTTTGCTTCATAACTTAAAGCACCAAAACTCATGCCAGTAATATAAATTGGAATATCAAGCTCTAACGGTCTCGGAGCTTCTGGCCCAATAACAGTCTTAGTTAAACATTTCTCTCTATAACCCTCAATAACAAAGCGTGTTAATGTTCCGGGCATAAAAGTTAAGTCATCCCAAGTTGGTATCTTTTTAAATAGAGAGAATCCTCTCATTCTATATCGACCCAAATCAGACTTAATATGGATATCGTTCATCACTTCTTTAGGGAAGATGAAACTTTTTCCTAATTTGTATTGATCTTCTGAATCACTCATAATATTTCCTTTAGTTTAATTTAGTTAAAAGTACGATTAAAGAACCAGCTTTTTCTCACTAGGTTCAAGGTTGTCGTAGTTCCATAACTGTTTACCTGAAACATACTTTTGCATTTTTTCAACACCTCTAGGAGACTTCATACCATAAAGAGCTAATTTATCTGTTAAGTATCGAACATCTAGTTCTGTCATCTCACCTGGTACACAGTCAACTCCTAATTCTTCAACCTCACCACCAACATAAATAGTGCCGTCATACATTGAGTCACCTAAGTTCATCCCAGCATCACCAAGCACAATCATACGACCACGCTGCATCATGAATCCAGAAAAAGCACCCGTCTTACCGCCAACAAGAATTGTTCCGCCCTTCTGGTCAATACCAGTACGAGCACCAACACTACCCTTACAGACGAGATCACCGCCACGAATAGCAGCTCCGAATGTGGAACCAGCATTTTTATCAATTACGACAGTACCAGACATCATGTTTTCAGCACAAGACCAGCCAACTCGTCCTTTGATATGAACATTAGGACCGTCAATTAAACCACAACCAAAGTAGCCTAAGCTATCTGAGAAAGTTAAGTTAAGGCGATTTAAGATTCCA
>DUCF01000071.1 GCA_012959965.1 Candidatus Thioglobus sp. | reverse complement strand
CTGTTGTAATGCAGACTGTCTCGTAAACAAGCTTATTGTTGTGTAATAATAATATCAACAATAATCATACGTACTATTACGAGCAGGGCAAAAAACCTGAGCCACCCCCTTTTTTTGCTTCAATGCTGGCAACAAGAGAGGGAGTAAATAGGATCTTCATGCGGAAAGCAAATTTCTACATTGTAGGACCGACCCAAAACAAGGCCAAATCGCTGATTGCGATTTTGTTGAGACATGATGTTGGCTGACAAATTGTCACAAAGGGGAATATACCCCAACAATCAAACCACCCATTTTACTTTCGTTTGTTGTGGGTTGATTGTTGAGATAAGTCGGTTATCATCGTTTTGTCTTGAGACTGACTATGATATTTTGAAGGTTTTTGCTAGTTTCGCAAAACCTCAAGCAGGGTTTGCCCCATCAATGCTGGAGACGGAGCAACGGCGACACCGCAACGTTCCAAAGTGTTAATTTTATCTTGCGCACCACCACTACCACCACCACTGATCACAGCGCCAGCATGCCCCATACGCTTTCCTTTTGGCGCTGTCAGGCCCGCGATGTAGGAAACAACAGGCTTGGAAACATTGGATGAAATATACTCGGCAGCCTCTTCTTCGGCACTGCCGCCAATCTCACCCACCATAATGATTGATTTAGTGTTCTCGTCGGCTTCAAAAAGTTTAAGGCAATCAATAAAGTTAGTGCCGTTTACTGGGTCGCCACCAATGCCAATACAAGTTGTTTGGCCGAGTCCTGCGAGAGTTGTTTGGTGAACGGCTTCATAAGTAAGCGTGCCTGAGCGAGAAACAATACCGACAGTACCACTCTGGTGAATATTGCCCGGCATGATACCAAGTTTGCACTCTCCAGGAGTGATAACACCCGGACAGTTTGGGCCAATCAGTCTCGACTTAGAACCTTTCAACATGGCTTTTATTTTGACCATATCAAGAACTGGAATACCCTCAGTAATGCAAGTAATAACTGGCATTTCAGCTTCAATCGCTTCCTTAATGGAGGCAAATGCAAACTTTGGTGGCACATAGATCATAGAAGCGGTTGCGCCACCCTCATTCATTGCGTCTCTAACCGTATTAAAAACGGGGAGACCCAAGTGCGTTTGCCCGCCTTTGCCCGGCGTAACGCCACCAACAAATTGAGTGCCATAGGCAATCGATTGCTCTGAATGAAATGTACCCTGCTTGCCGGTAAATCCTTGGCAGATTACTTTGGTGTCTTTGTTAATCAGTACGCTCATTTCGCCATCTCCACTACTTGTTTCGCTGCCCGAGTTAAGTCAGCCTCGGTCACAATATTAAAGTTACTATTGCTCAAAATTTCCAAGCCTTCAGTGGCATTGGTGCCTTCCAGTCTGATAACAATAGGCAGTGTGAGGCCAATCTTTTCGATAGCTTGAAGAATGCCCTCTGCAATAAGATCACAGCGGACAATGCCACCAAAAATATTAACCAATATAGCTTTTACGTCAGCACCACTTTGAATGATTTCAAATGCCTTGGCAACACGATCCGCTGTTGCAGTGCCACCGACATCAAGAAAGTTAGCAGGTGAGCCGCCATGGTATTCGATGAGATCCATTGTGGCCATGGCAAGGCCAGCGCCATTAACCATGCAGCCAACTGTGCCATCTAGGGAAATATAGTTCAGTTGATATTCACTGGCATCTCTTTCTTTCTCATCCTCTTGAGATGTGTCACGCAGTGTGACAATCGCTTCGTTTCGATACAAGGCATTATCATCAAAGTCTATTTTGCCATCGAGCGCAATGATTTCTCCGGCACCAGTGATAATCAATGGATTGATTTCAATGAGGTTGCCATCATTTTCATTGAAGATGCTGTAAAGTCCAGTGAGAGTTGTTGCAAATTGAGCGTGAAGGCTTAAGTCTAGTTGAAGTTGATTGGCAATTTCATTGCACGCGCTTTCTTCGAGAGTTCCTAGTGGGTCGATTGCATACTTGATAATTTTCTCGGGCGTTTTGGCGGCCACTTCCTCGATATCCATACCGCCTTCGGTTGATGCTAGCACGGTAATGCTAGATGTTGCGCGATCAACGAGCAACCCTAAGTATAGCTCTTTTTGAATATCTTGACCCGCCTCAATAATCACTTGGTTTATTGGCAGTCCATGCTCATCGGTTTGCGGTGTAATCAGCTTGCTGCCCAACAATTTTTCACTTGCGCTAATCGCATCGTCAATTTTAAAGCAGACAACAACACCGCCACCTTTGCCTCTGCCGCCGGCATGAACTTGGGCTTTAACGACCCAGACGGATCCGCCAAGTTTTTCACAGGCGGATGCGGTTTCACTGTAGTCAGAAATGATAATAAATTCCGGCAC
>DUCF01000070.1 GCA_012959965.1 Candidatus Thioglobus sp. | reverse complement strand
AAAGAGGGTATGAGCGTTATTACCTGTGGACGCAACAATCGGCCCGATGATTTAGACGCGGCAGTTGATTGGTACAGTGCTGATGTTGCCAACTCTGAAACAGTTAAGGGTCTGCGCGATGCAATTATCTCTAAGTACGGCGCGTTACATGTATTGGTTAATAATGCCGGCATACAAATTGAAAAAACGGTTGTTGATAGCACAGATGACGATTGGGATTTGTTGATGGGCGTCAATGCCAAAGGGGTATTTTATTGCTGCCGAACTTTTATTCCACTAATGGTTCAATCAGAAGGCGGGTCAATTATTAATATTGGTTCCATTAGTGGCCGTGCTGCAGACCCTGAAATGGCCCTTTATAACGCCTCAAAAGCATTTGTGCATGGCTTAACGCGCTCAATAGCAGTTGATCACGGCAAACAGGGTATACGTTGTAATGCTATATGTCCCGGCTGGATTATGACTGACATGGCAGACGCTGCTTTTGAGTTAGCGGATGACCGAGAGGCGGCACAAAAAGACGCTTTGGCAAGGCACTATATCGGTCGGTTTGGACAACCGTCTGATATTGCAAATATGGCATACTGGTTAGCCTCAGATGATGCTGCTTACACCACTGGTCAGATGTTTACAATAGATGGTGGTTTAACGGCCGCATCACCTGTAAATCCTGCGTTATTTTAGGACTAAGAACAATAATCTATGAGATAAAAGTATAGCCAAATTTTGACTATTCTAAACGAGGAGAGTTGTATGAAAAACGGATCTAACAAGCCCAATATTCTTTTGATCATGGCCGACCAACTGGCACCCCAGTTTTTGCCTTGTTATGGGCACGGTGTTGTTAAAGCACCTGAGATTAGCAAACTCGCTGATGAAGGCGTGGTGTTTGACGCCGCTTATACCAATTTCCCGTTATGTGCGCCTTCCAGATTCGTAATGATGAGTGGTCGCTTACCCTCGCAAATCGCTGCCTGGGATAATGCCGTGGAGTTTAGTTCTGAAATTCCAACTTTTTCGCACTATCTTTCTTCTAACGGCTACCAAACTTGCCTAAGTGGCAAAATGCATTTTGTTGGACCAGACCAATTGCATGGCTATAAGGATCGCCTAACAACTGATGTTTATCCAGCAGACTTCACTTGGCATCCAGAATGGGATCATTCAGAAGAACGCTTGAATTGGTTTCATAATATGGAAGTTGTTACAAAGGCAGGCCCTTGTGTTCGTTCGATGTATCTGGATTACGATGATGAGGTTGTTTTCAATGCCAAGCGCTATATATTTGAGCACGCCAAAGAGAGTAGTGACAAACCTTTTTTCCTCACCTTGTCAATGATTCAGCCTCATGATCCCTACTTGTGTCGAGAGGATAAATGGAAGAGCTATAAAGAGGAGGATATCGACCTCCCAATAACTCCACTCGGCTCGGTGACAGAGGACCCCCATTCCACTCGACTGCGCCATTCTTATGGTGCCAGTGATGAGAAGTTGAGTGATAACGTTGTTCGCAATGCTCGGCGCGCCTACTATAGCTCGATAAGTGATATTGATGATAAGATTGCAGATGTGTTAAAAGCCTTGGATGAATCTGGCATGCGTGAAAATACCATTGTCATTGTAACTTCTGATCACGGAGATATGCTGGGTGAGCGAGGGATGTGGTTTAAAATGAGTTTTCTAGAACATTCTGCCAGAGTGCCTTTGATTGTCCACGCGCCCAAAATGTTTTCCGCTAAACGAGTACAAGAGGCAGTTTCTTTGGTTGATCTTTTGCCTACTTTTGTTGAGTTGGCTAACGATGGAAAGCAGGGTAACTACGCAACTCCAATAGAAGGTCGTTCATTAATGGTTCACCTTAGTGGTGGTAAAGGGCATGACGAAGTAATTGGCGAGTATTTTGCCGAGGCAATTGATACTCCAATGTTTATGATTCGCCGTGGCTTTAAAAAATTTATTTATGCTGATAGCGATCCGTTGCAATATTTTGACTTAAGTAAAGACCCTCATGAGCATAATAATCTTGCTAACAATCCCACCTACGCGACTGAAGTGAGACAATTGATGGATGAGATCTCAAGTCGTTATAATCAGGATGCTCTTCGCCTAGAAATATTAGAAAGTCAGCGACGACGTCGGTTTATAAAAGGGGTGATGCACGAACAAAAAATCGCCTGGGATTACAGTCCGCTTCGTGATGCTAAAAGAGAGTACATTCGTAACAATATGCCAGTTTACCAACTAGAAAAGCGTGCACGTTTTCCTCAGGTATAACGTTCTAAAGTACATTTAATACCTCGTAGCAGGCACCCATGGTGTGGTAGTCAGTCTTACCTACAGGGTCACCCAAAAGAGAGCCAACTCTCCGTGATTGCACCAAATAATTTAGAGC
>DUCF01000069.1 GCA_012959965.1 Candidatus Thioglobus sp. | reverse complement strand
GCAGTTTAGCTCACCATACCAACTGGCTTTTCCGTTGATATTGTTTGGTTTGTATGTTGGCCTTATTTCAAAACAGTCAGATGTGCTATTAAAGCCGATAAAAGAGCTGACACTGGCTTGTACCGCACTTCAAAAGAAAACCGCATTGGCGCTCGCATTTGGCTTAATTGCTGTACTTTTCTACTACTCTTACTTCTTTTGGATTGGAGCCTACAGCCAACTAAACAAAATCAACACGACAGGGGAGTTTCAAAAAATATCAGTTGTTGAAACACCTATCTATCACGGCAATATGCATTCTTCGCTGTATTACTTAGGCCTAGGCTACTACAACCAAGGGTCGTACAAGCAATCGAACATAATTGACAAACAATTAATTAAATTGTGGCCAAATCACGTAGATGTTCTGGCCCGTCTAGCGTATGCAGCCCATAAACTCAATAACAATAAAGAGGCTTTGGAGTTATCTTCTAAACTAAAAGCACTTGAGCCTGCAGGTTTGTACAATTCCTATTTTGTGGAAATGCATGTTTACTCGTCTACCGGTGACAAAGAAAAATTTCTAAAAACTTTTCATGAGTTATTATCACAGCCAGAAGAGTTTTTAAGGCTAAGCGACCAAACATACCATACACTTTTAGGATTCGCCCCAATGTTTGATGAACTGGCACAATACTCGCCAATGCTCTATGAAAAACACACAGAATATCACGGCTATTCCTGTCGAGTTGAAAACAATATTGCAGTTTATTATTTCAATGATGGACAATTTGAAAAATCAGCAGAACACATAAAGCTGGCTATCGATGATGAATCAAAATGCGTCAACCAACAACTGGTACAGGTGTTGAAAAACGGAGGAGTACTGTAGTGAGTCTACGTATTTAAACTCACTGCAAGATAATTACGAGTATGAGCAGTAGTAATCGACGACTGATTTGACTTGTAATTTGAATGAGCTGTTCGCAGGAACTTCAAATGACTGACCGCCAGTGATTGTAATCCACTCATCAGCACCCGGCAACAAAACATCCATTTCGCCAGCTTGAATTTCCATCAATTCGTGCTGATCGGTGCCAAATTCAAAATCGCCCGGCATCATAATGCCCAATGTTTTTTGTGTGCCGTCTGAGAATTTAACAACACGGCTTGTAACTTTTCCGTCAAAGTAAATATTGGCCGCTTTAACGACTTCTACATTTGTAAATGATGACATAAATCTCCTTATGTTTGATTAATAATATATTGTGCTAAGAGTGGCACAGGTCTTCCTGTAGCGCCTTTTTTCGAACCGCTGACCCATGCAGTGCCAGCAATATCCAAATGCGCCCAACGATATTCTTTGGTGAAGCGCGATAAGAAACAAGCAGCTGTTACAGAGCCAGCCTCTTTGCCGCCAATATTAGCCATATCGGCAAAATTAGATTTGAGTAATTCATCGTACTCATCATCCAGTGGTAATTGCCAAACCGTATCCAATGCAGAATTTCCTGCTGCATTTAAATCATCGACAAGGCCTTGGTCGTTCGCCATAACACCCGAATGATGTTTGCCGAGAGCAACGATCACGGCACCGGTGAGCGTGGCGATATCGATAACCACTTCTGGGTTGAATTTCTCACAATAGGTTAATGCGTCGCAAAGAATAAGTCGGCCTTCTGCGTCCGTGTTTAGAATTTCAATGGTTTGACCAGACATGCTTTTGACCACATCGCCTGGCTTAGAGGCATTGTGCGCAGGCATGTTTTCAACCGTCGGTACAACAACAGTCAAATTCACTGCTAAATTCATCTCAACCACAGCGCGCATAACACCCAATACTGATGCAGCGCCGCACATGTCATACTTCATTTCATCCATGCCCCCGCCTGGCTTTAATGAAATACCGCCAGTGTCAAAAGTAACGCCCTTTCCAACCAATACAATTGGTTTAGCGTCACCGGCATTATTGTAACTCAAGCTAATTAGCTTGCCCGGCTCTGAAGAGCCTTGTGATACTGATAGCAGAGAATGCATACCCAAAGAAGCCATGTCAGACTCTTCCAAAACTTCACACTCAAGATTGTGGATTTTCGCCAATGACTCTGCAGTCTCTGCCAAATAACTTGGCGTGCAAATATTTGGCGGCATATCGCCCAACTCGCGAGTCAACGCCATACCGTTGGCAATGGCTAGGCCTTGGTTTAGCGCAGTACTATCTTTTGAAGCTGAGTGCACGCTCACCAATTCTAATGTGTTGTTGTTTTCCTTTTCGATGCCGTACTTATTAACTTGATAGCTTGCGTTGTGCAAAATTCTGGCAATTGTTTGTTGAGTCCACGCCTCATCTTGTCCATCCACATCAATACTAGGCAAAGAAGCACTTTTTACTTTAAAAGACCGCAGTTCTAATGACAATGCGTTAATCGCTTTGACGAAACCTTTTCCAGTCAGTGGCGACCCACCTAGTCCAACCACAATCACTCTACTGGCATGAAAGCCTTGCACTCGACTGAGTACAATCGTTTTTCCGTTCTTGGCTTCGAATTGATTTAACTCTAGCAATTGCGACAAATCGCTGTTTTCTTGCGACTCACCTTCAAATGCAAATACAACGGCACAATCACCTTCAAATAGTTCTACAGCTTGTTGTGTTAAGGAGAATTCCATCATTTTTCCTGACAAATTTTAAAGACGATATTTTACCAAAAAAACGGTAAAATTTAGTTCTTTAATCACGCGTCCTTGCCATGCATAAAGCGCTTTTATTAATTTTTGTACTCCTGTCAAACGCTGCCCATGCCAATATCGAAGCGGTGATGGAGCGACTGCTACCCTATTTTCCTAGTCTGAGTGCCGAACACGTCAACCCTTCGCAGCTCAACGGCTTTTATGAAGTCTTGGTGCAAACCCCTCAATACGAAATACTCTACATCTCTGATGACGGACGCTTTATTATTCAAGGAGAGGTAACCGATCTAGTTACCAGAACCAGTCTTTCCAGTAACCGACTGACCGTTATTAAAAAGAAAATACTCGACAACATTGACGAGGCAGACAAAATTATTTTTAAGGCGGAAAACGAACAATACGTCATTCATGTTTTTACCGACGTCGATTGCCCTTATTGCACTAAGTTGCACGCCAACATGGCTGAAATGAATGCACTCGGCATTACAGTTAAGTATCTAGCCGCGCCGCTGGCCCAACTACATCCTCAGGCGCAAAGTAAAATGGAGAAGATTTGGTGTGCAGAAGATAGAAGAAAGGCGATTCACGACTACAAGACTAGGCGAGTTATTCCAAGAAGCGAGCAATGCGACAACCCTGTAGCCGAGCAATTGGCCATTTCTCAGCATTTAGGTGTTAACGGTACGCCGTCTATCTTCTTTGAAAATGGCACCAACTTGCCAGGTTATCAAGACCCGCAGACGCTACTGCAAACCATCAAGCAAAAACTTGCACAATAAGACAAATCCCAGGGCTATTGCGCTTCAAGCAATCTGCTCGGTAGTCCTTAACAAGCGCTCGCTCTCTGATGTTGAATTTCCATTGGACGCACCAGATTTGCCTTTTGCCAAATCGCTTATTTATGGCACTCTGAGGTTTTATCACCATCTAAACGATATTGTCACCCCGCGCATTCACAACCCTCTTGAGAAGAAAAACTTAGACTTGCACTGCCTACTATTATTGGGGGCATACCAGCTGTTGCATTCAACAACACCAACGCATGCAGCAATTAACGAAACGGTTGCGGTCGCCGATATCATTGACAAGAGCTGGGCAAAAGGTTTTATTAACGCCATCCTTAGAGGGGTAGATAGAGAGCGTGAAAAAATACTGGCTAGCGAGCACTTCTCTCACCCAACTTGGCTCAATAAAAAACTCAAACAAGATCACCTCGATCATTATCAAAACATCTTGAGAGAGAATAACAAACAAGCACCGATGACACTACGTGTTCACCCATCAATAACGCGTGAAGACTATCAAGTGCAATTAACAAATGTTGGTATTAACAGCAAACCCTGCCCTACTGCAAAACAAGCGCTCATCTTAAACGACGCGATCAATGTGTCTCAATTACCGGGTTTTTCCGAAGGCTCTTGTTATGTGCAAGACGCCTCTGCACAACTTGCGGCGCAAATTTTAGCGCCAGAGAGTGGTGAGCTCATACTGGATGCTTGCTGCGCACCAGGTGGTAAAACGACACATCTAGCCGAATTATGCACTGATGCGCATATTGTTGCCATTGATAGTGATCGGAGTCGACTGACAAGAGTAAAGGAAAACATTGAGCGTTTTCAGTTAAAAAATATCACTGTCAAGCAAGGTGATGCTCATGATAAAGCGTGGTGGGATGGGCAACTGTTTGATAAAATTTTACTAGACGCGCCTTGTTCGGCGACCGGCGTTATCCGCAGACACCCTGATATTAAGTTGCTTAGGAAACCTAGAGATATTACTCAACTGAGCGAAATTCAAGCATCGATTCTAGACAACCTTTGGGGCTGTTTAAAGCCAGGCGGGGCACTGTTATATGCAACTTGCTCAGTGCTCAAAAGTGAGAACGAGAAGCAGATAGTCCTCTTTTTAAAACGCACGAATGATGCCAAACACGAAGTGATTGACCTTGACTGGGGTATGGGTGAGGTTGGCAAGCAACAATTGCCAAGCCGTGAGTTTGACGGCTTCTATTACGCCAAACTCATTAAAACGAATTAAGAAAAATTACTTCTTTTCGTCTTCTAGGGCGATTTCCAGCACTTGATCGATCCATTTGACACGGATTATCTCTAGATTGCCTTTAATCTTATCCGGCACCTCAGAAAGCTCTCTTTCATTATCGTCCGGAATAATCACCGTTTTAATACCGCCACGTAAAGCTGCCAGTAATTTCTCCTTCAGCCCGCCAATCGGTGTGATTTCGCCTCTTAAAGTTATTTCACCCGTCATCGCAACATCGGCTTTAACCTTTCTTCCGGTAAGAACAGACACCAGCGCTGTGCACATCGCCGCACCGGCGCTTGGTCCATCTTTTGGCGTTGCACCATCGGGAACATGAATATGAATATCGAGCTTTTCATGAAAATCATCGGCAATATTGAGTGCTGCTGCGCGCGTTCGTGTCACCGACATCGCTGCCTGAATTGACTCCTTCATCACATCGCCCAGCTGACCTGTGTATTTAAGTTTGCCTTTGCCTTTATAAGTTGTCGCTTCAATTGTGAGCAAATCACCACCCACCGATGTCCACGCCAAGCCCGTGACTTCGCCCACTTGGTTATGCTCTTCAGCCAAGCCAAAGCGGAAAATCTTCATACCTAAGAATTTTGGCAGGCTTTTTGAATTAATAATCGCTCGCGCTTTGCGTTTTTTCATGGTGAATTCTTTCACCACTTTACGACAAATACTACCAATTTCACGATCCAAACCGCGAACGCCGGCCTCTCTCGTGTAATAACGAATAATATCCAAAATTGCAGAATCTTTAAAAGAAATTTCACTGCTTTTAACGCCGTTATTTTTCATTTGCTTGGCAATCAAATGGCGCTTAGCGATTTGTAATTTTTCGTCTTCGGTATAACCCGAAAGCTGGATAATTTCCATCCGATCCAAAAGCGCTTGGGGCAAATCATAGGTGTTGGCAGTGGCGACAAACATCACCTGCGAAAGATCGTAATCGACTTCTAAATAATGGTCATTAAAAGTGTGGTTTTGTTCAGGATCCAACACTTCAAGCATTGCTGAAGCTGGATCGCCTCTAAAGTCGGATGCCATTTTATCGATTTCATCCAACAAAAACAATGGGTTTTTCACCTGCACTTTTTGCATTTTTTGCACAATCGAGCCCGGCATTGCACCAATATAAGTCCTTCTGTGGCCACGAATTTCAGCTTCATCCCTAACGCCGCCTAACGCCATACGCACATACTTACGATTCACCGCTTTGGCAATCGACTCGCCCAAAGAAGTTTTACCCACGCCTGGAGGACCCACTAAACAAAGAATATTGGCTTTGTTATTGGTGACACGAGTTTGTACCGCTAAATGCTCTAATATGCGCTCTTTAACTTTGTTTAAGCCATAGTGATCACCATCTAGGATTTTCTGCGCCTTTTTAAGGTCCTGGTTAATGCGTGTTTTTTTGCTCCAAGGTACAGTGCAAAGGTTTTCAATATACGTTCTGATGATGGAGGCATCAGAAGATTGCGATGACATGCGTTGTAATTTGTTCAACTCGCTCTGTGCTTTGGTTTTCGCTTCTTTTGGCATTTTCGCTTTGTTGATACTAAGCTGCAATTCCTCAAGCTCGGTCTCATCATCAAGCGTGCCTAATTCTTTTTGAATGGACTTCATTTGCTCATTCAAATAATAGTCCCTTTGATTGGACTCCATTTGTTTACGAACTCGAGACTGAATTTTCTGTTCAGCGCCTAACACATCCAGTTCGCCTTCCAAAATTGCTAGGATTTTTTCCAGCCTATCTTTGGCAAGCGTACCTTCTAGTAGGGCTTGCTTTTCTTCAACTTTTAAATTTAGATTGGCGATAATAACGTCACTAAAACGCTCAGGATCGGTAATTTCTTTAAGGACTTTGTAGACCTCTTCGGGGATTTTTTTACTGAGCTTGATGTAATTCTCGAACTTCTCCAAAGCAAGACGCATCATCGCTTTGATTTCGGTATTGTCTTCAACGGCCAAACTGCAATCGCTCAGGCGAACTTCAGTGTGCTCGTCGACTTCGATAAATTCTTCAATTTTGGCGCGCTTAACGCCTTCAACCAACACCTTAATGGTGCCGTCGGGTAGTTTCAACAATTGCAAGATGGTCGCCAATGTGCCAACCATATGAAGGTCTTCATTGCTCGGCTCTTCGATTGACTCGTCTTTTTGGGTGACTAGAAAGACATGTTTGTCCGATTCCATTGCCTGAGTAATCGCATTAACGGATGACTTTCTGCCAATGAAAAGTGGGATAACGGTATGTGGAAAAACAACAACATCTCTCAGTGGCAACAGTGGCACTGATTGCTTTTCTAAGTCAATTGACTTTGTGGTGTCTTCTGTTCCCATAGTAGTGAAACGCCTTGCTTGTCTAGTAATCTCTTTAGATAGTGTCGTGTGACGTTAATTTCAAGTAGCCACTGCCCAAATTCATTCATTTTTTCTTCATGAATAAAACCAACATTGTATATTTCACTACGAATATAGGCCGACTGGACTTCCAATTGGATGCTGGCACGAGTCATCATACCACTTAGACGTTGTGCTAACGCCTGATAAAGCAAATCAACACCCTCACCAGTATGCGCTGAAAGCCATACCCTTATTGCGTTTCCTTCATTATCGTAATCGATTCTTGGCGCACAACTTTCAACAGCATCAATCTTGTTCATAACAATGATACTCGGAATTTTATCGGCATCAATTTGCCTAATAATGTCTTCGACTTGTTCAATCTTATCGCGATTGTGCGCGTCAGCAGCATCGACTACATGCAGAAGCACATTGGATTGACTGGTCTCTTCAAGAGTGGATTTAAAGGCGGCAACCAAATCATGAGGTAAATCTTGAATAAATCCAACCGTGTCGGCAATCACAGCCTCGCCTGAAGCGGGCAAAATCACTCGACGAATGGTTGAGTCTAGTGTCGCAAATAACTTGTCATCAGCATAAACCTCGGCCTTGGTTAGTTGATTAAACAAAGTGGATTTTCCAGCGTTGGTATAGCCGGCAAGAGCAATCATGGGTAAGTCGTTTTTCGTTCTTGACTTGCGCCCCAATTCACGCTGCTTATCAACCTTCTCTAGGCGCTTATTAAGGTATTTAATACGCTGTCCAATGAGTCGCCTATCCGTCTCTAGCTGTGTCTCACCAGGGCCGCGCAGACCAATACCACCTTTTTGTCTTTCTAAGTGAGTCCAACCCCTAACAAGACGTGTGGAGAGATGCCTTAATTGCGCCAATTCCACTTGCAACTTACCCTCGAATGAGCGCGCCCTAAGAGAGAAAATATCCAAAATAAGGCCCGTTCTATCCATTACTTGGCATTGCAGTGATTTTTCTAAATTTCTCTCTTGTGAAGGGGAAAGCTCGGGTGAAAAGATCACCAAATCAATTTCATGATCTTGAACAAGTTCGCTCAATTCTTCGGCCTTTCCTTTGCCGATAAACAACTTCGCCGAAGCAAAGCTGCGCTTGACGGTTAAAGTTTGAATAATATTAAGACCGGAAGAGGTGGCGAGTTGCTCAAATTCTTCAACACCGTTGGCGATGTGTCTATTGCTGCTCAGTTCAATATAGACAAGTATCGTCCGCTCACCCTGACCAACTGCATCTTTTTGCCGATCAAATAACTCCGTCGCCATTACTGTCTAAGTAAAAGGAAAAAAGACAGTTTGATGATCAACTTGCCTTGCGCTTAGTGTCGGATTGCTGCTCGCTCATATGCAAAACAACGGGTTGTTTTTTACCCTCAACCACGGCCTTGTCAATAATGACTTCTTTGGCGTTTGTCATTGATGGCATTTCGTACATCGTATCTAACAACAAGTCCTCTAAGATGGCACGTAAACCTCTAGCACCAGTTTTTCTCTTAATGGCAAGTTTTGCAATCGCCGAAAGCGCCGCTTTTCTAAAAGTTAGTTTCACCCCTTCCATCGCAAACACTTCTTGGAACTGCTTAATAACAGAATTTTTTGGCTTGGTGAGAATCTCAACCAACGCATCTTCATCCAGCTCGCTAAGAGAGGTATGCACCGCTAAACGACCCACCAATTCTGGAATCAAACCAAACTTAATTAAATCATCTGGCTCCAAAAGTGTAAATAGCTCCGTTAACGTTTTTTTGCTTTTCTCATCCTGTACATCGGCTGAAAAGCCAATGCCAGTTGCTTTTTCAACACGACGGTCAATCACTTTTTCAAGACCGTCAAAAGCGCCACCGCAAATAAATAGGATTTTTGAAGTATCAACATCAATGGTTTCTTGGTTCGGATGCTTTCTACCGCCTTGTGGCGGTACAGAAGCAATCGTGCCTTCAATTAACTTTAACATCGCTTGTTGCACACCTTCGCCAGAAACATCACGAGTAATTGACGGTGAATCTGAACGACGAGAGATTTTATCGATCTCGTCAATAAAAATAATGCCTTGCTCTGCCCTAACTGGATCAAAGTCGCATTTTGCCAGTAAGCTTTTAATGACATTTTCCACATCATCGCCAACATAACCCGCCTCGGTCAACGTAGTCGCATCAGCAACCGCAAATGGCACATCAAGAAAACGCGCTAAAGTTTGCGCCAATAGTGTCTTGCCACTGCCGGTTGGGCCAATTAATAAGATATTAGACTTGTCCAGCTCAATTTCATTAGAAACATAGCCGGTCTTTAGGCGCTTGTAGTGGTTATAAACCGCAACAGAAAGCACTTTTTTCGCATGAGACTGACCAATCACATACTCATTCAAAAAGCCAAAAAGTTGTTTTGGTGTGTAATTCCAATCGTGATGATCTACTTCTACTTCTTTTAGCGCTTGCTCTTGAATAAGCTCGTGGCACGACTCAATGCACTCATCGCAAATATAGACGCCAGGGCCGGCGATAAGACGATTGACTTCGTCTTTGTGCTTAGAGCAAAATGAGCAATGAAGATCTGGTGTATTTTGTGACATAGGTAATTGTAAGCTTAGCGCTTAGTCAGAACTTTGTCAATCAAACCGTATTTTTCTGACTCAGTCGCCGACATAAAGTTATCTCTGTCAGTGTCTTTCTGAATGGTCTTTAAACTTTGTCCAGTATGGTTTTTAAGAATGGTGTTTAACTTATCCCTAACCTTTAGAATCTCTTGTGCGTGAATCTCGATATCACTTGCTTGGCCAGAAAAACCACCCAAAGGCTGGTGAATCATACAGCGCGCGTGTGGCAGCGCAAAGCGTTTATCTTTAGCACCGGCACTAAGAAGTAGTGCACCCATGCTGGCCGCTTGACCAATACACAGCGTTGAAACATCCGGTTTAATAAATTGCATGGTATCGTAAATCGCCAAACCGGCAGAAACCGAGCCGCCTGGTGAATTGATGTACAAATGAATGTCTTTATCAGGGTTTTCGGACTCTAAAAACAATAACTGTGCAACAATCACGTTGGCGCTGTAGTCTTCAACAGGGCCCACCAAAAAAACAACGCGCTCCTTTAGTAATCTTGAATAAATATCATAAGCTCTCTCACCTCGACCAGAGCTCTCGATCACCATTGGAATTTGATGTAAGTTTTGGATGGACATAATTTATTGCTGTGGCGCCATAATTTCTAAAAACTCTTTCTTAGTTACGTTTACCTTCGCCTGGCCAGTGATGAATGTCGCTACCATTTCCTCTTGTACTATAGACTCAATACCCGAGATTCTTTGTGGATCAGCATTATACCAATCAAGCATTTGCTGTGCATTCTCGCCGTACGTGCTTGCCATAATTTGAAGTTTAGCATTAACCAGTTCTTTGTCAGCTGTAATTTCGTTATCATCCGCAATTTTATTGATCAATAAGCCCAATTTAACACGACGCGATGCCTCTTCTTGGAATAAGCCTTCAGGTAGGTTGCCTTTAGTAGGAACGCCTTGCTGCTCCATTCTGCTGGCCATATCGCTTTGAAGTTTAGTCGCCTCTGCATCAACACTGCCTTGTGGCACGTCAAACTCGTTTGCCTCAAGCAGTGCGGAGAAAATGACGTCTTTATTTTGCTGCATTAAACGCGCCTCAAGCTCAGTTTTCATCTGAGTCATCAAGCGATTTTTCATTGTATCAAAATCTTTTTCACCAAAATGCTTGGCTAGAGAATCGTCTAACTTTACTTCTTTAGGTGAGCCAACTTCGCTAACTTTAACCTTAAACACTGCAGCTTTACTAGACAACTCTTCTACTGAGTACTCCTTAGGAAAAGTTGCGTTGACTTCAAGCTCGCTACCAGCGGTAACATCTATTAAGCCATCTTCAAAGCCATCAATCATCGTGCCACGACCCAGGATAATTTCAAACCCCTGTGCAGCACCGCCTTCAAAAGCCTCGCCGTCAATCATGCCTTCAAAATCAATAATCAAGCGATCGCCTTTTTTTGATTTTCTCTTAACATCCTTATATTCTGTCGCCCTGTCTTGTAATTCTTGCAAAGCTCTTTTTTCGTCTTCGTCAGATACTTCAGAGCCAATTTGATCAATGGATAAATCCGCTAACGGCGCAACATTGATTTCTGGAAACACTTCAAATTCAATTGTGTAGCTAAAAGTCTTCTTGTCGTCTAAATCAACTTTCGTAAGCGCAGGTTGCGCTGCAGGCATAATATCAACATCTTTTAGTGCGTTTTCTAGAGACTCACTAACCATTTCATTGGTCGCATCCGAACTTGCATTAGCACCAAAACGTTGGCGCAGGATTGCAACTGGGATTTTGCCTTTTCTGAAGCCGTCAATTTTAGCATTCTTACTAAGATTAGTAATAATTTTATCTTTTTTCTCGTTAAAAGAATCAATTGGCAATTCAACCGTAAGAGATCTTTTTAGGCCGTCTAATGTATTTAGTGAAGTCTTCATGTATTGCGTCCGTAACTTGCGTTAAAAAACAAGAGATTATACATGATTTGCTGGGCAATAAAAAAGGCAGTTAACACTGCCTTTTATTACTGCTTGACGCCCGAGGAGTCGAATGATTGCTGTTAATGCAATCCAGCAATATACTGCGCTAGAGCATCAATTTCAATCGTTGTTAAGCCCTTGGCAACACTTCTCATCATACCCTCATAATCGTTGGTTCTTTCAGGCTTGATTTCACCGGTTTGTAGGTTCAAGGCAAACTGACGGAATGCTTTCAATTGCTTCGATGTATAGTCAGCATGTTGGCCTGAGATTGCTGGAAACTTTGCGCTTGGAATGCCCTTGCCTTTAGGGCCGTGACAAGCGATGCAAGCCGTTGTGCCTGTATCTTTTTTGCCGCCCAAGTAAATTTTACGAGCAATTTCAATCACCGCAGCGTCTGCTTTAGCGGTATTCTCTGTAATGGTTTGCGAGGCAAAATAAGCCGCCAAATTCATCATATCTTCTTCGCTAAGCATCGCAACTACACCAGCCATCGCGCCGTCTTGACGAGCGCCAGATTTGAAGTCTTGAAGTTGTTTAAACAAGTAACTTTCACCTTGACCGGCCAATTTAGGAAAGTTAGACATCACACTGTTACCATCAGCACCGTGACAGCCAGCACACATAGCCGACAAGTCTTTTCCAACCTCAGCATCGCCTTCAGCTAAACTGAACGAAGAAAAAGTTGTTAAAACAAGTGATAGTAAAAGAATGGTTTTTTTCATTGTAACTCTCCAAAAAAATTTCTCAGCATTATACGCGAGTGTCTAGACCTATTGGCAGGTGTTGATCTCAGGATTGTGGCAAGAGCCGTCAGGTAGCTCTTGTGAGGCCAAGTATTCGGCAATGACTCGCTCAAACCCTTCAGCCATTGGTGCCATCGCATTCATCATCGGATTCACGCGCTTGCCGGACTGAAAGTCCTCCAATTGCTGCACTATCCAGTCTGCATTCCTGCCAGCCAAAACCGGATATTTTTCATCGGTTGAATAGCCAGCTTGGCCATGACAACCCCAACAACCAAGCGCTTCAAACATAATCTCACCTTCGCTAACAGTCTCTTCAGACAGCGAACTTAGCGAGAATAGAACGACAATGCTAGATAATAAAACCAGTGATAATTTTTTAATCATATTGACTCGATCAAAAGCTCGAAAAATGCACTCTAAAATTCTATTTTAGCTTATTGCAAAGCGAGTCAAACCTTTATCGCCCCTTCCATTCTGGCGAGCGCTTTTCACTAAAAGCAAGCGGACCTTCCTCTGCATCTTTAGACCTTAGCATTTGCTGATACACTTCAATTTTTCCTGAGCGCATTAATTTGTAGGCATCCTCTAGCTTTAAACCCTCTGCCTCTCTTATTACTGCTTTGATTGCCGCCAGTGCCAGTGGAGCGGATTGAGCAATCTCATGCGCCCACTCGATTGCTTCGGTTTTTAAATCCTGCAATGAAGTGCGTTTATTGACCAAGCCATATTGCATTGCTTCTTCAAGCTCCATTCGTCTGCCCGTCATCAAAAGATCCATGGCAATTGCTTTTGGAAGTCTTATTGGCAACCTAAGTACACCGCCGCTATCGGGAATAATGCCAAGCGTGGCTTCAGGAACAAAAAACGCGGCATTGTCTGAAGCAATAATAAGATCGGCTGCAAGCGCCAACTCAAAACCACCACCAACCGCCATACCGTTAACCGCAGCAATAACGGGCTTGTTCAAATCCCAAAGCTCGGTGAGACCGGCAAAACCGCCAGGACCAAAATCTGCATCAACCGCCTCCCCTTCTGCGGCAGCTTTTAAATCCCAACCCGCCGAGAAAAATCGCTCTCCAGCACCCATAATAACGGCCACTCTTAAGTCAGGGTTGTCTCTAAAAGCAATAAACGCAGCGCCCAGTTCGTGACTGGTTTTGGCATCAATTGCATTCGCCTTCGGACGATCAAGAGTGATAAGTAACACCTCGTCAAACACTTCACAAATAACAGACTGACTCATATAATTAATTTAGTTAATATTCAAAAAAAACTTACTGCCTTAGTTTAACCAGTGCATCCACTGCAACCGCACCTTTTCTTTTTTTAAGAACCAGCAATGGATTAATATCCAGCTCTAGCACTTCGTACGTTTCAATAAAACCCGAAATCACCATCACGCTGTCGATAACTGCCTCAATATCACCAGCAGCACTGCCACGATAACCTTCAAGCAACGGGTAAATCTTTAACTGTGACAATGCTTGTGCCACGTCTTTTCTACTAATTGGCATCAGCAGGGGCGCACTATCATCAAGCAATTCTACCAACACACCGCCACAACCCAGAACTAAATAATTACCAAATAATGGGTCTGTATTTACCCCAACAATAAGCTCTGCAACGGCGCCCTTAACCATGGTTTCTATAAGTAGAGTGGGTGCAATTTCAAGCAGCTCGCCTGCAGCATGTGCCAGCAACTCTTTATCAACAATATTAAGCCTAACACCACTGCACTCACTTTTATGACTTATGCTTTCACTAAGCACTTTCGCAGTCACAGGATAACCTAATTTTTCAGCCGCCTCAATCGCGCCAAACACACTGCTAACACAACACCCGGCGGGGGTTGTCAAGCCAGATTCGGCCAGTTTTTTCTTGCCATTAAATTCATTTAACACCACTTCATTTAACAACCTATTACTGTCGTTATTGAGTACCTGAATTGGCGCCAACGACCCCTTTGCAAATGCTTGAGCGCATCGATAAGCGTGGTGAAGTGCTTTTAGACAAGTATCCAAACCAATCATCGGTGCGATGTTGAGTTGCAGACATTGATCGATAATTCGCGGTGGCATACAATCTGGAATTGAAGAAAGTACGATTCCTTTGTTTGCCGTCACTTTCATTGCACTGGAAAGCGCCAACATTGTCGTGTCCCATTCAATTTGATTGGCTTCATCTGTTTTTGGCCAATCCAGTAATAGCATCGTTGCGGCAAAATCTCCGCGCATCATTGCCGAAAAACACGCAGTCGTTTGCTCTCGA
>DUCF01000068.1 GCA_012959965.1 Candidatus Thioglobus sp. | reverse complement strand
GGAATGACAAGTTTCAAGCCTGGCTTGAAAAGAAAATCTGTCAAGATGCTGATTTGGTTTGGTGGTTTACTGAGGGCGCTTTGAATTATGCAAGAGAGAGGAATCCTCAGCTGGGCGAGCGAGGTTTTTTTGTTTTGGCGGGTTCAGAACAGTTAGCCGTGAAGGCGGTGTATAAAAAATCAAAGGAAATTAGTTTTAACCATTTTGGGAGTTTGTCTGATACGCGATCGCTAGCCCCTTTTTTGAGAGATTGTTTAACGTTTTGTGATTTACATCCAGAAGCGCTAGAGGCGCTAAAGATTAATGTTTTTGGGGTTCTTAACTTAGATTCCGAAGCTGGTCAGTTGGTGGGGTCTGAGCCTAGGCTGCAGAAGATGTTGGCGCTTCATGGTCGTCTTGAGAGAGATAAGGTCACTGGTATGAGTGGGCGCGAACGAGTGTGCCAGGAAATGAGTCGATCGGATCTATTACTTTTAATTCATGGTCAAAATTCTTGGTGTGAAGAGTATATTCCTTCAAAAGTGTATGAGTACTTTTGGGCAGGACGGCCTGTGTTTGGCTTAACGCATCACAACGCTCAGCTAGACCAGTTGATTACAGAGCGGGGTGGATATGTTGCGCGATCAGGGGATTCAGAATCTACCGTACTTCAGTTAGAAAAAATTTGGCAAGCTTGGAGCTCTGATGGTTTAGTGGGAAGTGATAAGGGTGGTATTTCAATTGAGGCGACAGTTAATAAAATTGTAGAAAAGGTTTGGGAGCAACGGGAGGGCGATGGATTAGAGTCTACAACGCCTGAGAGTTCGGGAAAAGCAATTTATTTACGCTTACTGGCGTATGCGTTGCCGCATTGGAAAGCATTTTTGTTGAGCACGCTAGGGTTTGTTATGTATGCCTCTATGCAGCCACTTTTTGCAATGACTATTGATTATGTGGTTGAGGCGCTTAATGGTAATAGAGAGGGGGTTGCTTTATTGCCGTTGTTTTTTATTGTTTTATTTTTAATTCGTGGGGTGGGTTCTTTTGTCGGGAATTATTTTTTGGCGCTAGTGTCCACTAATGTTGTGCATCAGTTAAGGACAGATATCTTTAATCAATATACCTATCTGCCTGTGGCGTATTTTGATGCAAATAATAGCGGTTACTTAATGTCCCGAATTACGCATAATGTGGGAGAGGTCACTACAGCGACCACTGATTCGGTTAAGACGTTGATCAGGGAGGGTTTAACTGCTTTTTGTTTAATTGTCTATCTGGTTTATGTTGATTGGCTATTGTCACTGACTTTTCTACTCGTAGCGCCTTTTCTTTTCTTTTTGATTGCTTATGTGAGTAAGCGAATGCGCATGTTGAGCACAAAAATACAAGATAGTGTTGGGGAGATGTCGCAAATAACAGCAGAAATGGTGCGTGGCCAAAGGACGGTAAAAAGTTTTTCTGGGGAGGGTTACGAACGTCGCCGGTTTGAAGAGGCGTCATTAGCGAATAAAAGCCAGGCAATGAAATTAATGGTGACCCAGTCTATTAGCAGCCCATTGACGCAAGTGATACTTTCAGTTGCATTGGCATTACTGATGTATTTAGCGCTTGATATTTTAAAAGAAGCAGAAACCGGAACCATTATTGGTTACCTCACCGCCGCTTTTTTGCTGCCAAAGCCAATCAAGTCTCTTAGTGATGCAAATGTGGGTATCCAGCGGGGGATAGCAGCGGCCGACTCGTTATTTGATGTGCTCGATAGAGACAGGCAAATTGATGCGGGTAAAGAGAAAATAGTCAAGGCTAAGGGTAATTTTGAATTTAAGAATGTAACATTCAGCTATGCTGGAGCTGAAGAGCCTGCGTTAGCGAATATAAATTTGAAAATAAAAGCGGGTGAGACGGTTGCTTTAGTGGGTAGTTCGGGTGCGGGGAAAACATCGATAATAAATTTATTGAGTCGGTTTTACGAGTGTGATTCAGGTGAGATATTTTTGGATGGTATTGAGCTGGGTAAGATTAAGTTAAGTGATTATAGAAAGCAAATTACTCTAGTTGAGCAATTTAATGTTTTGTTTAATGATACGGTGGCCAATAATATTGCTTATGGCGTTGAAGCAGGAGGTCAAAGCGTTGAACGAATAAAGGAGGTTGCGAAGCTCTCTTATTCGGAAGAGTTTATTTTAAAGATGGATAAACAATTTGATGCGGTTATCGGTGAGGATGGTGTGACGTTGTCAGGAGGGCAAAGGCAGCGTTTATCTTTAGCGCGTGCAATGTATAAGGATGCACCAATTTTGATTCTTGACGAGGCAACGTCTGCGCTTGATTCTGTATCGGAGCAGTATATACAGTCTGCCTTAGAGGCGGTCTCTAAAGATAGAACAACGATCATAATAGCGCACCGACTATCAACCATACAAAATGCTGATGTTATTGTGGTGATGGATAAGGGGAAAATTATTGAGCAAGGGTCGCACAAGGAGTTGTTGAAAAAAGGACAGGCCTATA
>DUCF01000067.1:1964-2494 GCA_012959965.1 Candidatus Thioglobus sp. | reverse complement strand
CGCCCGCCCCCATCGCCGCGGCGAGAGCAGCGGCGGCAGCTGCGCTCATCACGCGCTCCGTGTCGAGCAGCGCGGTGAGCGCGGCGAGAATGACGCGCAGCGTCAAATAATTGAACACCTGAAACGCAGTTTGGAATTGAGCTAAAAAATATTTGCCTTTCGATTAAGCAAGGAAGTATTGTCGGAATTGCGGGTGTAGCCGGCAATGGCCAGGATGAACTTATGGAAATACTCATTGGTGAAAGTCACTCGGCCACTGGTGTTTTAACCCTTAAAGAGCAAGACGTTGGGCAGCTTAACGCACACGAAAGAAGGCAGTTATCAATGTTTTTTGTACCAGATGATCGCCTAGGTCACGGTGCAGTACCTGAGCTAGGGTTAAATGAAAATATGCTACTTAGTCGACCAAGCGTAAGTGGTATGACAAACAACGGGGTTATTAACTGGCAAACAGTTCACACCCTAACAGAGCAAGTCATCAATAGCTTTGACGTGCAAACACAATCCAGCAAATCACTTGCGAAATCTTT
>DUCF01000067.1:1553-1930 GCA_012959965.1 Candidatus Thioglobus sp. | reverse complement strand
ATTCAACAGCCGGAGCTATTAATTATTGCCCAACCAACGTGGGGAGTTGATGCCGGTTCTGCAAATCACATTCATCAGGCTTTAATTACATTGGCAGACCAAGGTTCCGCCATATTGGTTATTTCTCAAGATTTGGATGAAATCCTTACATTGTGCGAACAAGTGCACGTATTAAATGAGGGGAGTTTATCGCCTCCTGTCAATATGAAGAACAATGGTTTAAAAGAAATATCGCAGCTAATGTTAGGAGGGGAACGCAATGATTAAGCTACAAGCACGTTCTGAAAACTCAAGAAAAATGGTTATTTTTGCTCCGGCACTTGCTATTACGCTTACTGCAATCTCAGCGATGATTATTTTTCTTTGGGCGGGCCTGG
>DUCF01000067.1:0-1543 GCA_012959965.1 Candidatus Thioglobus sp. | reverse complement strand
AAATTTTCACAGCAACCGACGAATCGAGAAACATTATTACAAACACTAATGTTACAGTTAGAAGATGAACGTAGCACTACTGCCAATGGTGGTGGTGGTGGGAGCTGTCTTGAGTGGTGCCCTTTTTTTAGGTTTGGCTTCTTTGTTTAGCCTTTAACTGGAAAATACAATATCTCAGAGTTACTGGTTAAAGCGGCACCTTTAATGATGATTGCACTGGGTCTATCAATTGGCTTTAGAGCGGGTGTATGGAATATTGGTGCTGAGGGGCAATATATAATAGGCGCAATCTCAGGTGGCGCTGTGGGCTTGTATTTCTATGATGTGCAGGGCGCCTGGATAATGCCATTAATGGCATTAGCGGCAATATTAGGAGGAATGTTCTACGCTGGAATTGCGGCATTTTTACGAACCAAGTATCAGGTCAATGAAATACTGGTGACCTTAATGCTGACTTATGTTGCTATTTTGTTTCTCAGTGCAATGGTGTTTGGCCCTTTGCGCAACCCCGATGGCTTTAATTTCCCTGAAAGTCGTATCTTTCATGACAGTGCGACTCTGCCTAATATTTGGCAAGGAACTAGACTGCACATAGGTTTAATCGTTGCCTTACTTTTTGCTGGAATTGCTTGGTTTATGACCAATAAGCATATGTTTGGTTTGCAAATAAAAATTAGTGGCAGCGCCCCTCGCGCAGCAAAATTTGCCGGATTTAGTGAAAATAAAACAATTTGCACCTTGCTAATTTCCGGTGGTGTTGCCGGTTTGGCCGGACTGTTTGAAGCTTCTGGACCTATTGGTCAATTGGTGCCACACCTCCCTTCCGGGTATGGCTTTACTGCGATTATTGTAGCTTTTTTAGCCCGCCTACACCCAATTGGAATTATCTTCTCAGCCTTATTGATAGCGTTGACTTATATGGGGGGAGAAAACGCCCAAATCACGCTTCAACTGCCCAACGCAATCACCAGTATTTTTCAGGGCATGTTGTTATTTTATTTTTTAGCTTGTAATATTTTAATTGAGTACAAAGTTTCCTTTTCACTTAACCGGAATAAATAAAAATGGACGAATTAGCGATACAAATTATATTAGGGATCAGTGTTGCATCAGTACCCCTTATTTTTGCTGCCATTGGTGAGCTGGTGGTTGAACGGTCAGGAGTGCTTAATCTTGGCGTAGAAGGAATGATGATTATGGGTGCAATTATTGGGCTTGTTGTCCAGTACCACATGGGCAGCGGTTTGCTATCTGTCCTAGCTGCCATGGTTGCTGGTATGTTGATGGCCAGTATTTTTGCCTTATTGACACAGCTACTACTAACCAATCATGTGGCAACTGGCCTTGCTTTGACACTTTTCGGACTTGGGATTTCTGCTTTTATAGGTAAGAGCTACAGCGAGGTCACAGTGACCAAAATAAGTGCAATTCACATCCCATGGCTATCTGATTTACCTGTCATTGGATCTTTAGTATTTGGCTACGATCCACTGTTCTATCTTGCAATATTAATCGTATTTTTGGTATGGTGGTTCTTATTCAA
>DUCF01000066.1:5885-78607 GCA_012959965.1 Candidatus Thioglobus sp. | reverse complement strand
TGTATTTTTCGTAAAGCATGGGCGAGTATTGTGCCAGTTCATCAAACATTGGGGCGAATCCTAAAAGTGTATGGTATGTTTGGTCGCTTAATTTTAAGAACTCTTCTGGCTGTGATAGTAATTCATTAAAGGTCTTTAAGAATTTCTCTGAATTGTTAGTGGACGAGTAAACATGCATTTCCACAAAATAGGCATTGTATAAGCCCTCTGGTTCAATTTCTTTGAGTTTCGAGGTTAATTTCAAAGCCTCCTTGTTGTTGTTGAGCTTGTGTTCAGCGTACGCCAAACGAGCTAGGATATCTACGTGGTTTGGCCACAATTTAATTAATTGCCCATCAACTATATTCGACTGTTTGTACGATCCTTGGCTGTAATAGCCCAGACCCAAGTAATAGAGTGAAGAGTGCATCGTTCCGTGATAAATTGGTGTTTCAACAATTGATATTTTCTGGAAGTTGCCTGTTGTATTAATTTTGTTCAGCTGGCTATAGGCGCCAATCCAATAAAAGTAGGTGAAATAGAAAAGAACAGCAATTATGCTGAACGAAAACGCCAATAAGGATCTTTTGTAGCGCACACTGAAAGCTAGCGTCAATTCTTTGATTGGTTTTATTAGTGTATCCGATTGTTTTGAAATAAGGCCAACATACAAACCAAACAATATCAACGGAAAAGCCAGTTGGTATGGTGAGCTAAACTGCATATTTACAAAGGAGCCTACCAAGGCCACCAAAAGTAGATAATAAAAGAGTTTTGTCTCTTCTTTAGTATTCTTTAATATTTTGACAGCACTATAAAGAATGGCAACAACAACCCCAATAAATATTGCGATACCGACCAGGCCAAGTTCAACTGCGAGCTCCAATAAATCATTGTGAACTCTTGTGACGTTGTTAACTATCCAGGTTGCGTAGCCTTCGTTGGCTATATTATGGGCGTAAGTTCCTAGCCCACTCCCTAATAACGGCGAGTCGTAAATCATATTAAGCGCAGTTTGCCAAATTAAAAAACGTGGTGCGCTGGTATTGTTGGCCGAATCAGCAATGGAGCTAAATGTATCAGAACCTGTTGTCCAGAAATTAATAAAGCCATCTGCAGACAAGTGGATAAGTGTTAGTGTTATCACAATGCCAAAAATACAGGCATTGCGTTTGTTGTTGTTCCAGTCAATCCATTGTTTTACAGATTTTCTATCGAAAATAAAATAAGCAGTAATCAATAAAATCTCAACTGAAATCGAAAGCCACACGGCCCTAGTGGTTGTGTAAATAATATAGACGCAAATAAAAGAAACCAATGCTGTCAGCGCCCATGTCTTCGATCCTTGGACAGATTTGGATAAAATCAAGAAAATAAATAATGGAAAGATTAACACTAATGGCTGAGTTGCAAAATTTTTATTGCCAAATGTTGACGCAGGTTTGGCGGCTTGTAAAAGTGCAAAAGGGTCAAATAGATGTTGCAGTATGCCAATAATGGCTATGGCACCACCTGCGATAGTGAGGCTCCAGGCTATTTTGATTAAGTTTGGTTTATCAGTGGGCAGATTGAGGGCTAGGATAAAAGCTAGAACTGGGTTCAGCCAAAGCAGCCACTTGGTGACGGTAAAGTCAAAGTTAGCGCTCCAGAGAATGCTCAATGTTGCAAGTGTTAATAATAGTAATAGAGTGATCTTAATAAAGTTAATTTTCAGATTGACTAGAGAGTTGTTGCATTTGAAATATAGGGTGATCAATGCAAGTGTTGTAATACCAAAACTTGCGACGTATGATTTTACAAATGTATGGCTGGAAGTTGCAACATCAAACCAAGGGGCGGTCACTGCAAGTATTAAGAGAAATACACCAAGCCATATTGGATCCAATGTACCGCCTGAAGTGTGAGTCTTGTTTTTCAAAGTATTTTGTTATCCCGTTTGTTTATTAACCCTTTTTCATTCAGTAGTTGAATTAACTGGGGGTTTAGGCACCCATCATCTTTGGATAAGACTTGGGTAACATGCTGTGCCGAACTTTCGAATTGCTCTTCATTGAACAGGTATATCGAGAAATTATTTTCAACTTCACACGAGTAACCATGATGTTTGATGTACTTCTCATATAGTATGGGAGGGTGCTCTGATAGCTCGTCAACACCGATAGTAAAAAATAATAAGAAATGGTAAGTGTTTTTGTCGATTGACAGAAGATGTTCTGGTTTTGACAATAATTCGTTGTACGTTTGTAGAAATTTATCTTTATTGCCGGTTGAGTTATATACTAACAACTCGATAATGTTACTAATAAACAACCCTTCTGGCGAAACGTTTTTGAGCATTTTGGCATATTTTAATGCCTCATTGTTATTGCCCATTTTTTGTGCGCCAGAACTTTTTCGGTAGAGTGAAGATATATGATTGGGCCAAAACTTAAGTACTTGCTCATCAATCAGAGAAGAAGTTTGATAATCATTTAAATCAAAATAAACTCGACTGGTTTTACTTAACAAAGAATGTATATTCCTGTGAAAGATTGGTGTTTCAATATATGATAAATCGCCGTACTCTTTCTCAAGGTTTAAATTGTTTAACTGGCCATACATATTAATCCAGTTGATATATATTGCACTAATAAGAGTAAATATAAGCAGCCAAAACCCAAAGAATATTTTATTTATAGTGGGATTAATGTGAATATTTAAGTTGGTAGATGAAACTGAGATTGCATCATACTTTTTTGCTATCAGACCCAAGTACAGGCCGAGCAGTACAAGTGGCACAGCCATCTGATAAGGGAAGCTAAACTGCATATTAACAAAAGAGCCAATAAGTGCAACTAGTAAAAGGTAATAGAAAAGCTTTGTTTCACCTTTAGTATTCTTCAGTATTTTCAAAATGCTTGTGAGAATGGCAACCACAACTGCACTGAATAATGCAACACCAGCCAAGCCCAGCTCTACAGAAAGTTCTAATAAATCGTTATGTACTCGTTGATAGCTAACAACTTGATTTGCCACATAACCTTCATTGCTTAGGTTCTGAGTAAAAGTCCCCAGCCCACTTCCAAAAAACGGCGAGTCAATAATCATATTGAGTGCGGCTTGCCATATCAAGTAGCGTGGTGATCTGGTATTGTTTGTGGAATCTAAAACGGATCCAAACGTGTCCGAACCCATAGCCAGGAAATTAACAAAGCCGTCTGCCGATAGATGGATAAGGATCAATACTAAAACCACGGCAAAGAGACTGGCATTGCGTTTATTAGGATTCCAGTCAAACCATTGCTTGAATTTTCTCTTATTGAAAATTAAATAAGCCAATACAAGCACTATTTCAACTGATATTGATAACCAGACTGCACGGGTAGTTGTATAAATTACATAGACAATAATCAGAGAAACGAGTGTTGTTAGCCCCCAAACTTTGAGACCTTGGAGTTGTTTGGACAGCAACAAGAAAACCGACAATGGCAGAATCAGTACCAGTGGCTGGGTTGCCATGTTTTTGTTGCCAAAGGTTGATGCGGGTTTGGCAGCTTGGGTAAGGCTAAAGGGATCGAATAAATGTTGAAGTATGCCAATGATAGCGATGACTCCCCCTGCGATGACTAGATACCAAGTTATTTTTGTTAAATAGCCTTTATTATTTTGCAGATTCAGTCCAATGATAAAGCACCAAAATGTGCCCATCCAAAGAAAAAACTTGGACACTGAGTAATCTACATTGATACTCCAGAACATACTCAAGGCACCCAATGAGAACAGCAGCAGAAGGGTTATTTTTATTTGGTTGCTTTGCCAACTGCGGGTTGGGATTGGCATGTTGTAATAAAGAGTGGCTAAAAATACAATGCCTGAACCAAAGATGGTGACGTAGGATTTAACAAAAGCATGATTTGAGATGCTGGTATTAAACCATGGGGCAGCAATAGCAAGAACGAAAAGAAATACACCAAGCCATTTAACGTTTAAAACGCCACTCTCATTGTTATGTGTTGATTTAACTTTAGGCATGTGGCACTAATGTGTAGAGCGGTTCAATTGAAAGTCAATTGTACCTATATTAGTAACCCTATTTGATCTATTTATGCTGACAGGTCGTTTGGGCTTGGTGGTTTTTGTGAGCCTACACGTTTCGTTGGTCTAGCCAAGTTTTTATGCCTTGGGTGCGGATGTCAAGTCCACCTTAAAGAAATATCACTTATTGGACTTGGTCTAGGGCGACGTTGCTGGGTCGTAAATGCTTCGTATCAAGAAAAGTGATTTGATGGTCTAGATCATGAGGTATCAGTTTCGTCAGAATCCTTCAGCTCATTGTTATTAAAGACAATGCTGGTTAGGCTAATAACACCCACGACCTTGCCATCATCAATGACGGGACAGCGAGAAAGATTAAATCGCGTCAGCAGCCGCGCACAATAACGAATATGCATTTTCGAATGTACTGAAATCGCGGGCTTGTTCATGATTTCATAAACATTGACGCGGTCAAGTGCTTTGTTTTTAGCGATGACCTTACCTGCAATATCACCCATTAGCACTACGCCGTATTCATCGTGTTCATGTGCTTTATCGATAATCAGCATTTTGGTTTTTTTGTGCTGCATGGTATTTAGCGCATCTTGCACAGTCACTCTGCGATCAATGACATCCACTTGAGGCCACATCACATCTTCGACCAGTATGTCAGTTTTCATAACTCCTCCTTCAAGGTTCTATTAAGTATATCAACTTGATGCATGACGCCAACGGCATCTTCAACATCAATTTGAAAAGCGATGCCTTCGTGCGATTTTTTGTCGAAAGCACCGACTTTGTTGATGGTTTCTAGGATTTCCCTAGCGTTGTTTTCTTCAACCAGCATCAGAAGAACATCTCTGGGCGATTCAACATGCAGGCCTAGAAAAGTTTTCTGATCATGGGATCCTTCACCTCTGGCTTGGGAAATAACGGTTGATCCAGTTGCGCCTTTTTCACGGGCTGCAACCAAGATCTTATCAGTTTTGTTACAATCCACAAAAGCGATAATCAGTTTAAAGTGCATAACATCCTCCTCACTTATTGATTAAGTGTTTAAGTTGAACATAAGCTAAAACGCTCATAATCGGAAACAGGCTAGCAAAAGCAATTAGCCCAAATCCGTCTATCAGCGGGTTTCGTCCCTCAATCGTGCTTGCAAGGCCAAGGCCCAGTGCAGCGACTAATGGAACGGTGACAGTTGAGGTTGTGACCCCACCTGTGTCATACGCCAAAGCAATAATTTGTTTTGGTGCAAAATAAGTTTGAATAATGACAATCAGATATCCTGTAAGAATGAAGTAATGCAATGGCACGCCGACAACGATTCGATAGCTGCCCAACGCAATTCCTATTGCTACACCAATCGCCACTGCGATTCTCAGAGGCCAAGCTTTTACCGATCCACCGGAAACTTGATTGGCCTTAATTGCGACTGCTAGTAATGACGGTTCTGCAATCGTGGTGGCAAAACCAATGCAAGCGGCAAATATATACACCCAATAATAGTCAAACCAGAAAAGCTCTTCCTTGCCAAGAAAGTCGAGAGAGGTGAGCTGCTCAGCCATCAACCTTCCGAGTGGAAACAATGCTTTTTCGAGTCCTAACATGAAAAATGTTAGTCCGACCCATACCATCAGCAGGCCGAATAACACCTGTTTGATATTGGGTATTTTCTGTTTAAGAATCAGCAGTTGAAAAACAAAGATCATTGCAATAATGGGTGCAATATCCCAAAACATACCGATGAATGGATTAATGAAATTCATAACAGAATGCCAAAAATCATTACTGCAATAATCGGTAGTAATGAACAAATAGCTATCATGCCAAAGCCATCGGTAAGAGGGTTTCGACCTCGAATGCCGCTGGCGAGTCCCACTCCCAATGCAGTGACCAAAGGCACTGTTATGGTTGACGTGGTAACGCCGCCAGAATCGTAAGCAATGCCAATAATCCACTCAGGCGCTAACAGTGTTGTCAGTAAAACCAGTAGATAGCCGCCAATGATAAGCCATTGAATTGACCAGCCTTTGAGTATTCTAATAACACCCAAAACAACGGCTAGGCCAACTGCAATTGCCACTGTAATTCTGAGGGTGGAGGCATAATTATCAACTGCGGATTGGTCGTGTGAAATAATTCCGCCAACTGCAGCAACATCCGCGGCCTCATTTGCAATAGCAATAAGGGCCGGCTCAGCGATGGTGGTGCCAAAACCAAGCGCAAATGCAAACACAAGTAGCCACAGCAATGAACCCCTTTTAACAAAGGCATGGGCGAGGCTTTCGCCTATTGGAAAAAGGCCGGTTCGAAGGCCGGAAATAAACAATGTCAGACCAATTAGGATATAGAAGGTACCCAGTGCGATAGAGCTAAAATCGGGTATTGGGCGCTGTAGAACAGCGATTTGGAAAAAAGCGATAACAAGAACAATAGGAAGTAAATCTTTGCCACTTTCGAGCAGGTTATTTGTAAGCCTCCTAAGTGCCTCATTCATCGGTGTTTTACTGTCTCCATTGTTCCTCGTATTATAAACCTGCTATCGATGGTTAAAATGGCTTGTACTTTGTTTATAATGCATTTAGATTGTCAATTTTTTACTTACAATGAACCCAATTGTTCTCATTAATGGCACCAAGCAATCAAAGACTACTGTCTTCAATCGCAATACGCAATTTGGCGATGGCCTGTTCGAGACTTGTGTAGTTGAAAGCAAGAATATCCTCTTTTGGTCTGATCACTTAGCGCGATTAAATAAAGGCTGTGAAAAGCTTGGTATTGGTAAAGTTGACGAGTCATTTTGGTTGAGTGATATTAGAAAAGCACTGTCTATTTCACGGTTAAATAACAGTATTGTCAAAATAATTTTATCCAGAGGAGAGTCGCTCCGAGGTTATGGTTTTGAAGATGGCATCAAGCCTGTGCGGATTGTCATTGTTTCTGAAATGCCTAGAGCTGAACCGCGCCAGAACCTCACTTTGGATTTTTGTGAAAGTGGTTATGCGTCGAATCCCAAACTCGCTGGCATTAAGCATTGTAATCGATTGGAGCAGATACTTGCCAGAGCCGATTTGAAGCGTGACGAAGGTATTATGTTGGATGAGGGTGGCAATATCATCTCTGTCACACAAGGCAATATTTTTTCTATTTATGCTAATACACTGCACACGCCTCGTCTCGATAAATGTGGCATTGAAGGCACACGCCGCGCCATTATTCTTGAGATTGCAAGTGAACTCGGCATGCAAATTAATGTTGGCCCGCTGAGTGCGGATGAGCTCATGGAATCTGATGAGGTGTTTATCTCTAATAGTGTCATGGAGATCCAATCCGTCATTCAAATTGGGGATATGAGTTTTGCTAGTAATGGCGTGACAGAATCTATTAAGGCTGCATTCGAAGAAAAGAAGCGGTCAAACAATGCTTGGCTTTCTGTAAAAAAAAATAACACCTTTGCAAGGCTGACTAAGATCGCCTTGATTCTTGCCTTGGGTGTGTGGGTTTGGACTTCAAAAGATATGCTTGTAGAGGATGCGCAAATATATCATTTGCAAAAAGGTGCGACTATTGACGTTGTTGCTCTGGATTTGCATAATAAAGAACTGATTAATTCCGAATTGTATATCAAACTTGCAGCGATGGCTGTGGGTGCTAGCAAGAAACTGCAAACTGGTTATTACCAACTTGAGCCTGAGACGAGTGTTTTGAGTTTTCTAGACAAAGTGACGAGTGGCGACGTGGTCAGGGAGAATATCACCCTGATTGAAGGTGTTACGATTGACAATTACTATTTGCAATTAAGTCAAAATCCAGCGGTGAAAGGCAAAGCTACGTTTGAAGGTGTCATGAAATCTCTCAATATCAAAACACCTTTTGAGGGTTGGATATTCCCTGAGACTTACCAAATTACTTACGGTGATAGCATTCAAAGTGTTTTCGCAAGGGCGCACAAATCAATGAAGATGCAGCTCGATGATTTATGGCAAACAAGGGCCGACACTCTGCCGTATAACACTCCTTACGAAGCGATTATTTTGGCCTCGCTCATTGAAAAAGAAACTGCGCATCACCAAGAGAAGTCAATGATTGCAGGAGTGTTCATGCGAAGACTCGCAGAAGGCATGAGATTGCAAACCGATCCAAGCGTTATTTATGCATTGGGGGACGCTTATACAGGGACGCTATCTAGGGGAGACTTAAGAGTTAAAAGTCCGTACAACACCTATCGACACGAAGGTCTGCCGCCGGGTGCGATTGGATCGGTTGGCTATGAATCTTTGTATGCAGCTTTTCATCCAGACGATGGCAATAGCCTTTACTTTGTCTCGAAAAAAGATGGCAGTCATGCATTTGCTGAAACTTATCAAGAGCACAAGGATAATATCCAGCGGTACTTAAACAATTAAAGCACTTCTAGTCTAAAATTATCACTATGAAACAAGGCAAGTTTATCACTATAGATGGCGTAGAAGGTGCTGGTAAAAGTACGCAAATTGACTTTATCTGCTCCTATTTACAGGAAAAAGGGGTAGAAGTAGTCAGAACTCGTGAGCCAGGTGGTACCGAGCTGGGCGAAAAAATTCGCTCATTGCTACTCGGCGTGGAAACGGGAGATATGCACAGCGATACGGAATTGTTGCTAATGTTCAGTGCTCGCAATGAGCACATTCAAAGCAAAATACAGCCCGCTTTAGCGCAGGGCAAGTGGGTGGTGAGTGATCGCTTTACCGACGCCTCTTTTGCCTACCAAGGTGGCGGAAGATCGCTAGATTTAAAACGTATTGAAGCGCTCGAAACTTGGGTGCAAGGTGAGTTTCGGCCTGATTTGACTTTGTTGTTGGATCTCAGTGTTGATATTGGCATGACAAGAATTGAAGTACGCTCAGCTAAAGACCGTATTGAGCAAGAAGAGCGAGCCTTTTTTGAGCGCGTCAGACAAGTATTTATTGACCGCTCTTTACAATACCCTCAACGCATCAAATTGGTTGACGCTTCTGTTGCAATTGACGAGGTTAGTCAACAAATTCATACTTATTTAGAGCAGCTATGATTCTACCTTGGCACCAAAATGCTTTTGCAAAGCTTACCCAAATGCTAGAGCAAAGCCACCTGCCACAAGCACTACTGATTACCGGCACTGAAAAAATTGGAAAATTTGAACTTGCAGAGCGTTTTATTCAGACACTTTTGTGCAAGAATGACTCTTGTGGCGACTGCCGGCACTGTCGTCAACTTGCTAAAGATAATCCAAGAGAGGTATTGGATCAAAACGTACTGGTAAGAAGGTCGCATTACCCCAATATGATTTTTTGTCGAACAGAGTTAAGGGAGTCTGGCAAGGAGTCAAAAGAAATTCGTGTTGATCAGATTCGCGCTTTTTGTGATATTCTGAACAAAACTGCAGATGAGCTGCAAATTGGCGTTATTTTTTATGCTGACCAGATGAACGTCAGTGCTGCCAATAGCCTGCTTAAAACGCTTGAAGAGCCTCGAGAAAATACTCTGATTATTTTACTGGCGCACAATGCCAGCGCATTACCGGCAACCATTCTTTCTCGCTGCCAAAGTGTGCATATTAGACCGACTTTTGATTCTGAGAGTGTGGAGTGGTTGTCCAATCATATTGATCGTGAAAAGCGCAGTGACTTTGATTCTGCTCAGTTGCTTGAAAGTGCTCATGGTATTCCATTTAGGGCAGTGGAAAAGCTGCAGGGGGATTATTTTCTTCAGTTTCAAGGCTGGCAGAATCATTTGCTGGAAATGGCAATGAATCCTGCCAAAACCATTGAGACAGAGATGTTTGAGGGGCATGAGCTAGAAACTCTAGTTTGTTTACAGCAACTTATAACCGAAGGCATTCGCCTAAAGCTACTTAAAACACAGGGCGCTTTATTGGAGCTAAACAAAGTTGTCAACAAGGCGTCTTCGGATAATTTATTCCGTCTATTGGATGATATTTCACGAGCGATTTCGTTGGCACAAAGCCCTGTAAATATGGCATTATTATTGGATAATGTGCTCATTGTTTGGTCGCATATTACCCATCTCAAACAATATCCAGCCATTACCAGTCCCCAGGAGGCCTTATGAGTCAGTCGTCAACGTTTTTTAATGAAGCCAAAAACTACATTCCTGGCGGTGTTAATTCCCCTGTGAGGGCGTTTAATGGTGTTGGTGGCGATCCTATCTATTTTGAACGGGGTGAGGGCGCCTACCTTGTTGATGTTGATGGCAAAGAATACATAGACTACGTCGGCTCGTGGGGGCCCATGATCTTGGGCCACTCAAACCCGGTGATTCTTGATGCGGTTAGAGAGACTTTGGACAAGGGTTTGAGCTTTGGAGCGCCGACTGAAATTGAAACTCAACTGGCGAAAAAAGTTTGCCAGTTGGTGCCATCAATCGAGCTTGTACGAATGGTAAGTTCGGGCACAGAGGCAACGATGAGCGCTATTCGCTTAGCGCGAGGCTATACCAATCGCGATAAAATCGTAAAGTTTGAAGGTTGTTATCACGGTCATTCAGACTCTTTATTGGTTAAGGCGGGATCGGGCGCATTGACCTTGGGCGTACCAACATCACCAGGTGTGCCAGCAGATTTGGCGCAACACACCCTAACTCTGGAATACAACAATTTGGAATCCGTTAATACATTGTTTGCTGAGATGGGTGAGCAAGTGGCTTGTATTATCGTGGAGCCAGTGGCTGGCAATATGAATTGCATTCCACCGAACGAAGGATTTTTACAAGGTCTACGAGATGTCTGTGACGCACACGGCACCGTGCTTATTTTTGACGAAGTGATGACCGGTTTTCGAGTGGCACTCGGTGGCGCACAAGTGCATTATCAAGTGAAGCCCGACCTAACCACCCTGGGTAAAGTGATTGGTGGTGGTTTGCCGGTTGCAGCCTTTGGTGGTAAGCGTGAAATTATGAGTGGGATTGCGCCTTTGGGTCCTGTGTATCAAGCTGGCACATTGTCGGGTAACCCGCTATCTATGGCTGCCGGTTTGGCGATGCTAAGCGTCTTGGAAAGTGATGCGAATTTCTACAAAAATCTTAGCGAAAGCACCGAGTATTTAACTTCAGGCATAGTTAATGCTGCGAGGGAATGCAATATCCCAATGACAGCGAATACTATCGGTGGCATGTTTGGATTGTTCTTTAGTGATGAAGATAAAGTCAGTAATTTTTCCCAAGCATCGAATTGTAATATCGAACGTTTTAAGGCTTTTTATCAGCTGATGTTGAATGAGGGTGTATATTTGGCACCATCGGCCTATGAGGCTGGATTTTTATCGGGTGCTCATGGCAAAAACGAGCTTGATAAGACCATCGATGCTGCTAGTAAGGCTTTTTCTCAGTTATGAATATCGTTGATGTTGGGCTTGAAATGGCTGAGGCTCAGCAGCGCCTGTCGGCCTACAAAAATAACATTACGATTTTTGGTTCGGCAAGAGTAAAGCGCACAGACCCTCTGTTTCAAGAGGCTTATCAACTAGCAAAAGAACTGTCAGATGAGGGGTATAACATTCTTACTGGCGCTGGGCCCGGCATTATGAAGGCCGCCAATAAGGGCGCCTATGAAGGCAAGTCAAAAAGTATTGGGCTTAATATTGAATTGCCGCACGAACAAAGCGCCAATCCGTACTTGGATGAGTGTTTAACTTTTGAGCATTTTTTCTCACGAAAGGTGATGCTGGTTAAGCACGCCAAAGCTTGCGTATACTTTCCCGGTGGTTATGGTACAGCGGATGAGTTGATGGAGGTGTTGACTTTGGTGCAAACGCAAAAGATGCCTCGTGTACCTTTGATATTGTATGGTCTTGAATATTGGAAGCCGCTGTTGTTTTGGTTTTCAAAGCTGGCAGAGGATAGCTATATTGACCTCCAAGATATTGCATTAATGAGAGTGGTTGATTCAACCGACGAAATTATAGAAATTATTAAGGAGAGTGCATGTCACTAGCAATTTTTGATATGGACAACACACTCATTGGCGGCGATAGTGATTACCTTTGGGGCGAGTTTTTGTGCGACATTGGTGCGGTTGATGCGCAGTTTCATCGTGAAAAAAATGAGCACTATTTTCAGCAGTACAACCTTGGTACTCTTGATATCCAAGAATATTCAGAATTTGCTATTGAGCCCCTATCTCGCTTTAGTATGGGTGAATTGACGTCGATGCACGCGCAATTCATAACTGAGAAAATTAAGCCTATCATTCTTGATAAGGCGCAGCAATTAATCGATAAACATAAAAGCCAAGGCGACACCATACTGGTTATTACTGCAACCAGTCGATTCGTCACCGAGGCGATTGCAAACTTATACGGCATCGATAATATTTTGGCGATTGAAGCTGAGATAGTTGACGGTTGTTATACCGGTAAGATTGTTGGCATTCCTACTTATGCCTCCGGAAAAGTAGACAATTTAATGCTGTGGCTTGATGAGCACGGTGAGACCCTGGAGGGCTCAAGCTTTTATTCCGACTCGCATAATGACATTCCACTGCTAGACGTTGTGGATCACCCTGTTGCGGTTAATCCGAATGATGCGTTAAGAGCGTATGCTGAAGATAAAAACTGGCCTATTCTGGACTTGCGTTAACACTTATTCTCGTTAGATAAACAAGTCATGGTTGGAGCCTTGGGCAATGTCTAGATAGGTTGCTGCTCCGGCGTATTCGATGCCATCGATGAAGTCTTCTCGTGAGTAGCCAAACATGCCAATGGTCATTTCGCAAGCAATGAGCTTAACACCCATTTCTAGGCAAACATCTCGAAGCTCTTCAATGGTAGCAATGTTATTTTTTTTCATTGTTTTCTTCATCATGCTTGTCGCAAAAAACTCCATTCCTGGGATATTCCACATGATGTTGGGGATTTTTGGACCGAAATCAATCTTCTGAAGCCATTGCGGACCAAAAGGCATTTTCATCGGCATTGCGGGGTTACCCTGAGGAGAGACGCGTAAACTTGAGAGGTCTTTTAAGAGTAAGCCAAGGCCGTAAAAAGTAAAAAATATTGTTACCTCTTTCCCCATTGCGGCGGCAGTAGAGCCCACAATGAATGGCGGGAAAGCCCAGTCCAGGGTGCCTTTAGAGGCAATTATTGTCATTCCGTTATTTTCAGACATTTGTATTCCTTAATCTCTCTTCTCGATATTAAAAATATACTGATCATCTTTGGCTTCATGCGAAATTAGGGTATTGCCAGTTTGATGGCAAAATGCGATAAAGTCCTTGGTCGAGCCTTTATCCGTGCAGGTCACCTTCAGAGTATCTTTGGCTTCCATTTTTGCCAGCGCCTGCTTAGTTTTTAAAATGGGCATGGGGCAGTTTAGCCCGGTTGCGTCCAGTGTGTGTTGCGCCATAAAGACCTCAAAAAATAGAAATAAATTGGTTGTTACACCTTTAAAGATTATTTTATGCTTGCATAGAAAGGCTGTCAATAAAAAGCAGTTTGGCTATAGGGTAATTGTTTTGACGCCTTGTTGGGTGCCAAGCAGTAGAACATCGGCGCTACGGTTGGCGAATAAGCCATTGGTAACAACACCAACAATGTTGTTTAGCTCAGTTTCTAGCGCTTTTGGATCGGTGATTTTTAAGCTTTTAACGTCAAGAATAAGGTTGCCGTTATCAGTGACAAAACCTTCACGCAAAACAGGTGTGCCACCAATGTTGTTGGTGATTTCTCGCTTAACATAATTTACTGACATTGGAATTACCTCGACCGGTAAAGGGAACTCGCCCATAACGTTAACCAACTTGGATTCGTCTGCAATACAAACAAACTGCTGTGCAACTGCAGCGACAATTTTTTCACGAGTAAGTGCACCACCACCACCCTTGATGAGGTTCAGTTCGACATCAGATTCATCTGCACCATCAATATAGACTGACATCGTTTCAACGTCGTTAAGATCAAACACAGGTATGTTATGACCTTCTAGACGCTCTTGTGTGGCCAACGAACTGGCTACTGCGCCTACAATTTGATCTTTCATTGTGGCCAAGGCATCAATGAAAAAATTGGCTGTAGAGCCTGTACCAACGCCAATAATCGTATTCGGAACGACGTACATAAGGGCGGCTTTTGCCACGTCATTTTTCATTTCATCTTGTGTCATCGTGCATTCCGATTGCTGTTGATGGGCGATTATACCTCAGATATAATTTCCCTTATATTATGCGCAGCTATATTCCATGAAAAAACTCATTCTTGCCACCGGAAACTCGGGAAAAGTGCGCGAACTGGATGCGATGTTAAGCGGTGTTTACGAGGTCATCTCGCAAAAAGAGCTGGGCGTGAATGAAGTGCCAGAAACTGGCTTGAGTTTTGTAGAAAATGCCTTAATCAAGGCACGCAACGCCTCTAAACAAACTGGTCTGCCAGCACTAGCGGATGATTCGGGTCTTGTGGTCGATGCACTGAGCGGCGCCCCTGGCATTTACTCAGCCCGTTACGCGGGCAAAGGTGCTAGCGATGAGGAAAATTTACAAAAGCTATTGTCCGATCTTAAGCGCAACAATAATGACAATCGACGAGCGCGCTTCTGGTGTGCACTGACTTTCGTACAGCACTGCCAAGATCCTACGCCGGTGATTATTCAAAGAGGTTGGGAGGGTGAAATCATTGATGAAGTTCGAGGTGAAGGAGGGTTTGGTTACGATCCAATCTTTTATGTGCCATCGCATGGTTGCACTTCTGCCGAACTGAGCCCTGAAGAAAAAAATAAAATTTCGCACAGAGGTCAAGCTCTGCAAGCTTTTCTAGAGCAACTTAAAGACTGATTCCCTTGCTACGGTTACCGCCAATTTCACTCTACGTTCACTATCCTTGGTGCGTAAAAAAATGCCCTTATTGCGATTTTAATTCTCATGAAGGGGTGCCGGATGGCGCGTATGTTGAGGCTTTGCTTGCAGATTTAGAAAAAGATTTACCTTATCTGCAAGGCCGCCCCATTCACTCTATTTTTATGGGTGGTGGTACCCCCAGTTTGCTTGGTAGCGATGAGCTTGAGCGTTTAATGCAAGGGCTTTATCAAAACTTAAACATTGATAAAGATGCGGAAATCACCCTAGAGACCAATCCTGGCACATTTGAGATTGATAAATTTGCGCGTTTCAGAGAGTCGGGTATCAATCGACTGTCCATTGGTGTGCAATCGTTTAATGATCAACACCTGCGCCAATTAGGTAGGATTCACTCGAGTGATGAAGCCGCTCATGCAATTGAAAAAGCCAAAGAAGTGGGGTTTGATAATTTTAATATTGATTTGATGCATGGTCTTGAAGGGCAGACGATGAAGCAATGTTTGAGTGATGTTGAGATGGCTTTGTCATTTGACTCAACTCATATTTCTTTTTATCAGCTCACCTTGGAGCCGAATACGTTATTTGCCAAATTTCCACCTAAATTGCCAGACGATGAGGATATTTGGGCAATGGGTGCAAAAGGGGCGGCACTAATAGAGAGCCATGGGCATCAACAATATGAGATTTCGGCTTACGGCAAAATTCCTTCAAAGCACAATATGAATTATTGGCAATTTGGCGATTATTTAGGCATTGGAGCGGGCGCACACGGCAAGATAACGAACTGTAAAACGCAAACAATCTTTCGCACTCTAAAGCCAAAATCACCGAAAGATTACATGGTTAAATTTCAAGGTAAAGACCTTGATTTGCCTATTAAAATCATCGAAAATACAACTTTTGAGTTTATGCTCAATGCGTTGAGATTAAAACAGGGTTTTGACTTGGCATTATTTGAATCAAGAACTGGAAAATCGCTAAATGTTATTGGTGAAAGGTTGAGCATCGCCAGCGATTTGGGATTGTTGAGTGTCGAGAATAATCGACTAACGCCAACCTCTAAAGGTTTTGACTTTGTAAATAATTTACAGGAAATGTTTTTATGAAATTACCGAGTATCGCTTTGTTATTCTTTCTGCTTTCTGCTTGCAGTAGTGATGACTCTGAAAATTCGGATGTTGCCATTGGCAAGGTTGTATTTGAGGCTAACTGCGTTGTTTGTCATGGTAAAGAGGCGCGCGGACTTGTCAGTAATTGGAAGGAAAAAGGTGCTGATGGAAAATATCCAGCACCACCTCTTGATGGTACGGCACATGCTTGGCATCATTCGCCGCTGCAATTATTGAATACGATTAATGAGGGCGGTATTAAAATGGGTGGTCAGATGCCTGCTTTTGAAAATACATTGTCTGATGACGAAAAACAAGCGGCTCTTGACTATATTATGAGTCTTTGGCCGAGTGAATTAAAAACTAAATATGAAGAGAGGTTTAAATAATGAATAGTGGATTTTGGTCTTGTAAACACACCTGGAAAAATAGTGCTAACAACACCAAATGGTGTTTGATTGGTTGCTCAATTGGTGACTTTGGTACGATTGCGATTATGCAGGATAGCGGTTACCCAACTATGTTTATTTTTGCTTTAGCAATGTTTAACGGTATTGTTACCAGTATTATTCTTGAAACCATTATATTGGTGCGTCAATCAATGGCGCTAAAGCTGGCTTTTAAAACAGCCGTTGGTATGAGTCTTATTTCCATGATCTCAATGGAAGTAGCAATGAATTTGGTAGACTATTTATTAACCGGCGGTGCTGTGTTTATGTGGTGGGTGTTGCCGATCTCACTATTTTTTGGCTTTATCACACCGTGGCCTTACAACTATTGGCGCCTTAAGAAATTTGGGAAAGCTTGTCATTAACTGACTTAACGCTTGAAATGCCCATGGGGTAAAATACTCGCTAGTTTTTCTTTAACAATAAATCATGCAAATACACAATATTGCCAGCGTTCTGTCTGAGTCTCTGCCTTATATTCAAAAATTTCGTGGCAAAACCATTGTCATTAAATACGGCGGCAACGCCATGGTGGATGAGGACTTAAAATCGAGTTTTGCTCGTGATATCGTTCTCATGAAGTCGGTCGGTATGAATCCGATTGTCGTTCATGGTGGCGGCCCACAGATTGGCAACACCTTGAACAAGATTGGCAAGGAGAGTGAGTTTATCGGTGGCATGCGAGTTACTGACTCCGAGACAATGGACGTGGTGGAAATGGTTCTGGGCGGCTTGGTAAACAAAGAAATTGTTAATCTTATTCATCAGCACGGCGGCCATTCGATTGGTTTGACGGGTAAAGACGGGCATCTTATTACTGCCAAGAAATTACAAAGCGTGGTGGGAAATCCTACTTCTGAAATTATTGACTTAGGTCACGTTGGAGAGGTGGATAAAGTGGATACCTCTGTTATAGATTTATTACTACAAGGCGACTTTATCCCTGTCATTGCACCCATCGGCGTGGGCAAAGACGGCTTCTCATACAATATTAATGCGGATTTAGTTGCCGGTGCGGTAGCTGAAGCGCTTAACGCTGAAAAGCTGATTTTATTGACCAACACAGTTGGCTTGCTTGGCACTGAGGGTGAGTTGTTGACCGGCTTAAATTCTGCAAAGGTACATGAGTTGATTGATGACGGCACTATTCACGGAGGCATGCTGCCAAAGATTGGTTGTGCACTATCAGCAGTTGAGTCGGGCGTGGGCAGTACGCATATTATTGATGGTCGAGTACCTCATGCGGTATTGCTTGAAGTCTTTACCGACAGTGGCGTAGGTACTTTGATTACCGCCGATGAGTAAGTCAACTCGCGGCACAATTGGTGTTTATGACTGTCAAGTTTTAGCGCATTATAAATTCGAAGGCGAGCAATACATTATTACCCTATCTTCTGCTGAAATTGCCAGCGAAACAAAGCCAGGACAGTTTGTGCACATCAGTGTTTCTGATGCGCTGCCAATGCGCAGACCGATTTCAATCATGTCGGTCGATGTTGAAAATGAAACATTTGATCTTTTATACAAAAATGTAGGCGAAGGTACACGTCAGTTAGCCGAGCGTAAAATCGGTGAATTATTGTCCGTTATTGGGCCGATTGGTGTCGGTTTTGAGCTTACTGATAATAAAAGACCGTTGCTTATCGGTGGTGGCGTAGGCATGCCTCCAATGATTGCTATTGCTCAGAAATTCCAAAGCGACTCAAGCTACACACCATTCACTATTCTAGGCTCGGAAGTGCCATTTCCTTTTTCAGAAAAAGCGGCTGATAATGGTGTGAATTATGGCGGTGCAACGCACACCATGCCATTATTGGAAGACTGGGGTATCGAGTGTCGACTTGCCAGTTTGCAAAATTATGAAGGTGCTTTTCAGGGCTATGTCACTGATTTAGCAAGAGAATACTTAACTTCATTAACCGAAGATGAGCTGACACAAGTAGAGGTATACTCCTGTGGTCCACACCCAATGTTGGAGGCTGTTGCGCAGTTGGCGGCTGAGTTTAACTTGCCTTGCCAGGTGTCATTAGAAGAGTTTATGGCTTGTGCGGTAGGCGGTTGTGCCGGTTGTACTGTGCTGGTGCAAACGGAAAATGGCCCAGCAATGAAGCGTGTTTGTGTCGATGGCCCGGTATTTGAGGCAAGCACTGTCTTCTAATGATTGATGAGAGTCTTGAAAAAGTTCAATCGCGAATAGACTCGGTTAGTCACGATCAAAGTGTTCAATTAATTGCTGTAAGCAAAACACGTAATGCCGTTGAACTTCAGTTGGCCGTGGATGCTGGACAGCAGCATTTTGGTGAAAACTATCTTCAAGAGGCTCTTGAAAAGATAGACACCCTTCAAGGTCAGGATCTTATTTGGCATTTTATCGGTCCGATTCAATCCAATAAAACGTCAAAAATAGCGGAACACTTTGACTGGGTGCACAGTGTTGAGCGGGTAAAAATTGCAAAAAGACTGAGCGATCAAAGATCAGAATCTTTGTACGATTTGAATATTTTATTGCAAGTGAATATCGACCAAGAAGCAACCAAATCCGGCTTTCTATTGGAAGAAATCGAGGAGATTGTGCCGCAAATCGAAAATTTGCCAAATATTTCTCTTCGAGGCTTTATGTGCATTCCCAGTCAAGCACATCCCGCTCAAAGCTTCTCTAAAATGGCGAATTTACTTGCTAAATATCCAAAAATGGACACTTTATCGATGGGAATGAGCCAGGACTTGGAATTGGCAGTCCAAAATGGCGCTACTTTTGTTCGAATCGGTACGGATATCTTTGGAAAAAGAGACTATAAATAGTCATTTCCATTTTTTCTGGAATTTTTAAATACCTTTTTTAGAATCTTTGATTTTCGAGAAAGGATTTAAGACTTTATAAATCAAAAAGCGTACAATGATTTTTTCGATTTCTATTTCGACTATGTTTAAAAACACCCTAAAAATAAGGTTACTAGCGCTAATTGGATTGTTGTTTGTTTCAGCGGCGTCCGTCGCCAATACTGAAGGCGATCGGCTACTGGGTTTTTGGTTTACCGAAAACGACAATGCCACAGTGGAGATATATCGTGAGGGTGATGGGTATTTCGGCAGAATTGTCGCCCTTAAAAACCCCTTGTATGCGGACGACACGACGACCGGTTTGGCGGGTCAGGCAAAAGTTGATCGTAATAACCCAGATCCAGATAAGCAAGATTTTCCTATTGTTGGCTTAAACTTATTAAGGGGTTTCGCCTATATCGGAAATAACAAATGGCGAAAGGGTAAGATTTATGACCCCGAGAACGGCAAAGATTACGATTGCAACATCAAACTCAAGAGTGACGGCACTCTGTCGGTAAGGGGTTACATTGGTCTTGCGCTGTTCGGGCGAACAACCATATGGCGTCGCACGATTTCGCCTGAGGAATAAAGAGCCTCCGATGGGTGTTAGATTATTAATTACTGGCGGTACGATTGACAAGGTTTATGATCAATCTAACGGTGAGCTGACATTCGAAGCCACCCATTTTCCTGAAATGCTTTTGCGTGCAAGAACTGAAGTTGAGATAACGTCAGAAATTCTACTGTTAAAGGACAGTTTGGATATGATCGATTCCGATCGGGCGTTAATACTTAAGCATTGCTTAGAGTGTGAAGAAAATAGGATTTTGATTACCCATGGCACCGATACGATGTGCGAGACTGCCAAGCTCTTGGGTGAGGGTGACTTTAATAAAACAATCGTGTTGTTTGGCGCAATGGTGCCTTATGCGGTGAATAATTCCGACGCCTTGTTTAATTTCGGCTGTGCACTAGGTTCGGTGCAATTACTTGATCCGGGTGTGTATGTGGCGATGAACGGTAGAGTGTTACCGTGGGGTGACGTGCAAAAAAATAGGGACTTGGGTGTATTTCAACCGCTAAGCCCCTAAAGGGAGACTCTTTACTACAATAGTTATAAAATTCTTGTTGTAAAGACCCTCCTGTGTTGCTGAGTTTTACTTAGTGCTTTCCATCATGTATTGAATAACAGACTTAAGTTCGTTGTCTGAACAGTCAGAACAACCGCCTTTTGGTGGCATCGCGCCAGTACCAGCAATAGCAACTTGAAGAACGTCATCAATGCCACGCTCAATTCTTGGCGCCCAATCAGCTAAAGAGCCAAACTTCGGTGCACCCATAGCGCCCGTGCCATGACAACCTTGACATCTTGCGTAAAGCTCTTCGCCTGAGCGTTCAGTGCCACCTGTTGATGCAACAGCACTTTCAACGCTGACTTCACCTACTGGCTGAATGCGTTCCAGTGTTGCGCTGTCGGTAGCAACCTCGACAGAATCATCACTTGAACCACCAAAGAACATTACTGCAATAAACACCATTGCAGCTAACCAAGCTATTATCATTAGCCTACTTGTACCTTTTGCACCTTGACTCATTTTTCTTCCTTCGTAATCAGATTAAATTCCGGCATATTATACATTTGGTTATAATGACTTGCACTCGAATCCACTATAAATATGCTTAACATAAGTCTTCACCGCAGCTTCAACCTTCTCAAAATGAGCACCTGGTTTACCGGCATTGCATCGCTGCTATTATTGAGTGTTGTGGCCTTCTTTGTGCTCTTCCCCCAAACCATAAAAGGGCCTCTTGAGCAGAGACTCTCAAGTGCCACGGGTTTGGATGTTAGTATTGAGCGGCTGGCATTAGAATTTATTGACAACGAATTGTTATTGGCTGCTCACGACCTGGAGATCGGCGCAAAGGGCCTAAATCCAATTGTGTCGATGGACGTGCTTCGCTGGGATGTTAACCTTTCTGCCCTTATTGATGGTATTGAAATACCTGGGCATATCGATATTGGGAAGCTAACTGTTGACGCAACTTTAATTGAATCCTACATGGCGTTTATTGATACGGACGCTGTTTTCTCCAACACGGGACTTTCTAGTTTATTAGCACTGGAAACTTTGTCCATCAATAAAACCATTATTCGCGGGGAAAACGCGCATCAGCTCGCACCGATTAAACTAAAAAGAAACAAACAAAAGATTACTTTTTCGATGGAAAATCAAACGCTAGTGACCGGTGTTCAAGCGCCGAAAATTGGCAACACTGTGGACATAAAAACCAGTGTTGATGTCACCAGAGCGAAAGAGGACAAGATGGCTGTTTTTCCTTTTTCTATTAAAAACGATGATTTTAGTCTTTCTGCACAGCTTAAAATTTTCTCTGAAAAAGGGCAAATGTTCCTTGAGTTTGAAAGCTATATTGACCAGATTGATGTCGCTAAAATCCAGCAAAATATACCCGAAGCATTGGCAAATACAAAAAGTGCTGTTTGGCTAAGCCAGTCACTAAACTCGGGCATGATAAAAAATGCGATGTTTACCACACGTTTTAATTTATCTGGCGAACAGGCTGCGCCAATAACAAAATTTAGTGCAGATCTTGCGAACGCTCAATTGACAATGGACCCAGAGTGGCCGCCAATTACCGAGCTTAATGCCAGAGTTTCTTTTACCAATAATTACGTGCAAATTACGGGTAAAGACGCCAAGGTGGGTGGTATTGATATCAGTTATTTAAATATTTCAGCGCATAATTTTGGCCGGGATGATGCAAAAATTATTGCCCACGGTCGCATTAACTCAACCAGTGAACAAGTTACGGCATTTATTAAAAAATCGCCAGCCTCGGAAGTCACCAAATATTTTATTGATCAGTTTGAACTCAGTGGAGATATTTTTGGTGACGTTATTATTGAAGCACCTTTTAATAAAGGTCAAGGGAAAGAGGTTGTACTGGATTGTGATATGTTTGTCACCGACAATCGATTGAGTTTACTGGAAGGAAAAATAATGATTGATAATTACACCTCTCAAATTTCTTACCACTATGATATTCTTCAAACTAAAGGTAAGGGTGATATAGGTGGCGTTCCGTTTGAATTGTCAATCAACCCTGATGAGTGGATAGATGACAACGCTTCCACATTTAAGGTGGCGATGAAGCAAGTAGATAGTGATCTTGAGGTGTTTATCAGTCAAGAAGGTGGTAGTGAGTGGCATGCGCAAATTAACTCTGAAGATGTTGAAGTTGGTGTTTATCTTTATCCGCACCCTAAGGGCCCTGCATTTGTTGAATTACACGACCTTAGAATGGTCGATATTGACGAGATCAAAAGCCCTTGGAATTTTTTGCCAGGTGACTTCCCAAGCTTTCACTTAATTTCAAAAAATGCCGAAGTGAATGGCAGTGCGATTCCAAATTTTGAAGCCGACCTCATTAGCAAAGAGCAAGTGATGCAAATTCAAAGCCTAAGATTTGAAGATATTGGTGTCAGCGATAAGGAATTGGTTTTTAATGGCGACTGGATGGATGGAAAAACCATTCTTAGGGCGCAAGCTTCACACCACAATCTATCCGACTTCTTGGAAAGGTTTGGCATTGAGGAGCCGGTGAGTGGTGGTAAATTCACCACCGATATCCGCCTTTATTGCGATTGTGCGCCGTGGGAAATTTCAACCGCTAAAGTGAGTGGTTTTATCAAGGTGGACATTGAAAAGGGTGTGTTTACCGAGCAAGACCCAAGTTTCTTTAAATTATTGTCTTTTGTCAATCTGAACTCAATTGCCAGTCGAATGAAGCTCGATAAGAGCGAACTAAAGGAGCAAGGTTTCGCTTACGATAGAATTAATGTTAAATTACTATTTGGCGATGCAAGGGCCAGTATTTATGACTTTCAAATTGAGAGTGAAGACAGTGAAATCGAATTATCAGGCTATGCCGACTTGGTTAACCGCAACTACAATCTAGTGGCAACTGTTAGGCCTGCTATTGCTGATAGTGTGCCTCTAGCTACTTACCTTGCTGGTGGCGGCCTCACTGGATTGGGTATCTGGGCAGCCGATAAATTGTTATTCGGTGGCGCAGTCATTGGTAAGATGTTTAATGATGTTTTGGAATTCAGCTATACAATTACCGGGCCCTGGTCTAATCCGGTGATTGAATCCAAAGGTGCTGACTTATGATTCAGCAGCTGCTCGATGATCACAGCATTAATCAAGAGGGTATTTTTGATTTATTAGGCTCCCTTTCTGAAACTGGCGCTGACTATGCGGACTTATATTTTCAGCATTCAGAGGCTGAGTCATGGGTGCTTGATGAGGGTATTGTCAAAGATGGCTCGTATCACATCAGTCATGGTGTGGGCGCGCGCAGCGTAATCGGCGACAAAACAGGCTTCTCTTATTCGGATGATCTTAACTTGAAGGCTATCCAAGGCGCGATTGACTTTGCTAAAGGGATTTCAGACACAAATCGCCTACATCAGCCAAAAATCTTACAAGCGGCCTCTTCACGGGCAAAATATCCAGCACTTAGTCCATTGGGCAGCCTAACCCCGGAAGAGAAGGTTGATGTGCTACGCCAAATTGATGTTATTGCTAGGAAAGAGAAAAATGTAAAACAAGTCAGCGCCTCACTTTCTGGCGCTTATAGTGAAATTTTAATTGCTTCGACCGATGGCGTTTATCAAATGGATTGCCGTCCAATGGTTCGAATAAGTATCAGTGTTGTTGTTGAAAAAAACGGCCGAGTTGAGCAGGCTTCAAGCGGCGGCGGCGGTCGCTATGATTACCGTTATTTTGTCGACAATGGCTTTATAGAAATCTACACCCAGGAGGCCATTCGCATGGCCTTGGTTGCGCTTGAATCGGAAGATGCGCCAGCTGGAAAGATGCCAGTGATTCTTGGCTCTGGCTGGCCAGGGGTATTATTGCATGAGGCGATTGGTCATGGTCTTGAAGGGGATTTTAATCGCAAAAAAACGTCCGTTTTTAGCGGCAAGATTGGTCAGCAAGTTGCCAATGAGAAGTGCACCATTGTTGATAATGGCACAATTGCTAATCGCAGGGGCAGCCTAACCATTGATGACGAGGGCACACCGACCCAAGAAACCGTTCTAATCAAAGACGGTGTCTTGAAAGGCTATATGTTCGATAAGCTCAACGCTAGACTTATGGGTGAGTCAAGTACAGGTAACGCCAGACGAGAGTCTTATGCGCATATTCCTATGCCAAGAATGACTAATACCTATATGCTTAGTGGTAAGGACAGTTTTGAAGATATGATTGCCTCAGTTGACGACGGCATCTATGCTAAGAATTTTGATGGCGGTCAAGTGGACATCACCAACGGCAAGTTTGTTTTCTCTGCCAATGAAGCTTACCTTATCAAAAATGGCAAAATCACCAAGCCGATTAAAGGCGCAACTCTTATTGGTGCGGGCGATGAAGTGTTGCACCAAATATCCATGGTGGGAAACGACCTAAGACTTGATCCTGGCATAGGCGTTTGTGGCAAAGAAGGACAAAGTGTGCCAGTCGGTGTTGGCCAGCCAAGCTTAAAACTGGACTCTCTCACCGTCGGCGGCACGCAACTCAACAATTAAGCCCACGTTTTCGGATTTTCTCTGTGTTTTCAGCGCCAACTTTCTCGCTGTTTTACGATTAAGTTGTTATAATATTCGCACCCCTAATCCGAGCAAGAAAAGTGTTAGAAAATTATTTACCGATCGCAGTATTTATATTCCTAGGCATCGCATTTGGCGTTGGCCTAACTTTGGTTGGTTACCTTCTTGGCCCAAGCAAGCCATACGAAGAAAAAAATTCACAATTTGAGTGTGGTTTTCCCGCATTTGAAGACTCCAGAATGCATTTCAATGTTCGCTACTACTTAGTGGCAATCCTCTTTATTCTTTTTGATTTGGAAGTTGCATTCTTTATCCCTTGGGCTGTTGTGCAGGCCAAGCTTGGATGGTTTGGTTTTATTGGTATGTCGATTTTCTTATTGTTGCTCGTTGTTGGTTTCATATTCGAGTGGAAGAAGGGCGCATTAGAGTGGGAATAACAAGAGTTAATTATGGCTATTGAAGGTTTAATGAAAGAGGGGTTTGTTACCGCCTCACTCGACAAAGTAATTAATTGGGCGCGTACCGGCTCTCTTTGGCCAATGACGTTTGGCCTAGCTTGTTGCGCGGTTGAAATGATGGAGGCGGGCTCATCTCGTTACGATCTTGATCGTTTCGGTATCGTTTTTAGGCCAACGCCTAGACAGTCCGATTTAATGATTGTTGCTGGCACTCTAACCAACAAAATGGCGCCAGCGCTGCGCAAAGTTTACGACCAAATGCCGGAGCCAAGATACGTGATATCTATGGGTTCTTGCGCTAACGGCGGCGGTTACTACCACTATTCTTATGCTGTAGTTCGTGGCTGCGACCGAATCGTACCGGTTGATGTGTATGTGCCGGGTTGTCCGCCAACAGCTGAAGCCCTGCTCTACGGGATTTTGCAGTTGCAAGATAAAATTCGTCGAACCAACACCATTGCCCGCACTTAAATATGAACGAATTAAAGAAACAATTAAGTGACGTTTTTGACGCTGATGGTATTACCGAGGCATACGGTGAGATCACATTAACCATTGACAGTGGCGCTATTATCGAAACGTGCATGAAATTAAGAGACGATTTTAATTTCGAAATTTTGGTTGATCTCAGCGGTATTGATTATCTAACCTACGGCGAATCGGATTGGGATGGTAATGCCAGCTCATCGGGTTATGGCCGTGGCCGTACGGTGCAACAATCCGAGAAAATACAAAGCCATCGATTTGCCGTTGTTTATCACATGCTCTCTGTTTCTGACAATAAGCGTTTGCGCGTCAAAGCGCTTTTAGCGGGCGACAACCTCATTATTGAGTCTGTCACCGGCATTTGGAATTCGGCGGACTGGTACGAAAGAGAGGCTTTTGATTTATTTGGTATTTTGTTCGAAAACCACACGGATTTACGCCGAATTTTGACCGATTATGGCTTTGTAGGCCACCCTCTGAGAAAAGACTTCCCAATGATTGGCGAAGTAGAAATGCGCTACGACGAAGAATTAGGCAGAGTTGTTTACGAGCCTGTAAGTATTGAGCCTAATATCAATGTTCCAAGGGTAATAAGGAAATAATTATGTCTGAAATGCGCAATTACACCCTTAATTTTGGGCCACAACATCCTGCAGCACATGGCGTGCTTCGTCTTATTCTTGAAATGGACGGTGAAGTCGTTGAACGCGCCGATCCGCATATTGGTCTTTTGCATCGTGGCACAGAAAAATTAGCAGAATCAAAGCCTTATAATCAATCAATTGGTTATATGGACAGACTCGATTACGTTTCTATGATGTGTAACGAGCACGCTTATGTGATGGCGATTGAAACCATGCTTGGTCTAGAAATTCCAGAGCGCGCCCAATACATTCGAGTAATGTTCGATGAAATAACTCGTATTCTTAACCATCTTATGTGGCTTGGAACTCATGCCCTAGATGTCGGTGCAATGAGTGTTTTCTTGTACGCCTTTAGGGAGCGCGAAAAACTCATTGATTGCTATGAAGCGGTCAGTGGTTCTCGTATGCACGCAACCTACTATCGTCCGGGCGGTGTGTACCGTGATTTGCCGGACAAAATGCCGCAATACTTAGAGTCAAAATTGCGCAAAGCCAAAGAGCTTGAAGAAATGAATGCTAATCGTCAAGGCTCTTTACTGGATTTTATTGCCGACTTTGCTGCGAACTTTCCAGACAGTATTGACCAATATTCAAACCTTTTGACGGACAACAGAATTTGGAAACAACGCCTCGTTAATATCGGCATTGTTACCCCGGAGCGAGCAATGCAGCTTGGCTTTACCGGTCCAATGCTTCGCGGTTCAGGTATTGAGTGGGATATTCGCAAAAACGAACCTTACTCGGTTTACGATAAGATGGAATTCGATATTCCTGTCGGTGTTACTGGCGACAGTTATGACCGCTACTTGGTGCGCATGGAAGAAATGCGTCAGTCGACTCGTATTATTGAGCAGTGTATCACTTGGCTTCGAGCTAATCCTGGTCCTGTCATGTCGGATGATCACAAAGTGGCGCCGCCAAAACGCAGTGATATGAAGGACGACATGGAATCCCTCATTCATCACTTTAAATTATTCACAGAAGGCTACTGCCTGCCTGAAGGCGAGGTGTACTCTGCTATTGAGCACCCTAAGGGTGAGTTCGGCGTTTACCTAGTTTCTGACGGCGCTAACAAGCCATACCGCGTTAAGATGCGCGCACCAGGTTTTGCGCATTTAGCGGCAATGGATGAAATGGCTAGAGGCCATATGCTCTCTGACGTGGTCACAATTATTGGAACACAAGATATTGTTTTTGGAGAAATTGACCGATGATTTCGGATAAAGCAAAACAACAAATTGACACTTGGGTGGCTAAGTACCCTGCTGGCTGCCAAAGCTCGGCGGTGATGGAGGCTTTGAAAATTGTCCAAGCTGAAAATGACGGCAGTCTAACCAGTGAGTCAATCCAAGCAGTCGCCGATTACTTAGAAATGCCTGTCATCAGTGCATACGAAGTGGCCACTTTTTACGAAAATTACAATCACAAACCCGTAGGCAAGCACGTTATTCGTTTTTGCCACAATATTTCATGCATGCTCAATGGTGCTGATGATTTGATCTCGTATTTAGAGACAAAAACAGGCGTGAAAATAGGAGAGGTAAGTGAAGATGGTTTGGTTAGCGTTAAGAAAGTTGAGTGCTTGGGCGCATGTGTTGGTGCACCGATGTTTCAAATTGGTGACCGGTATTATGAAAACCTAACACAGCAAAAAATTGATGAGATTTTGGATGGTTTAAAGTGAACGAAGTCTGTTTCAAAAACATAGATAAAGAAAACCCATCAAGTTTAGCGACTTACGAAGCGACGGGTGGTTATAGTGTTTGGCGCAAAATTCTTCATGGTGAGTTATCGCCAGAGGCGATTTTGGGTGAATTAAAAACGTCCGGCCTAAGAGGGCGCGGTGGTGCTGGATTCCCAACGGGTCTTAAGTGGAGCTTTATGCCTCGCAACCAAGACGGACAAAAGTACGTTGTTTGTAATTCAGACGAAGGCGAGCCAGGCACTTGTAAAGACAGAGATATTCTAAGATTCAATCCGCATTCAGTGATTGAAGGCATGGCGATTGCCGGTTATGTGATGGGTGCTACCGTGGGCTACAATTACATTCGTGGCGAGTTCATGGAGCCATACTATCGTTTTGAAGAGGCTTTAAAAGAGGCTTACGATGCCGGACTTTTAGGGTGCGACATTGGCGATAGCGAAGTCAACTTTGACTTGCATACTCATTTGGGAGCGGGCGCCTACATTTGCGGTGAAGAGACGGCATTGCTTGAGTCGCTCGAGGGCAAAAAAGGCCAACCAAGATTTAAGCCGCCGTTTCCAGCCAATGTTGGACTTTACGGTATGCCAACAACGATCAACAACACTGAAAGTTTTGCTTCTGTGCCGGATATTTTGGCGCGCGGCGGTCAATGGTTCGCCGATTTAGGGGTGCCAAACTCTGGTGGCTGTAAATTATTCTCGGTGACGGGTCATGTAACCAAGCCAGCAAATTTCGAGATTCCAATGGGCACTCCATTTTCTGAGTTATTGGAAATGGCAGGTGGTCTTCGAGAAGGCAGAACATTAAAAGCAGTTATTCCAGGCGGCTCTTCGACGCCAGTACTTCCGGCAGAGGATGCGATGAAAATGACAATGGATTATGACTCCATTGAGCAAGTCGGCTCCATGCTCGGCGCAGGCTCGGTGATTGTTATGGACGACACAACGTGTATGGTAGCAGCCTTAACGCGTTTGGCGCATTTTTATTATGATGAATCTTGTGGTCAATGCACACCCTGTAGAGAGGGCACCGGTTGGATGTATCGCGTATTAAAGCGCATCATGGATGGCCAAGGAAAAATGCAAGACTTGGATTTATTGACGAGCGTTCAAGACAAAATTATGGGCAATACGATTTGTGCATTAGGCGATGCAGCAGCAATGCCTGTAGAGAGCTTTATTAGACATTTTAGAGACGAGTTTGAGTATTACATTAAACACGGCAAGAGTATGGTAACTAAGGTAAACAGCGATGGTTGATATTGAAATCGAAATTGACGGCAGTGTCGTTCATGGTCACTCGGGTGAGTCGATTATTTCGATTGCCGATAGAGAAGGTATTGATATTCCCCGTTTTTGTTACCACAAGAAATTATCGGTAGCGGCTAATTGCCGTATGTGCCTTGTTGATGTTGAGGGCAATCCGAAGCCACAACCGGCTTGTTCGACGCCAGCGTCGGCGGGTATGAGAGTCCATACAAATAATGAAAAAGCCAAGGCATCGCAAAAAGCGGTAATGGAGTTTTTGCTCATTAACCACCCATTGGATTGCCCAATTTGTGATCAAGGTGGCGAGTGTGAATTGCAAGATGTAGCTATGGAATACGGCTCAGACGTTTCCAAGTTTAATGAAGGCAAGCGCATTGTTGCCGATAAAGGTATTGGCGCATTAATTCAAACCGATATGACACGCTGCATTCACTGCACACGTTGTGTACGTTTTGGCGCAGAAGTGGCAGGTATTGTTGAAATGGGCGCAACGGGACGAGGTGAAGAGCTGAAAATTGAACCTTTCTTAAGCGAAGGTATTCAATCAGAGCTTTCAGGCAACATGATCGATGTTTGTCCAGTGGGCGCATTGACTTCAAAGCCGTTCCGTTACGAAGTTCGCTCTTGGCAAATGAACTCTGTTGAGAGTGTTGCACGCCACGATCTAGTCGGCTCCAACATTTTCACACAAACACATAAAGGCAAAGTTAAGCGTGTTGTTGCAAGAGACAACGAGAGCGTCAATGAAACTTGGATTTCAGACAGAGATCGCTTTTCATACGAAGGCCTTACAAATGAAAATCGCGCTTTAACACCTAAAATTAAGGTCAAAGGCGAATGGCAAGAGGTCTCTTGGGAAGCTGCACTTGAAGCGGCAACGAGCGGCATTAAAAAGAATTCTGCTGAGGCGTTTGGCGCTTTGGCTTCAAAGAATGCAACATTGGAAGAGTTGTATTTATTGCAAAAACTAACACGTGGCCTAGGTTCTGAAAACTTAGACACTCGTTTGGATGTTGCCAATCCAAGTAGTACAAGTGCGCTAGAGACCACTATCTCTTTAGCAGAATTAGAGGCTATCGATCATGCGTTGATTGTTAACTCATACTTGCGCTTAGAGCAACCGATGATTAATCATCGTATTAGAAAAGCAACATTAAATGGCGCCAAGGTTTCAACTGTCAATTCGTTGACATTTGATTTTAATTATCGAGTTGCCAACAGCGTATTAAGCGCACCACAAAATACGCTTGCCACACTTTCGGGTGTATTAAAGGCCTTGCTAGAGGCTAACTCTCTTGCGCTGCCAGATTATTTAAAAGATACGAAAGTTGATCAAGCACAGATTGATATTGCCAGCACTTTATCGGCTGCAGAAAATGCGGTTGTGGTATTGGGCGAACAAGTCAACAGCAATCCTTGTGCGGATCAAGTGGCCAAACTTGTTACGCAAATTGCTAAAGCATCAAACTCTAAAACACTGAATGCAAGTGCTACGGGCAATACGCTTGCTGCAGAAAAAGTCAGCTTTAAACCAAACGGCGGTTTGAATGCAGCACAAATGTTTACTGCAAATTTGAATACTTTTGTTTTGCTGGATGTTTATCCTACATATGATTGTGTGGATTCAACTGCTGCCATTGAAGATTTGAGTCGAGATGACGCTTTTGTTGTTGCAATTAATAGTTTTGAGGATGAGTCGGTATTAGGTTTCGCCGATGTCATTTTACCGCTGGCAAGTTTCTACGAGACTTCTGGAACGCACATCAATATCGAAAATGTGGCACAATCTTATGGTGCTTCAGTAAAGGCTGCGGGCGATTCCAAGCCGGGCTGGAAAGTGCTTAAAGTATTGGCTGATTTATTGGAGTTGCCAGGTTTTGATTATACGGATTCGCCACAAGTGGCGGATGATGCGTTGTCACTAAGCCCAAATGTAGCAACCAGTGAAGTTGATATTATTGCCATGGAGGTGCCGAATATCGCTACCGTTTGGCAATACACACCTTATGCTTCGGACGTATTAACTAGACATGCGCAGTCCTTACAACAAACTCAAATAGGTCAAATAAGCGAGGCGGTTGTTAGTGCGGCGACCGCGAAAATACTTGAATTATCACAGGGCGATTGTTATAAAGGTGTACCTGTCAATATTAACGAAACCGTTGCTGAAGGTTGTGTGTTTGTTCACACAAACCAAGCAAGACAGCGATAGGGGCGAGACTTTATTATGTGGCAATCGTTTGTAGATCTTATTCATACGCTGATACCGTGGTTTGACGGCGGCTTAGCCGATGTTGTTATTATCCTTATTAAGGGTGTCGCCTTAATTTTACCGCTCATCATTATGATGGCTTACATGACTTATGCTGAGCGTAAAGTCATTGGTTATATGCAGCTTCGTATCGGTCCAAACCGTGTTGGGCCACTTGGCTTATTGCAGCCCTTTGCTGACGTTTTCAAGATGATGTTTAAGGAAATTATTTTCCCATCAAAAGCCAACATCTATTTATTTCTGCTTGCGCCAATCTTAGCTTTTGTGCCAGCCGTTGCTATTTGGGCAGTGATCCCGATGGGTGAAGGTTTCTACATTACCGATTTGGACGTGAGTTTACTTTATGTCTTGGCGATTGGTTCTGTAGGTGTTTACGGCATCATTTTGGCAGGTTGGGCATCGAACTCAAAATACCCACTATTGGGCGCACTTCGCAGTGCTTCAATGTTGGTGTCGTATGAAATTGTTATTGGGTTTGTTGTTGTCACGGTAGTGATGATTGCTGGCTCTGTTAATTTGAATACAATTGTTGCAGACCAAGCGGGCGGCATTTGGAATTGGTATTGGATTCCGTTATTCCCAATGATGATTGTCTTTTGGATTTCAGCACTATGTGAAACTAACCGTGCCCCATTTGACGTGGTTGAAGGCGAGTCCGAAATTGTTGGTGGTACCCATGTTGAATATTCAGGCATGTGTTTTGCCTTATTCTTTATGGCTGAATACATCAATATGATTATGATGGCAGCCCTTGCTGTATTGATGTTTTTCGGTGGCTGGCATTCGCCGTTTGAAGGCGTGCCATACTTAGAGGCTTGGTTTACTTTTGTGCCGGATCTTGTCTGGTTATTGGTAAAAATGAGTTTCTTTCTATTCTTGTATTTGTGGATTAGGGCGACATTCCCAAGATACCGTTACGACCAAATTATGCGCTTATGCTGGAAGGTGTTTTTACCGCTAACCATTATCTGGATTTTTGTTGTGGGATTGATGACACAGCTTGAAATTGGCCCTTGGTTCTAGAAATCTAGAAAGGAAATTTTATGATTAAAAAAGTAAAAAAACTTGTTAAAGACTTTGGATTAGGCGATATCCGTGCTGGCATGAAAATTACTGCCAAACAGCTTGTTGCAGACAAAATTACGGTGCAGTTCCCTGAAGAGAGAACGCCAATTTCACCAAGATTTAGAGGGCTTCACGCCCTGCGTCGTTATCCAAACGGCGAAGAGCGCTGTATTGCTTGCAAGCTTTGTGAAGCAGTTTGTCCGGCTAATGCAATAACCATCGAATCGGAAATGAGAGACGATGGCACGCGCCGCACAACACAATACGATATTGATTTATTCAAGTGCATTTTTTGTGGTTTTTGTGAAGAGGCTTGTCCAGTCGATGCCATTGTTGAAACGCATATTTTTGATTATGCATTCGAATCAAGAGAGAGCAGTATTATCGACAAGAAAGGCTTGTTAGCGATTGGCGATGAGAACGAGAAGGCGATTAGCAAAGCTCGTCTTGAAGATTCTAAATACAGGTAATTTGAGTTATGGAATTTACATCAGTACTATTTTATGTGTTTGGCTTCTGCTTTGTAGCAAGTGCTGCGTTGATGGTAACGTCAAGAAACACAATGAAGGCGGCAATGCTATTAATATTGTCGTTTTTCAGTGCAGCCAGTATTTGGTTGTTGCTAGAAGCTGAATTTTTGGCGGTGACGTTGATTTTGGTCTACGTTGGCGCAGTGATGGTGTTGTTCTTGTTTGTCATCAAAATGCTTGACGTTGATCAATCCACCCTACGTGCAAAATTCACCAAATACTTGCCACTCGGCATTGTTGTTGCTGCGATCGTTATTGCACAAATGGCATTGGTTCTTAGTGCTGGCCAGTTTGGTCTTGACGTTGTGGCCGAACCAGCTAGACACGCTGCTGATTACAGCAATATTACAGAACTTGCCAATGTGCTATACACCGCTTACGTATACCCATTCGAGTTGGCTGCAGTGTTGCTATTGATTGCGATTATTGCCGCCATTACACTGGTTCACCGCAAGGGCTCTAGAAGCAAAAAGCAAGATGTTTCAGAACAAGTGAACGTGCAAGCAAAAGACAGAATGCGCATTGTCTCTATTCCCTCTGGCAAACGTAAGGAGTCAAAATGATTGCTCTATCGGACTACCTTATTTTAAGTGCCATCGTTTTTTGTATTGGCCTAGCGGGAATATTCATCAACAGAACCAACATCATCATGTTGTTGATGTGTGTTGAGTTAATTTTGGCAGCGGTTAATACTAATTTCATCGCGTTCTCTTATTACAGTGGTGATGTTGCGGGGCAAATTTTTGTCTTCTTTATTTTGACAGTTGCTGCAGCGGAAGTGGCTATCGGCTTGGCGATTCTAACGCTAATGTATAGAAATCGTGGCTCGATTGATGTTGACGTCACCAACAGTTTGAAGGGTTAAACGAAGTTTATGGAAAATATTTATTTAACACTTGCCTTATCACCCCTTATTGGTTCACTCATTGTTGGTCTTGCAGGTAATCGCTTGGGTCGCACACTATCGCATACGATTACCATTTTAGGTGTTGCTGTTTCGACTGTTTTAGCGTTGTATGTTTTTAATCACCATGTGCTTGAAGGTGGCGATGTCTTTAATGAAAATCTCTATACCTGGATGCAAATTGGTAGTCTGAACATTAGCGTTGGCTTCTTGGTTGATAATCTAACCTCGGTGATGCTGGTTATTGTCTCATTTGTCTCGTTGATGGTGCACATTTACACCATTGGCTATATGGTTGATGACGATGGTTACACCAAGTTTTTCAGCTATATCTCGCTGTTTACCTTTGCGATGTTTATGTTGGTAATGTCAAACAACTTTATGCAGTTATTCTTCGGCTGGGAAGCGGTGGGTTTAGTATCTTACTTATTGATCGGCTTCTGGCACGGCAAAGAATCCGCGGTTGAGGCCAACCTTAAAGCTTTCTTGGTAAACCGCGTCGGTGACTTTGGCTTCCTTCTTGGCATTGCGTTGTTATTGGCATTTTTCGGTACACTGGACTACGCTGAAACATTTGCTTTGGCCGACCAAGTTAATGGTCAAACAATCTTTGGCGACATGTCGGTGATTACTGTAATTTGCTTATTGCTATTTGTTGGCGCAATGGGTAAATCAGCGCAAGTGCCACTTCACGTGTGGCTACCGGGTTCTATGGAGGGTCCAACGCCGATTTCAGCGTTGATTCACGCAGCGACAATGGTAACGGCCGGCATCTTTATGGTCTCTCGCATGTCGCCTATTTTCGAGCTCAGTGATGTTGCTTTGACTGTGGTTATGGTCATTGGTGCGATTACCGCTTTATTCATGGGTTTACTTGGTATTGTGCAGAACGACATTAAGCGTGTTGTTGCTTATTCAACATTATCTCAACTGGGTTATATGACTGTTGCTCTCGGTGTTAGCGCTTACTCAGTGGCTATTTTCCACCTGATGACACACGCCTTCTTTAAAGCTTTATTATTCCTTGCAGCAGGCTCGGTGATTGTCGCTATGCATCACGAGCAAGACATTCGCAAGATGGGTGGTTTGCGCAAGAAAATGCCGATTACTTATATTACTTCTTTGGTGGGCACACTGGCATTGATTGGCTTCCCAGGCTTTGCCGGCTTTTTCTCGAAAGACATGATTATCGAGGCGGTTCATTTCTCCAATTTACCGTTTGCAGAATGGGTTTATTACGCGGTTGTTGCTGGTGTATTTATTACCGCTTTGTATTCATTCCGCATGTTCTTTTTGGTCTTCCACGGCAAGTCGCGCGTTGATCGTCACACAGAAGAGCACCTACATGAAACCACTTCATCGATTACCGCACCATTGATTATGTTGGCGATACCGTCAGCCGTTATCGGTTACTTTACTATTGAGCCAATGCTCTTTACCGGTTGGCTGGACAATGCAATTACAATTAACTCAGAAACGCACGGCGCTGTTGCGGCACTCAAAGAACACTTCCATTCGGCTTTTGCTTTAATTACCCATTCTGTGATGACATTACCATTCTGGATGATGGTCGGTGGTATTGGTACTGCTTGGCTGTTCTCGCTTTATCGCACGCAGTGGGCAGATGCTATTCAAAAGCGCTTCCGTCGCACAAATTACGTCTTAGAATCACTTTACGGTTTTGACCGTTTTAACGAGATTGTTTTTGTTCGTGGCTCGAGAAAATTAGGTGATTTGTTGTGGCGTATTTCAGATATGGCAATCATCGATCAATTCGTGGTTAACGGCTCTGCCAGATTCGCACGCTTTGTTGGCTCGGTTATCCGACCGGTACAAACGGGCTATTTATATCATTACGCCTTCTTTATGATTATTGGCTTAATGCTTGTTTTAACTTGGGTGCTTGTCTCAGGCGATAACCCACTAATTCGCTTAGGATCATAGTATGGACTCGTTACTTAATATATTGATTTGGCTGCCAGTATTAGGCGGCGGCTTGGTTATAGCCATTGGCAATAAGCGTAGCGATATTGCGAAATGGGTAGCTGTTGCGATAGCTGTTGCGGTGTTCGCACTATCACTAACTCTTTGGACAGGCTTTGATACCTCAACTTCTGATATGCAATTTGTCCTAGATTTGCCTTGGATTGAGCAATTTAATATTCGCTACCACATTGGTATTGATGGCATTTCGATGCCTTTGATTATCCTTACGACATTCTCGACTATCCTAGTGATTGTTGCTGGCTGGGAAGTAATTCAAAACAGACCTGCCGACTACATGGCAGCCTTTTTAATGATGGAGGGTGTCATCATCGGCGTATTCTCGTCAATGGATGCGATTCTATTCTACGTATTCTGGGAGGCCTCGCTCATTCCGATGCTGCTTATTATCGGTATTTGGGGTGGTCAAAATCGCGTTTATGCGGCGGTTAAGTTCTTCCTCTACACATTCCTTGGCTCAGTATTCCTACTGGTGTCTTTGATCTACATGTACACCATTCAAGGGGATGGCGCCTCATTCTCACTTGCAGTGCTTAATGATTTACCGTTAACGCTCACCGAGCAAAGCTGGATTTTCTGGGCGTTTTTCCTCGCCTTTGCGGTGAAAGTGCCAATGTTCCCAGTGCACACTTGGTTGCCCGACGCACACGTACAAGCACCAACAGGAGGCTCGGTTATTCTAGCAGCCATCATGTTGAAGATGGGTGGTTACGGCTTCTTCCGTTTCTCATTACCAATTACGCCAGATGCTTCGTCAGAGTTTGCAACTGTTGTGATCGTACTTTCCCTTATTGCAATTGTCTACATTGGCTTTGTCGCCCTTGTGCAAAAAGACATGAAGAAGCTCATTGCTTATTCATCAATTTCCCACATGGGTTTTGTGACTTTGGGTGTGTTTTCTTTATTCTCAATCGTGGAAATGGGTACCGACGGCAATATTATTGGCAGTCTCGAAGGTGTTTATCTCGGCCTTGAAGGTGCGATGATACAAATGATTTCCCACGGCTTTATTTCTGCCGCGATGTTCTTGGTGGTTGGTGTGCTTTATGACCGCTTGCACTCAAGAGACATTTCAACCTATGGTGGCGTCATTAACTCCATGCCTAAATTCACCGGTTTTGCCGTGTTATTTGCGATGGCAAATGCTGGTCTTCCAGGAACGTCTGGCTTTGTTGGTGAGTTCATGGTTATCCTTAGTGCGCTTCAAGCAAACTTCTGGTACGCCTTCCTTGCAGCAACAACGCTTATCATCGGTGCAGCTTACACGCTGTGGATGGTGAAGCGTGTATTCTGGGGTCCGGTGACGAATTCAGCTGTCAGCACGTTGAGTGATATTAACAACAGAGAGTTCTTTATCTTGGCAATACTTGCTGTGGCTGTTATTGTCATGGGTGTTTATCCGCAACCGGTGGTTGAAGTGATGCACGCATCCGTTGTTAACCTTCTTGAGCAGGCGCTCACAACCAAACTACCGGTAACATTATGATAGATTATCAATTTAATATTGCCGACTTGTGTTTCGCTCTGCCAGAGGTTTTTATGTTGTCGGCCGCTGTTGTGATTTTGCTACTTGACTTATACACCTCTGAGCGTTTTCAAAATCTGACTTATTATTTAACGCAAATCACTTTATTCGTTACTGGCTACTTAGCCTTTACTTTAATCGGTGAATCGCAAGTGATTTTCGACGGCACTTTTGTGCTTGATACGATGGGCTCAACCTTTAAGATCTTTACCATGGGCTTTGCCATGGTGGCGCTTGTCTATACTCGCCACTACCTCAAGGTACATAATCTGTTTAAAGGTGAATATTTTGTCCTTGCTTTGCTTTCAATACTCGGCATGATGGTGATGATTTCAGCTCACAGCTTGCTGACGATTTATCTAGGCCTTGAGATTATGTCACTATCTTTATACACGCTGATTGCCATCGCTAGAGATCGTGCAACAGCTGTTGAAGCTGCGCTGAAGTATTTTGTATTGGGCGCAATTGCATCGGGCTTGTTGCTCTATGGCATGTCAATGATTTACGGCATTACTGGCGCTTTGGATATTGCCCAAATTGCGACATTTGCTACAAGTGCGACCTTAGTCTCAGAACAAGTGCTTATTCTTAATTTTGGCCTAGTGTTCTTGGTTATTGGTATTGCTTTCAAGCTGGGCGCTGTGCCATTTCACATGTGGGTTCCGGATGTTTATCAAGGCGCGCCGACTTCGGTCACAATGTTCTTATCTACCGTGCCAAAAATTGCTGCTGCAGCGATGTTGGTGCGTTTAATGATTGATGGTCTTGGTGCGATGCAGGCGTATTGGTCGGATCTATTTATGGTGTTGGCGATTCTTTCCATCGCGCTTGGCTCTTTGGTTGCTTTAATGCAATCCAACATCAAGCGCCTTTTGGCTTATTCGACAATTTCTCATATTGGTTTTATTTTGCTTGGCTTCGCCACCGGCGTTATTGAAGGCTACGGTGCGGCTGCATTTTATGTGTTGGCCTACATTTTGATGAGTTTGGCTGCGTTTGGCTCAATCATCGCCCTTAACAAACAAGGCTTTGAGGCCGAGCAAGTTTCTGACTTTAGAGGTCTTAGCAAACACTCGCCTTGGTTTGCCTTAATCATGCTTGTTGTTATGCTTTCCATGGCTGGCGTGCCGCCATTTATTGGCTTCTTCTCAAAGTTATTCATTCTCCAGCAAGTGGTATCAGCAGGTTATGTTTACCTCGCAATCATCGCGGTCGTGTTTGCGGTAATCAGTGCTTACTATTATTTGCAAATTATTAAGACCATGTATTTTGATGATGCCGATAAAGAGATTGTAGTGTCTGCACCATTGGACATGAAAGTTGTTTTGTCTATCAACGGCATTCTTATTTTGGTGATTGGCCTTATGCCAAGTTACTGGATGGTGTTGGCGATTTCACTTTTCTAGATTCTCGTAACAATTGTTTGTTGTAATTTAAGGGCTCTTATTTAGAGCCTTTTTTATAACAAGACCTATTTTTTAGGTGATTATTCCGTTCAATCGTACTAGAATGAGTCGACTAAAACAAAGTCAAATACGCCTGTGTTGTCACGTAAGTGCTTAACTTTGCGATACTCTTCACTGTTGTACCAATTTTTTGCATGTTCGGAGCTTGGGAATTGAAATACAACTGTACGAGATTTATCGTGTTTTCCCTCTAATACTGTATTAAGTTTGCCACCTAATAAATACTCTCCTTTGTATTGTTTAAGTGAGTCTTCTGATGCGACAACGTATTTCTGAAAAAGATTGGGGTTGTTCAGTTTTGAGTGAACAATTAAAAATGCTGCCATAGTATTGCCATATTACTCTAAAAATATTGTTAAGCGATTTTCCTTTTCATTATTTCTTAAATTTCTGTAAACATCTCAAAAAAACACCGATTTAAAGCCTTAAAGCACACTAAATCGGTATTTTTCGTCTTTAGAATTAAGTGATTTTCTTAAGAAAATTATTGAAGATGGGTTTGCTATATTTTAATTTTCTGTACCTTGAAGGCCCTATAATGCAAACTTGGAAAATACTGATTCAATCTGAATGAAAATTGGCATTGTAGGCGGGGGTATTAACGGCCTTTGTGTGGCCTCAGAGGCTTTGAAAAAAGGCCATGAAGTCACGCTATTTGAGCGTGGCTCTTTGATGAGTGAGACCAGTGCTAACTCATCTAAACTTTTGCATGGTGGCTTACGCTATTTGGAGCATGCCGAATTTCGCTTGGTGCGAGAGTCCCTCAAAGAGCGGAAATATTGGCTCAATAAGTCTAGCGAATTGACTCGGCCTTTGCGTTTCTATCTTCCTATTTATAAAACAAGTAGACGCCCCGCTTGGATGGTGCGCGTTGGCTTGTATCTGTACGATATTTTGGCAGGAAAGCACACGATCCAGAAACATTGTAAAGAAGGTATCGATCAATTTTCTAAGCAATACCCTCAGTTTAACAAAAGCAATTTGTCGGCTCTTTACAGTTATTCTGACGGGCAAATGGACGACAAGAATTTAGGCTTGATGTTGGCTGATGAATTGCGTGCCGAGGGTTGTAGAATATTTGAGAATAGCCCTGTTAGTCGACTTGATATTGATGGCACAATTCACTTAGAGTCGGGAGAATTGCATCAATTCGACAAAGTCATTAATGTGACTGGCCCATGGGCTGAGGCCTTGTTGCAGCACTCAGACATTAAAACTGAAACACATCTTGATTTGATTCGTGGCTCGCATATTATTATTAATCGTCCATTAGACAGTGGCTTCATATTGGAAGTGCCCGGCGAGGAGCGTGTCTTTTTTGTGCTACCTCATCATGGCAAGACTTTAGTTGGCACGACCGAAGTACACCAATCGATTGATGAGCCGATTAAGCCGTCGAGTGAAGAAATCAGCTATTTGTTGGCCGCCTATCAGTATTATTTTAAAAATGGCGTGACGAGAGTGGATATTGTTGGCAATTATGCCGGTTTAAGGCCGCTGCTAATTTCACACAAAAACCCTAATAAGGCGTCCCGAGAATACGTGCTTGAGAAAAATGGTGAAATCATCACTGTTTTTGGTGGTAAGTGGACAACCTCCCGTGCTCTTGGTGAGAAGCTTGCGAATAAATACTTGTAATTAATATGCTTATTGTTGCACACAGGGGCGCTTCTGGCGCTGCACCAGAAAACACACTGGCTTCATTTGAGTTGGCTTGGGAGCAAAATTCCGATGCAATTGAAGGTGATTTTCGGCTAACGAAAGACGGTGTTATTGTTTGCATTCACGATGACAATACTGGACGAGTTGGTGATAAAAAGCTTGTTGTTGTCGAATCCACTTTACAAGAGTTGAAAGTTGTTGATATTGGTAGTTATCGTGCAAAGAAGTTTTCTGCAGAAAGAATCTCTACGCTCGATGAGGTGATTGCCACCATTCCCGTTTGTAAGAAAATTCTTATTGAAATCAAATGCGGTACGGAAATCGTGCCGGTATTGGTGAGTCAGCTTAGGCAATCAAACTTAAGTCCTGAGCAAGTTGTTATTATTGCTTTTGATGCGGATGTTATTAAAGCGTGTAAAGCGTTGGCGCCGGAGTATCAGGCAAATTGGTTGAATGACTTTGAAACGGATTTTGATATTGAGAAAATCCTACCAGTATTGCTTGATATTGGTGCCGATGGCCTGAGCTCAAACAATGAAAATTCAAAAGAATTGGTTGATGCAGTGCTTGCACTGGGTTTGTCATACCACACCGGCTGGACTATTGATGATGCAGCTTGGGCTCAACGTATGTCGGATTGGGGTGCATCCTCTTTGACAACAAATAACCCAGAGAAAATGAGGAACAATCTCAGTAAATAAGTATTTTATTGGGGTTAAAGATAAAGCTTGACGCTTCACATTTTTGAGTTATAAAATGCAGACTTTCTATATGGCCTTATCTTTATTACTGTGAAAGCGTTACTCTCTGTCAATATTCTTTCAGCTATTGTCTCGGCACTCTTTTTTTCGTTCGCTGCTTCGATGGCACCCTTGTATTATGCTGCAGGTGGTAGTGTCTTTCTTTTGCTTTGTGTTCGTTACACAACAACCCTGTTACTCTCAAGCGCGCTAGACAAGACCAGCAAAAAGAAAAAAACGAAATCACTTTATATGAGGCTGATTGCAATCAGCATTTTGCAGGCTGTATTTGTCGGCTGTTATATGTACTCACTCAAGTTGATCCCACTCAGTCTAGCGGTTGTGGTGATCTACACCTTCCCGCTGTTTACCTTTTTTGCCAACTCGGTGATGAAGAGTCGCTCCATTGACCTAATATCAGCAGCTGCGTTAATTGTCTCTCTGTTTGGTATTTGGCTAATGGTGCAAGGCGATGCCTCTGATTGGGAAGCTTGGGGTGTTTTCTGGGGAACGATTGCGTCTATTGCCCAGGCGGCGGTTAATATTCTTTCACGTCATAAAGACGTGGAGCCGGGCTGGGGTTTGATTAAATATCTGATGATATTGCCAACAGGTGTATTTGCACTGATTTATTTTATTATCACGCCAGAGCCTATTGCTTCAGTTACCTTTGAGATGATTCAGTGGAGTTTGGCCTCGGCCGTGGGTATGATCGGCGGATTTTATTTCTTCTTTTATTCGATTGCAAAAATTGGCCCTGTTCGCACCTCTAATGTGATGTTTTTTGAGCCAATATTTACCATTATGATTGGCATTGTTGCTTTCCATAACTCACTCGCCCTCTCTCAGTGGGTAGGAGTTTTAGTGATTATTCTTGCAACGAGTAGTCTTGAAATTTGGGGTAAAAAATATTCTTAGTTTATTTATCATCACAACCATACAGTTTGTAGATTTCACGACACCCTGAAAATCACTCGAAGTTCGTTTTAATCCCTTCTTACGCTCCTTCACTGGTATCAACCTGACACAAATACTCAGAAATATCAAAATTAATTGCATATTTATCATTTATATCCATTAAATATGTGTATATTGCAAATATCTTATTATATATTGCATTAAATGCAATATATGGCAGAAACAATCTGCCAATATAGAAAATTTGCTGCCTAATGTTTGGAGTGTGTAATGAGTAAGAATACAATTGAATTGTCTGCGTTCTTCGAGCAAGGCGTGCTAAAGCATGGCTTGCCTGCTGCTGCGTACAATGATGAGCAATTTTTACAAGCTGAATACGACACACTGTTTTCTGATAACTGGGTTTTTGTTGGCTTTGCTCATGAGCTTGCTGAGCCTGGCGATGCACAGCCAGTGATAGTGGCTGGAAAACCCGTACTGCTAATCAAAAATACGCGAGGTGATATAGGTGCATTTCATAATGCCTGCTCTCATCGATGCCTTAAGCTGGTTGATGAGCCGATGAATGTCGGTGCCATGTTGTGCTGCCCTTACCATGCTTGGACCTATAATTTGGATGGCGAGCTTTGCGCAACCCCATTTTTTGGTGGTAAAGAACATCACCCAGAAGGTTTTGAAATGTCGGAACATGGCCTTATACCAATAAGGTTGGTAGTTTGGCACGATTGGATTTTTATCAATTTAAGCGGTGATGCGCCAGAATTTGAAGTTTATGCGGAGCCCTTGATTCGACATTTAGATGGTATAAATTTTGATCAAGTTAGTCCTGTGGCGACATTGGACTTCGGTGAAATTTCGTGCAATTGGAAATTTCTTATTGAAAATTTTATTGAGCCTTATCACGTTCAATTTGTACACCGCACAACAACCAATCAACCGCTTGAAGATCACTACACAATCGTTGATGGTGTGTGTCTTGGTAGTGCGGTCGATTTGGATGATAGTGATCAAGTAGAGGGCTGTCTTTCGGTGAGTTCGCGCTATCTAACCCTATTTCCGAATTTTATTATTGGGCGTTATTTCCCCGATCAACTTGGCGTGTATTTGAGCGTACCCGTAGACTCTGGGCGTACAACTCAGAAAAGAGTAATTTACACTACAGAAGGTCAATCTTTATCGGCGCCTGAGATAGAAGAGATAAAACAACTATGGTGGGATGTGCACAAAGAAGACCATGCAATCTGCGCGCGCATGCAGCTCGGTAGAGCGTCACCTGTTGCGGAAGATGGTGGTCTATTATCACCTCATTGGGAGGATAGTGTTCGCGCCTTCCAAACAATGATTTCAACTGCTGTGACACAGAATAAATAAACAAAACTAGGAGTTAATTAATGTTTGAAGAGAATAAAAAACCGAATTATAGACTGGCCCACACAATGATCAGGGTGTTGGATCTAGATAAGTCTATCCATTTTTACTGCGATATTTTAGGAATGCAGGTGTTAAGAAAGACCGACTATCCAGGTGGCCGTTACACCAATACTTTTATTGGTTATGGCCCCGAAGCAGAATTCCCAACCTTGGAGTTAACTCATAACTGGGACCAAGAAGGGCACTACGACAAGGGCAATGGCTGGGGCCATCTTTGCATTGAAACCCCAGATGTACATAAAGCTTTTGAAGACCTCACTGCGCAAGGTGCTGAAATCATAGCACCACCTGGTCCAATGAGTCATGGGACAAGAATTTTAGCTTTCTTGAAAGATCCTGACGGCTATGTTGTTGAATTAAACGAAACCATTAATCCAAACTAAATCTAGGAGAAAAAGATGAGTGATAAAACACCCAAGTTGTATAAATTTAGCGATATTGAAAATCGTCTGCATACTTTAGAGCCAGGAAAGTCCTATATCAAACCATTTGTCACAAGCAACGTCAGTGACACAATGTGTGGCGGGCTTAATTTCTTGAATCAAGTGTCGGTCCCATGGGACCTGACTTGTGATGAAATTATTTATTGTATGGAAGGTGAGTTTAGACTGACTTGTGATGGAAAGTCCTATACATGCTCACCAGGTGATGTTCTCTATATTCCTCGCGACAATCACATTGCTTATGAGTGTGATGAAAAATGCGTGATTTTTTATGCGGCTTATCCCCACGATTGGAAGCAACAAGCTGGCATCACTTTTGTTCCGGGCATTGATCCAGAAGATATGCCATAGAACTAAGGACTATTAATGAATAATTCTAGCAAACCTGTTATGTCTTTGAATCAAACAGCCGACGTGAATGGTGGCGATCAATTGCTACGTATCCCATCAAGAGATACTTTGGGTGATAAATTAAATCAACAAATTATTGGCATGCTTGAGATGGATGGACGCTTACCCTTTAAAGAGATAGCCACAGCGCTGGATGTTTCCGAAGGCACGGTGAGAAATCGTGTGAATCGAATGAAAGATGCTGGAGTTTTGCAAATAAAAGCCTTGGTTGATCCTTCTGCAATTAATTATGCAACAGATTCGATGTTGGGTATTAAGGTTGCGCCTACTTCAAGCCCTGGGGCGGTTGCTAAGAGGTTGCAGGATTGTCCTGAAATTGTTTTTATTATCTGGGTTACTGGGCGTTACGACCTTTTGGTGGAAATTGTTTCGAATAGCGATGACACCTTATGCCGTTTTCTCGACGAACATTGTTTTAATAAAGACGATATCAACAATGTAGAAGTAATGAAAGGATTAACAACCTTTAAAAATCAGTTTTTGTTAAAGTCACACGAAAACCTTTAAGTTTGTATCAACACGAGTTATTAGGAGAATATATGACAAATACATATCCAACATCAATGGTTGATGCGCTGCCATCGAAAGCGCGCGTTATTAAGGCTAAAGAAAAACTGGAAAAGGCAGGTGTTAAATACATTCTATCCTGTTGGATTGATTTACTTGGCATTCCAAAAACCAAACCGGTGCCAATGTGTGAATTTGAAGCCTTATGTATGGGCAAAGGTCCGCAATTCGCAGTCCACTCTATTTCATTTGTGCCAGAATTAGGGCCAGCTGACTCTGATCAAATTCCTGTTCCAGATTTGGATACCCTGGTTATTTGCCCTTGGGATGAAACTTGCGCCTGGGTTTTTGCAGACTTATGGTGGGAGGGTAAACCTTACAACCTTTGTCCACGTCAAACACTTAAACGTGCAGTTAAGGATGCCGAAGATGCTGGCTTTAAAGCCTTCTGTGGCATTGAGCCTGAATTTATTGCAATGCGTTGGGAGAATGGTCAGCCGGTTAAGGCTATTGATGATGACCCTGCTGTTGGTAAAGGTCTTCGTCCACGCCGTCAAGCCTTTGGTTATGATGCTGAATACAGCATTGAATCGATGGGCTTTCTTGGCGAAATGATTGATATCTTGAACGGTCTCGGTTGGGGTGTTAAAGACGTAGTTGCTGAGGGTGCTTATTCGCAATTTGAATTAGACTTTACTTATACCAATGTTCTTGAAATGGCCGATCGCCTTGTTTTCTTGCGAGTCTTGTTAAAAGAGATAGCAAAAAACCATGGTATGTTTATTACCTTTATGCCGAAGCCTACAATTGGCGATTGGCGCTCTGGTGCGCATATTAATTTCAGTTTGACTGACACTGACGGTGGCGGTAATATTTTTGAGGGCGAAGACGGCAAGTTTTCAGAAGAGACCTACCATGCAATTGGTGGCATATTAAAACACGGCCATGCAATTACTGCCATTGCCTGTTCAACGGTGAATTCTTATAATGGCTTGGTGCCTAAAGTGGGTGGATTCGAGGGGGGGACAGTTACCTGGGCGCCAACCCAAATGGCTTATGGTGATAACAACCGCTCTTGTATGGTTCGCTTGCCTCAAAATCGTTTTTGTATTGAGAATCGTGCGGCGGATATGTGCATGAACCCGTACTTGTCACTTGCTTTAACAACAGCGGCAACGATTGATGGTATTAAGAATAAGATCGACCCTGGTGATCCTCTCAATTTGGATTTGTATTCCTTGAGTAAAGAAGAAATCAAAGAAGCTAATATTACTTCGTTGCCACGCAACTTACTTGAGGCATTGGAGGCATTACAAAAGAGTGATTTTGCCCGCGAAGTTTTGGGTGAGTCGATGATGAAACAATTCTTCGCCTACAAGATGGACGAATGGGATCGCTATCACCAGGCGGTGACAGAATGGGAAGTTGAGGAGTATCTAAGGCTGTACTAAATCATTTATAAAAACCCTTGTTGGTGGCTTGTTAGTTGCCAGCAAAGGTTTATAGTTGCTCGAGATACGATAAAAAAACTTTTAATTTTGCCGGCATCCACTGGCGACTGGGGTAGATTGCGTATACAGCAACACTTGGAAATTGCCAGTCAGTCAGTAGTGGCACTAGTTGTTTTTTCTCAACCGCCTCCTGACTAAGGAGTTTGGATAGGGCTGCAATCCCTAAGCCAGATAACGCAGCATCTTTGGCACTTAGTAAGTCATTTACCTTGAATCTACCTTTCATATCAATTGTATAGCTGACATTGCCTTTCTTAATGGGGAGTTGGATGTGCGGACCCATAAAAAGCTCAATCAAATCAAAATCGTTTATTTGACTGACATCCACAAGTTTTCCATATTTATCGATAAACCCAGGTGAGCAATAAAGGCCTAACTCATCATCAAGAATTTTTTTTGAAATGAGATTGGAATCTTCAAGAGGTACAATGCCAAAACGCAAAGCAATGTCGACACGTTCCTTAACTAAATCGGTGTTTCGATATTCAAGTATAAGTTCCATTTCAACTTTCGGATTGGCTTCCATAAATGGCTGGATAACTTTGGGAATGAATATTTGTGAAAAATCGTTTAAAGCTGCTACGCGTAATAATCCAACCGCTTCCTTGCCGAGATTAGCGGTAAATTGCTCGGCCTCTTCGGCGGTCTCTACAATCTGTTGACAGTACTGATAATAGCCCTGTCCAGCTTCAGTAAGAGTCACGCTGCGAGTACTTCTATTTAATAATCTAACCCCCAGACGGGATTCAAGTTTCGCGAGATTATTGCTGACTGTTGATTTATCGACTTGTAACTCGGTAGCGGCCTTGGTAAAGCTTTTATGTTGGGCGATTTTTGAAAAAATTAGCAGTTGGTTTAGGTGCATTGAATCATAGAATTGTTGATATTTCACAACAGTGTATTTAATATATTAGTTATTGTCAAATAAAAAAAACAACGATAATTGCAGAACAAGCACTAAAAATGAAAGCTGCCTTGCTCGATATTTCGGCTTTTTTTATTTCTCTTTATGCCTTAATTGATTAGGGCAACTTTCATTTGTAGAAAATAAAGTGAAAGACTTGTGATTAATAAAATAATGTTATTCGTGATTTAATTTTAACTGCAGCCAAAATTAAGTTGATTATGAATTCAGGCTGGCTATTTTTTTGGAGTTATATATGTGTGGAATTGTTGGATTGTTTATAAAAAACCCAGCACTGGAATCTCAATTAGGCGCTCTGATAGCACCTATGTTGAGTGAGATGACAGAGCGTGGACCGGATAGCGCGGGGATAGCGATTTACCGAGACCCTCATACAAATGGTTGCAAAATTTCTGTGCTGGCTCAGCATTCAAATTTTGACTGGAATGCTCTTGAAGTGGCAATTAAAACCGTTTTTAGCCTTAAAAAAATAGCGGTGGTGCACAATCAAGCCGTACTGTTTGTGAATTCAAGCGCTGACGAAGTTCAGGACTGGCTTGATAATAACTACAGTGAACTTAGTATTACCAGTTCAGGCACCAATATTGAAGTCTTTAAGGGTGTAGGCGATCCACTTGACTTTATTGAGAAGTTTGATATTAAAAGCATGAGTGGAACGCATGCCTTAGGCCATACTCGCATGGCAACGGAAAGTGCTATTACAACCGAACATTCCCACCCATTTTCAACCGGTCAAGATTTGTGCTTAGTGCATAACGGCTCCTTATCAAACCACAATCGTCTGCGTGAAACTTTACGTCGCCGAGGCGTTAAATTCACAACCGACAACGATACCGAAGTTGCTGCGGGCTACCTTAGCTGGCGCTTAAGCGAGGGCGACGACTTGGAGCAAGCTCTTAACCACGCAATTGATGATCTAGACGGTTTTTATACCTTTGCAATTGGTACTAAGGATGGCTTTGCGGTAATGCGAGATCCTGTTGGTTGTAAGCCTGCAATCATGGCAGAAACAGATGACTGGGCGGCAATGGCCTCTGAGTATCGTGCCATTGCAACTTTGCCTGGCGCTGAAAATGCGCGTATTTGGGAACCAGAGCCGACTCAAATTTACAGCTGGAAAAGGAGCTAATCATGACAGAAATTAATTTAAATACAAGCACTGTTAGAAGCCTTAATGAGGCGTTGCAAGGAGCCGCTTCTGGAGGCAAGTTCAGCATCAGTAATACTGGTGGAAAGCACGCTGTCTCAGTGGGCTTAACCACGGCCATCAATGTTGGTATTAACGGCCATGTAGGCTATTACTGCGCTGGTATGAATCAACAGGCAAGCATTGCCATTAACGGCAATGCAGGTCCTGGTTTAGCAGAGAACATGATGTCAGGCAAAGTCCACGTGACCGGCAACGCCTCACAATACGCTGGCGCAACAGCACACGGCGGGCTACTTGTGATTGAGGGCGATGCTAGCTCACGCTGCGGCATATCAATGAAAGGTGTTGATATTGTTGTCGGCGGCAACATCGGTCATATGAGTGCCTTCATGGCACAGTCTGGCTGTTTAGTGGTTTGTGGTGACGCTGGTGACGCTCTGGGCGACTCTATTTACGAAGCGCGTTTATACGTCCGTGGCCAGGTGGCCAGTCTGGGCACAGATTGTATTGAAAAAGAAATGCGTGCTGAACACAAAGAGCAGTTAGAGGAGTTATTAAAGCAATCCGAGATGGGTCACAATGTTGACGAGTTTCGCCGCTACGGCTCTGCCCGAAAATTATACAATTTTGATATTGATCAAGTTGACGCCTACTAAGGAGACAAGAACATGAGTAAAGATAATCCAGCATTAATTGAATCAGCTACATTTCCACGTCATGTGGTTGCGGAAATTCAGCGCGCTGCCAGAACGGGTATTTATGATATTCGCGGCTTTGGCGCCAAAAGAGCTCTCCCAAGTTTTGATGATTTGGTATTTTTAGGCGCCTCAACTTCCCGCTACCCCTTGGAAGGTTACCGTGAAAAATGCACCACTGAAGTGGTGTTGGGGGGTCGTTTTGCAAAAAATCCAATTCATTTAAAAACCCCAATTACAATTGCCGGCATGAGCTTTGGCGCTCTCTCGGCACAAGCTAAAGAATCTTTAGGTAGGGGTGCAACACTTGCAGGCACCAGTACAACGACAGGTGATGGTGGTATGACGCCGGAAGAAAGGGGGCACTCGAAAATCCTTATCTATCAATACTTGCCATCACGTTATGGCATGAACCCCGATGACTTGAGACGTGCCGATGCCATTGAAATCGTCCTTGGTCAAGGCGCCAAACCAGGCGGAGGCGGCATGCTACTCGGACAAAAAATTTCCCCGAGAGTTGCACAAATGCGAAACCTTCCTGAAGGAATTGATCAGCGCTCTGCGTGTCGTCACCCCGATTGGACGGGCCCAGATGATCTGGAAATTAAAATCCAGGAGTTACGAGAAATTACTAACTGGGAAAAGCCTATTTATGTCAAAGTCGGTGCCACGCGTGTGTTTTACGATGTCACCTTGGCGGTCAAATCGGGCGCTGACGTGGTCGTTGTGGATGGCATGCAAGGCGGTACCGCAGCAACCCAAGATGTTTTTATTGAGCATGTAGGTATTCCAACTATGCCAGCAGTACGCTTGGCTGTTGAGGCTTTAGTGGAGATGGATATGCACCGCAAAGTACAATTGATTGTCTCTGGCGGTATTCGCAGTGGCGCTGATGTGGCCAAGTGCTTAGCCTTAGGTGCTGATGCTGTGGCTATTGGATCAGCCGCGCTCATTGCGCTTGGTGACCAAAGCCCTGAGTTCGATGAAGAATACAAAGCCCTCGGCTCTGCCGCTGGATTTTGGGATGATTATCAAGCGGGCAATGATCCGGCCGGTATTACTACTCAAGACCCTGAGCTTGCCAAAAGGCTGGATCCAGAACTGGGCGGACGCCGATTGGCTAACTATCTTAATGTTCTTACTCTGGAACTGCAAACACTTGCGCGAGCCTGTGGCAAGAGTCATGTACATAACTTGGAGCCAGAGGATATGGTGGCACTGACAATGGAAGCGGCAGCAATGGCTGGCGTGCCATTGGCAGGAACCAACTGGATTCCAGGTAAAAGTAGTTTTTAATAGCTTTATTCATACATATTCTATTTAAGAGGAAAAGGAGGTTTTATGACAATTAAACTAAGTGAGATAGCTGCTGAACGTGGCATTGAATATTTTCTTATCAGCTTTGTTGACCTATTCGGAAATTTGCGCTCTAAATTGGTGCCTACTAGAGCCATCGACGGCATGCAAAAAAATGGTGCGGGTTTTGCCGGGTTTGCTGCTTGGTTAGATATGACTCCTGCGCATCCAGATATGTTTGCTATTCCTGATCCTGACAGTTTGATTCAATTGCCTTGGAAGAAGGAAGTTGCCTGGTTGGCATCAGATTTATGGATGGACGGCAAGCCGGTTGAGGCCTCGCCAAGAGTTGCCCTTAAAAGGCAGTTGGTTGAAGCTGAAAAATTGGGCTTTCGCATGAAAACCGGTGTGGAGTGTGAGTATCACTTGATCAACAGTGATGGCACCAATATCGCTGATGACAAAGATCAGCATAGCAAACCTTGCTACGATCAACAGGCTTTAATGCGCCAGTATCCAGTGATAAAACAGATTTGTGATGCAATGATCGAATTAGAATGGAATCCGTATCAGAACGATCACGAAGATGCCAACGGCCAGTTTGAAATGAACTGGGATTATGATGATGTACTGAAAACTGCAGATCGTCATGTGTTTTTCAAGTACATGGTTAAATCTATCGCTGAGCTTCATGGTATGAGAGCAACGTTTATGCCTAAACCATTCAGTCATCTAACAGGAAACGGCTGTCACTCTCATCTATCCATTTGGAGTCTGGATGGCAGTAAAAACCTATTTAATGGTGAGGACGATGCTCGTGGTTTGGGGTTATCGCCTTTAGCTTATCAATTTCTTGGCGGCATTATGCACAGCGCTGACCGTCTCACTGCAATCTTCAACCCAACTATCAACAGTTATAAGCGCATCAATGCGCCAAGAACGGATTCAGGTGCAACTTGGTCACCGAGCTCGATAACTTATGGTGGCAACAATCGCACCCATATGATTCGAGTGCCAGACTCGGGGCGTTTTGAATTGCGCTTAATGGATGGTGCTGCTAATGCGTATTTAATGCAAGCAGCTATCCTTGCCTGTGGTCTTGACGGGGTTGCAGCTAATCGCGATCCGGGTGATCCACTAAATATTAACATGTACGAGCTTGGCAAAGATTTAGAAGGTTACAAGCAGTTGCCACGTAACCTACTTGATGCGCTACGCTTGCTTGACGGCAGTGATGTGTTGCGAGAGCGATTGGGAGACAACTTAATTGACTCTTACGTGAAAATGAAAAAAAGTCAGTGGGACGATCACTCCTCTCATCTAAGCCAGTGGGAGCGCGATCATACGTTAGACTGTTAATAATGGCAAACTTTGATGGATTGTCTGTATAAAAACAACAACCCTATAAGTAAAACACTCTTGATGATTAATAGCAAAAAATACGAATTAGGATCAGTCTCTCTTTTGTCGGGTGAGTGTCTGAAAGCGGCATTCTTGGTTTATAAAACATACGGTAAGTTAAATAAAAACAAAGACAATGTTGTAGTTTTGCCGACTTTTTACACCGGCTCTCATCAAAGAAACGAGGTTTTTTTTGGCGCTGGCAGGGCGATTGATCCAAAGAAACATTTCATTGTCTCTATTAACTTATTTGGTAATGGTCTCTCATCTTCACCGTCTAATACACCTGTACCACAAGATGGGCCACGCTTCCCACAAATAAGCCTTTGGGATAATATTGCTTGCCAGTATCGATTATTAACTGAGCATCTGTATGTTGAACGCATAGCGCTTGTCACTGGCTGGTCAATGGCTGGCTGTCAGGCCTATCAATGGGCTGCGCAGTATCCAGATTTTGTTGACACCATACTTCCGTTTTGCGCATCTGCCAAGACCTCAATTCATAACCACGTGTTTCTTGAAGGGGTTAAAGCCGCACTGTGTGCTGATGGGCATTGGGATGGTGGTAATTACACAACGCCGCCAATTGCCGGTTTAAAAGCGTTTGCCAGAGTATATGCCGGCTGGGCTTTTTCGCAAACATTTTATCGAGACGAGTTGTTCAAAGAGATTGGTTACGAGTCAGCTGAAGCGTTGCTTCTTGATTGGGAGAAGGATCACGCTGAGAACTGGGATGCCAATAATTTGTTGGCAAAGTTAAGCACTTGGCAAGCCGGTGATATAAGTGTTGGGCCTCTGTATAACGGTAATTATCATCAAGCGCTCAGCTCCATTAAGGCAAAGACAATTCTCATGCCTTGCGCTCAGGATTTGTACTTTCCGCCGGCAGACAATCAAATTGAAGCTGAACTCATACCGAATGCAGAGCTTAGAGCTTATGACTCGCCCTGGGGACATTGTGCCGCCAACCCGGGAAACGATTCTGGCTTTACAGGAGCACTTGAGCAATCTATTAGGGATTTGCTTGTTTAAGATTATTGCACGCCTTGAGAAGGAGTAGAATTAATAATCCGCCTTTGTTGTCTTGTAACTAATTATGCTGAAAAGTCTTGAAACAAAAATTCCACCACCTATGCTGACAGCACTTTTTGTTTTTTGTATGTGGGTCTCCGACCAATATTTGCCGGGGTCTGTGCTTGATGAAGCAGTGAGATTATCTATGGCAATAGGTCTTGCTTCATTCGGGGCATTGTTTTCGATTCTGGGTGTCGTGTCTTTTGTGAAAGCTAAGACCACAGTCAACCCTCTTCAGCCTGAGAAGGCTGGAACGTTAGTGACAACGGGAATTTATCAATATACTCGTAACCCAATGTACTTGGGTATGCTATGTGTGCTATTGGCTTGGGGCGTGTTTTTGGCCAACGGCTTTTCGCTGGTATTGGCTGTATTATTTGTACCGGTATTGAACTTTCTGCAAATAATCCCCGAAGAAAAGGCGATGGAGCTTAATTTTAGAGAGCACTACACAACTTACAAAGCCAAAGTCCGGCGTTGGTTTTAATCCTTCTCGTTGGTAAAAATGATTGATAAAGTTGTTGTTGAGAATATCAATGTACCTGGGTGCACTTCACGAGTGAACAAAATTAAGTATTCTGCAATGAAAGAAGCTTTGCTAGCCGTTTTGTCAATTGATATAAGTGGCATCACTCAAAAAGAAATGCTGGTTTTGATTCAGCCGCATTTGCCACAAGACCTTTTTCCCGAAGGTGCGAAGTCCAGTTGGTGGATGAAAACCGTACAGCTTGATCTTGAAGCGAAAGGTGTTATCAAAAGAAATAACAGTAAACCACTTACTTGGTATCGGCTGTAAATAGGAATGTGATTATGGGAGAAATAAGTTGGCAAGATTTTGAAAAAGTGGACATTAGAGTGGGTACGGTGCTCTCAACTCAGGATTTTCCCGAGGCGAGAAGTCCTGCCTATATCCTCACCGTTGATTTCGGCGATGAAATTGGTGTCAAAAAATCAAGTGCACAAATAACCGATTTTTATGACAAGGGCGACCTTATTGGCAAACAAGTACTTGGTGTTGTGAACTTCCCACCAAAGCAAGTGGGGCCAATCATGAGCGAGTGTTTAGTGCTTGGTTTTTACCGCAAAGATAATTCTGTCATTTTGGCAATACCAGACGGTGAAATTGCTAATGGTTCGCGGCTTCTCTGAGTAAAATGAGCACAAATTAAACTGCATAAAATATTCCCTAATTTATGAACCCAATCATCTCTATTGATAATCTATGCAAAACCTATGACACAGGTTTTGAAGCCTTAAAGAATATTTCTCTCGATATCAAAGAGGGTGAAATTCTCGCCCTTCTGGGGCCAAACGGCGCTGGCAAGACAACACTTATTTCTGCGATTTGCGGTATTGTTTCTCCGAGTGCTGGCACTGTCACCGTCGCTGGTAAAGATATTATTAATGACTTTCGTCAAACTAGAGAAATTATTGGATTAGTCCCGCAAGAGCTAACGATTGGTGCATTCGAGACAGTTTGGAGTACTGTTAATTTCAGTCGTGGCTTATTTGGCTGCAAGAAAAATGAGGCATACCTCGAGCAACTGTTGAAAGATTTGTCTCTTTTTGATAAGAAGAATGATGAATTAAGGGCGCTTTCTGGAGGCATGAAGCGCCGAGTATTGATTGCCAAAGCGTTGTCACATGAGCCAAAAATATTATTTTTAGATGAGCCAACAGCTGGCGTTGATGTGGAGCTAAGAAAAGATATGTGGGCGATTGTTCGCAAGCTCAGAGCTTCAGGTGTGACCATTATCCTTACAACGCACTATATTGAAGAGGCTGAAGAAATTGCCGATAGAGTGGGTATTATTAATAATGGCGAGTTGCTTTTGGTGGAAACAAAAGACCATTTAATGGCTAGCCTTGGCAAAAAACAATTGATTTTAGAGCTGAATGAAGTTATCGAGACAATCCCCGAATCATTGACCCAGTTTAACCTGGAGCTTTCACCAAAAGGAAGCTCAGTGACATATACGTATGATACGACGGAGGAGGGGGCCAACATTGCCGACGTTATTCATTCCATTAGTGAGGCTGGGTTAGTCTTTAGCGATTTAAAAATTTCGCAAAGTTCACTCGAGGATATTTTTGTTGATTTGGTGAAGGAGGTGGCATGAATTTCCGTGCAATCAAAGTGATTTATCTCAACGAGATGACCCGTTTTTGGCAAACTTTGTTTCAAAGTATTGCTTCACCAGTTATTTCTACAGCGCTGTACTTTATTGTTTTCGGTGCAGCAATAGGCGCAAGTATTGACAGCATTGAAGGCGTCTCTTACGGGCTCTTTATTGTGCCTGGATTAACTATGCTTTCCATTTTGACGCAGAGCATCTCTAATGCTTCATTTGGGATATTCTTTCCAAAATTTACGGGCACAATTTACGAGATTCTCTCGGCGCCACTTTCATTCTTCGAAGTGCTAATCGGCTATGTTGGCGCAGCAGCAAGCAAGTCACTCATTCTAGCGGCTGTAATCTTGATTACTGCCAGCTTTTTTGTTGAGCTGCAAATCGATCATCCTATATGGATGCTGTCTTTCTTAGTACTTACTTGCATCACTTTTAGTTTGTTTGGCTTTATTATTGGCCTATGGGCGGGCAATTTCGAGAAACTACAAGTGGTTCCGCTATTGATTGTTACACCTTTGGTTTTTTTGGGAGGTAGTTTTTACTCCATCAGTATGCTTCCAGAATTTTGGCAAAAAGTGACTTTATTCAACCCGGTACTGTATTTAGTTAGTGGGTTTCGTTGGAGCTTTTTTGAAGTAAGTGATGTTAGTATCGGAACTAGTTTGACAATGATTCTGATATTTTTAGGTGCTTGTATGGCGATTGTTGCCTGGATGTTTAAGACAGGCTATCGACTTAAGCAGTAGAGCCAATTTATCTCTTGGCAGCCATGTTAAGCCTCATTGCAATAAAGGTTTTTTGGGTGTCCTGATGAGTTACGATTCGACTTAAAGCTTAATGGTTAGTTGAATTTAACATCGTTATTATTATGATTTTTTTATATTGGGCGTTAAAGTCATTTACAATCTGAGTTTTTCAACTTGATTAGTGATGAGGAAACAAACAAAAAACCAACCAATTGCATTCCCGAAAACCTTGCCAGAAGGTTATCAATACTTGGATGATGAACCGACCTATAATTCAGATAAGCATTTGGCTTTAGAGTATCCGAAAGAATCACTCTCTTTACGAGATTTTGGTTACAGTGATGCTGAAATTGAACAGTGCCCTACAGATTACGGCATTTCTGGAGTTGCGCGACTACTTTCAGACGAAGGTGTGGCGGCATTAATGAATGTTGTGCAACAGTTAAGGCAATACACAGTGACGGGTGGAGAGAGAATTCAATACATACTACGTGGGGGTGTGTATCGATCTCGTTTTTTGCGAGACTTATGTTTATGCCCAAAAGTGTCAAAATTTCTTTCAGAAATCTACGGTATTGCTGTTGCGCCACATAGTATTCCATTGCATTTGGGCCACTGTAATTATGCGCCTGATGATCTCGATCGAGCGATAGATAAATGGCACAGTGATACGCTGGGATTGGATTATGTGTTGATGGTTTCAGATCCAAGAGAGCAAGTGGGCGGTGAATTTCAATATTTTTTGGGAACAAAAGCCGAAGTAGCAGAAATTACCCGTAACGGTCAACCAATGCCTGAACATCGAATTGTGAGCCCTAACTTCCCGGGTCCTGGTTACATGGTGGTTATGCAAGGCGGCATGATTGTCCATCGTGGGGCGAAATTAAAGGCGGTTTATGACCGTATAACAATGGTAAATGGTTACGTACCACTTGATACTACATCACCCGACTTCTCTCGTTTTTCTGATATTAAAGCTGTTGACCCTCACGATGTTTTGCTCCCTGAATGGGCGCGCCATAAGGCCTGGTTGGCTCGAGGTCGACTTGACCGCTTGATTGATGAACTGCCGTTTACCAAGGATAAAAATTATATTATTGGCGAACTCAAAAGCGCCATCAAAGAGGTTGAGGTCGCCATTAAAGATCTTGCTGATGAGTCGCCAGGTTTTTTAACCAATTATGGTGATTTATAATTAATTATGCAATCTTAAGCGTTGACTGTTGAGGAGTATTTGACAAAAGTTCCGCGTGAGAGGCGAGCTGGTTTTATTGTGCTCAGAAAGACAATTATAGGCAATATCCCTAAGAGCTTGGAGGGGTAGCGAGTTGGGATGATTGACTACGTAGTGCCACATAGTCTTTTTTCGGCGGATTGTCACTGTAATCCAAAGCTACCCCTGCCTTTTATTAATTTGGCCCCACAAAAACATTTTGTTGGTTTTTATCACATGGGCATATACGCCATGCCAGAGTTGCTTGACTGGTTTGTGGTAGAGCGCCTAAAACACTCAAGGAGAAAACTTGATATGAGTAAATCTTGCACTCGCTTTAAAGACTTTAGTAGCTTACCCCTAGAGCTTATTGCTCAATTGGTAAGAAAAGTGAGTGTTGATGAGTGGATTACCCAATATCAATCAACTATTAGGCAATAGTTAATCATTATAGGTCTCATGCAAAACCTATAATGAGCTTTATGTTGCAATCGTTACAATCGCCTTGCTATGTGGATTAGAAAGCGCATAGACATTTCATATTCAGATCTCTTATTTGGCATGGGCAAGTGCATTGTTCCGCCCAATTTCAGCAAAACCATAAAAGCGATCAACGCGCAGTGGGGTGATCAGTCGACATTCACCTGCTTTTCGGTTAGAACGGGCTTTGATTTATTACTCAAAACGTTGAGTTATCAGGAGGGCGGTGAAGTGCTTATTTCAGCTCTCACTATTCCGGATATGATTAGCATCATAGAAGAGCATGGTTTGGTTGCTGTGCCCCTTGAGATAGATGAGCGCACGACTCTGCCCAGTGCAAACTCGGTTAAGGCGCTTATTACCGATAACACTTGTGCGGTTATTATTACGCACTTATTCGGCACCCACAGTCCAATTGATGACATTGTCAGTGTGGTCAAAAATCGAGATCTTTTGCTGATTGAGGACTTTGCTCAGTCCTATGGCGTCGAGAGTTGCAAGCCTAATGAGTTGACCGATATCTCAATGTACAGTTTCGGTACCATTAAAACGGCTACTGCGCTGGGCGGTGCAATACTAGAAGTCCAAGATACGGCATTAAGAGAATTAATGATTAAAGCATACAAGATCTATCCCATTCAAAGCACGTCAAGTTATTTGAAAAAAATCCTTAAATACAGCTTTCTAAAAACCCTCACGCTGAGTTTCTCATTTGCCGTACTTGTTAAATATTGCCAGTGGTTTAGTATTGATTACGATAAGATACTCTATAAGTGGTCTAAAGGTTTTTCCGGTGATGGGTTTTTTCAAAATATTAGAAAAAGACCTTGTTCATCTTTAATGTCGGTGATGAAAAGACGCTTTAAAGATAATCGTTCGCAGCGCTATCGAGCGCAAACTGAACGCGGAAAAATACTCTACAGCTTCGCCAGTAAATATTACAGTTGTCCGGGCGACGGTGCTGCAAGTCATATTTATTGGGTATTTCCTATTATTGTTAAAAAAGAGCAAGAGGTTGATGGCTTGATTGCGCTGCTTAGAAAAAATGGCTTTGATGCAACCACTAGACAAAGCTTAATTGCGGTTGAAGATGCATCTCAAAAAAGTGCGTATACTGCATCTAGGGCGGCACAATTAATCAAGTCAATGATTTATCTTCCTTGTTATGACTGCATGTCTTTGAAAGAAGTAAAGCGACTGGGATTATTATTAGAGAAGGCGACAAGTAATGACTTTTAATATTGAATTTGTTTTGATCGCGCTATTCAGTTATCTTTTGGGCTCTATTCCATTTTCTTTGCTCTTTGGTAAGTTGTGGGGAGTAGATATACGAACCAAAGGCAGCGGCAATGTTGGTGCAGTTAACACCATCCGATCGGCCGGAAAAATTCCAGGCGCACTGGCCTTGTTCTTTGATGTCAGTAAAGGCGCTCTCGCCATTATCCTTGCTAAGTATTGGCTTAATTTAGCAGACAACCTGATGATTGTTATTGGCGTGAGTTCGGTCATTGGTCATGCCTATCCGGTTTTCTTAAAATTTAGGGGAGGAAAGTGTGTTGCCACCAGTGCAGGAGTTATGCTGGTCTTGTCACCCATTGCGATATTGGTTTCTTTGTTATTGTACGGTATTGCTTTTTTCTGCTCAAACAAGACTCCGTTTATTGCCTCTACTGTTGGCACTGCCGTGTTTCCGATTTTTACTGTTTGGGCGTATCATTATCAGCCGCAGTGGTATTCCCCACTACTCGACTTAGATTACAACTATTTTCTAATAGCAACTATGTTTCTGTTTGTGTTGATACTTTATAGACATACCCCAAATTACAGGCAGTGGCTGAGCAATAGAAGAAACTGATTAATGATTAATATCAGTCATTTGTATATTTACCCTGTTAAATCTCTTTCAGGAATCTCGCTTCAGCGGGCGCAAATTGGTATAAATGGCTTTCAATATGACAGAGAGTGGATGATCACCGATAATCAATATCATTTTATTACTCAGCGCCAAATTGAATCTATGGCAACAATTGGGGTGGAAATTGATTCAACTAAGCTCACACTATATTGCACAGATTCTACGCCTTTAGTTATTTCGCTGGATTTTGGTCGGAAAACATTGGTGAAAGCAACAGTTTGGCAAGATTGCTGTGAGGCGTATGATGAGGGGGAAGAGGTATCTATTTGGCTCACTCGTCATTTGGGAAAATACAAGGGATCGGCTCTAAGGCTGGTTAGATTTTCTCCAAATGAGAGGCGAGCAGTCCCAAATAAATACTTGAATTCTGAACAAGCCCAAAGTGCATTTTCCGACCAGTTTCCATATTTAATCACCTCAAGTGTAAGTCTTGATTATTTAAACACCAGTCTTGTATTAAATGGTGAATCAGCAGTGACGATGGATTGCTTTCGACCAAATATTGTTGTTGATGGGCTTGAGAAGATAGAAAAAAAAACCTCGTATTATCTTGATGAGGCGGCTGGTCGTTATCGGTTCGCTATGAAAAAACCTTGTATTCGCTGCAAAATTACAACAATCCAACAAGACACCGGTGTTGTGAGAAATTCGAAGGAGCCACTTACAACATTGGCTAAATTGAATATGAGTGGTGATGAGAAAAATGCAATTTTTGGACAGAATGCAATTGTTTCAAGCGCCGAAAATCTGATGACTGTCGTGGAAGTGGGTGATGAAGTGCTTTTAAATATATAGGTCTGGTGTAGAATGCACTGATCATGTTATGGAGAAGACCATGGAAAGACTGGCTTATTCACTGTTAGGCATTGCTGCATTTTGTTGGCTGCTGGTGGTGATTGATATTGTTCCAGTTGGTGGCTTAGGTTTATCTGCACTTGCTGGGGCTACGGGTGTTATTTTATTGATTATCAAGGTTATTGTTGAGCGTCTTAGAAATAAAGAGGACGATCATTATTCAAAAACAGTTAAAAGATAAAAGGAGAGTTGGGATGTTAATTACAACACAAGATACATTTTCAGATTACCAGGTTATCGAAACGCTTGGCCTTGCAAAAGGCAACACCATTCGCGCGAGACATATTGGCAAAGACATTCTTGCGGGCTTACGCACTTTGATTGGTGGTGAAATCACTGAATATACTAAGATGATAGCCGAATCTAGAGAGCAATCGATCGATAGAATGATTGCTGACGCAAAATCTATGGGCGCTGATGGCATTGTTTGTGTCAGGTTTACCACGTCAACAGTACTACAAGGCTCGGCAGAGTTGTTTGCTTGTGGCACTGCGGTTAAATTGGAAAAAAACCAGTCGGTATCTTAATTTTCTAGTGCGATTTGGTTGAGTTTATTCTCGCTCTTCCAAGCATGGCCGTAAACTACTTCGTAAGTTGCGGGTAATTTGCCCTCTTTTCGATAGGCCTCATACATCTCAATCATCTTGCTAAACTTTGTTTTTCCCATTAATGATTTTGAGCGGTTACGTACAGTTTGCGCGCCAATGCCTTTTAAGTCTCGCATCAGATCGATGACCTTTTCATAGGTTAGGGTGAGTGTCTCCATTTCCATAATAGGGTTGTTAAAGCCAGATTGTAGCATTTGGTCGCCAATATCGTGCATGTCCGTAAACGTGTTGACATGAGGCTCGGAGTCGACGACAGACCAACTGCGCTTTAATTCTTTCAGTGTGTCTGGGCCAAAAGTTGAGAAAAGCATTAGGCCACCAGGTTTTAATACTCGATGACACTCAGTAAACAGAATTTTTAAATCTGGACACCATTGCATCATTAGGTTGGAGGCAATGAAGTCAATGCTTTTATCCGCAAATGGTAACTGGTGAGCATCTGCACAAACCTTGTATTGGGCTGGGTTTGATTGTAATGATTGCTGGGCGAAATCAACACAAACCAGTTGTGCGTTCGGCAGTTTTTGCGAGAGTTTGCTGCTTAATAGACCCGTGCCTGCGCCTAAATCTATCACCACTCCAGGATTGATTGCAATGACATTAAGCTTTTCTGAAAGACGAAGCGCTATCTCATCTTGTAAAAATGCGTGAGCATTATACTGTGAAGCTGCTTTATTGAAACTGGGCCTTATCGGAGACATTGTGATATTTGTGAGGTGAGGTTTTTCATTAAATTGAAATATTGGTCTGGGCCGCTTTCAAGTTCGTTGCCTAGTATGCTGATTTCATTGCGCATAATTGCCACGCCTTCAACGATAACGTCTGTTTTTTCAAGGCTAATTTCATTGGTGTGAAGTAAGCATTTTACTTGCTGTTGTTTCATTTTCTTTTTGGCATTCAATACGCCGCGAATACTAAGCCTTGCGCCATGATAGGGTGTGATGATAATGGGTTGGTTGAGGTTGTAACTTTTTTCAAAATATTGAATCGTGTCAGAATAATTGGCAAAATTGATCTCAGCAAGTTCTGCTAATTGAGCGTTATTATCTTTGTGAAGCTGCAGTAATTTGACATTAAGAGCTTCTAAATTTCTGGAATATGTAGAGGTATTGTCTGCATCGATTTTAATCAAGCGATTGGCCAGATGTTTGGCGACAGCCCTGACATTGTTGACATCTAGCCACAAGTGGTAATCGTGCTCTCCTGCCTCGCCATTCCCTCTAAAAGTATAAAAGTTAGCAAGATTTAACTCGCTAATAATCAGTTGAGATGAGGCGCTGTAAGTACTAAGGATGTTTGCTAATCCAGCCTCAAATTTAGGGTCAATCGAGACAATGAGATCTGCATTTTCAATAGCCATCACCTGAGATGGCCGAATATGAAAGCCATGGGCGGACTCATTAGTTTCTAGCAATAGTTGAGGCACACCAACGCCTTGCATAAGGCTTGAGACGATTGAGTGAATAGGTTTAATACTTACCACAACGCTAGGTGTACTTTGAGCGCTGGCGCTGTAAGTGAGTAATAAAAGAGCCAAACTTAGGTAAAGACGAGAGATCATTGCATGCCTTAAATTCAAGGGTAAATTATACTTGAATGCGACCTATTGCTGTGCGATGACAATCACTCTTTTTGGCGCTGGAAGTCCTTCAATCGTCAAATTATCATCCGATGGATCGAGAAAGTCTTCGAGAGAGGCGCTATTTTCGCCAATCCACTCAGTACGGCGCTGCTCCTCAATAGTGGTTTTGCAAACATTAATCACCTTGATTTGATTGAATTCTGCTTCTTCCAGCCAGGATTTAAGCGTTTCTACGCTGGGTAGGCAGTGGACGTTGCGCATTCTGGCGTAACGATCTTGTGGAATAAGAGCGTGACCTTTGACGCCATCAACGATGAGTGTTTCTAAAATAAGTTCACCTTCTGGCGCCATCATTTTTTTCAGTTGTTGTAAGTGCAGCATGTGATCTCTTTGGTGGTACAGAACGCCCATTGAAAACACAGTGTCAAAAATGGCCGCGGGTGCCATGTCCTCAAGTCTGATTGGTAATAAATGCGCCGTGGTACAGGATGACGTTAACGATTTGATTGCCATAAATTGATAGTTAAACAGTAAAAATGGCTCAATTCCTAATGCGAGTGCCGCACCTTCGAGCGCCATTCTTAGAGTGAAATAGCCATTACCAGAACCCACATCCAATACTTTCCTGCCCCTGAGAGGCTGAATATGTTGCTTTAGGCGTTGCCATTTCATGTCGCCTTGCCATTCACTTTCGAGCGCTAAGTTGTCAATCAAAAATGGTCCTTTGCGCCATGGCATCAGCTTACTTAAGCCCTCAATCAATTGCGCTTGGTCATCAGTGGAGTTGGTAATGCTAATGTATGGCTTTGCCACACTGGCAACGCCTTTCTTATCGGGAGTTATGAGATCAAGCGCCGCTGACCATCTACCTACATTGCCATTTTTAACTTGCAGTGCGGCTTGGCTCGCCTTTAACCATTGCATTGTGATATCTTCATGATCAAATTGATCAAAAAAGGTTTGTACGTCATTTAGCATAATAATTCAACAAGAACGTTATTGTAAAAAATATAAGTAGTATAAAATATTTGTAATAAAGGAGCTTGTTTACTTTTTACTAATGGAGGTTAGTGTGACAAACCAATTAATTAAATTTTTATGTGTTTTATTATTAGCGACAAATGTTGTTGCTGGTGGCGATGATCGCGATTCAGGTCCGGTTGAGTCTTTAGATGAAGTAGTGGTATTCGACCCTTGTACTGATGACGGCGGTACTGATACAATGTATACATCTCTTGTTTTGTCTAGCGACAGTGGTTTTGTTGGGGGTGAAATTATTTCTGCTGAAAGCGGTACGCAAGCAATTGTGACCTCTTATGATGATGAGACGCACACTTTGATCTATTTTCAGACTGCTGAAACAGGTTACGGGTCGTTTGCTGAAGACGATGTGATAACAGGTGCACTTTCGGGTGTTGGCACAATTACAGAAGTTGTTGTAGAGGCTGCAATGCCTTGCGGCGAGCAAATGGTCTCAATCGATGAAGAGGCACTTGCGATGACTCTTGAGCCTAAGACTGTTCTTGAGGAAGCGGCGGATAATGTTGTTGAGTTTTTTGAAGAGACTTTCGAAAGCATGACAGAGACTTGTGAAGATACATTTGATTCTGATGATCCACTTGTGGCAAATACTTGTGCACTGGTATTGACTGGTATGTTGATGCTTTAATGTTCATCAAATATCAATAAAAAAGCCCGCTGATGCGGGCTTTTTTTATAACCAATGAAAAGTCTATATTTCTAACAGTGAGTTCTCTTTATCGCCCAGTGCTTTTTCGATCTCAGCAATATGCGCATCGGTGATTTTTTGGATGTTGTCTTCTGCACGGTGTGCCTCATCTTCTGAGACTTCTTTTTCTTTTAGCAGGTCGCGATAATCAGAAATCGCATCTCTACGAATATTTCTAATGGCAACTTTTGCATGCTCGGCTTCATCGCGTACGACACGCACCAATTCTCTGCGACGCTCCTCTGTCAGTGGCGGCAATGGGATACGCATGATTTGACCCATAGTTGTTGGGTTTAGACCTAAGTCCGACTTCATTATTGCCTTTTCGATTGGCGCTACCATGTCTTTTTCCCAAGGAGAGACTTTGAGCGTTCTTGAGTCTTCAGCACTGATGTTAGACACCTGAGAAAGGGGAACCATCGAGCCGTAATATTCCACTTGAATCTGCTCCAGTAGAGAGGGGTGTGCTCGTCCAGCGCGAATCTTACTAAAATTAGTTTCCAAAGCGGCAAAGGATTTTTTCATACGATCGTCTGCATCGTTATGAATTTCATTAATCATGTTAAATCTCCGTTTTGACTCACAGTTGTACCAACTGAGCGTCCATTTAAAATATGTGATAAGGTATTGATGTCGTCAAGCATAGAAAAAACACAAATATCGATATTGTGTTCACGACAAAGTGCAAATGCAGCTGTATCCATGACTGCTAGATTTTGTTCAATTGCTTCGTTAAAATTTAAGGTGTCGTATTTTACTGCGTTTGGATTATTGGCGGGATCAGAGCAATATATACCATCAACTTTAGTGGCCTTGAAGACAACATCAGCATCAACTTCGATAGCTCTGAGTGCTGCACCTGTGTCGGTTGTAAAGCATGGGTTGCCAGTGCCGGCTGAAAATATGACTACCGTGCCTTGCGATAAAGCTTCTTTGGCTTTCTTGTGATCAACGGGGTCGCATACGCCGCCGCCAATTGGAAAACCTGACATTACTGTTGAAGTGATTTGATTTCTTTCAAAGGCGTCAGCAATGGCCAATGCGTTCATCACTGTTGCCAACATGCCGATATGGTCGCCTGTTACGCGATTCATGCCCGCTTTAGCAAGACTTGCACCACGAAAAATATTGCCGCCACCGATCACAATGGCAACCTCGACGTCTAAATCCAGTGCAGAGCGCACAATCGAAACAACTTTGTCCAAGGTTTTTGGGTCAATACTATTGCTGTCGCTAGCTAAGGCTTCGCCGCTAAGCTTAAGTAGAATTCGACTGTATATAGCCATTAAATCAATGAATTCGTTACAAAATAATGATTTTACACAAGGCATGAGTATAATTAACCCTTTGTCCCTCAATAAACCAGCTTGTTATTATGGATATGATCAGCATCCGCGGCGCCAGAGTTCACAACTTAAAGAACATTGATGTCACCCTCCCTAGGAATAAGTTAGTTGTCATTACCGGTTTGTCCGGATCGGGAAAATCATCATTGGCATTTGATACTATTTATGCCGAGGGTCAAAGGCGATATGTCGAATCTTTGTCGGCTTATGCTAGACAGTTTTTGTCTTTAATGGAGAAGCCAGATGTTGATCATATTGAAGGTCTTTCTCCAGCCATTTCGATTGAGCAAAAAGCCACTTCACACAACCCTAGATCAACGGTCGGCACAATCACTGAAATTTATGATTATTTGAGATTGTTGTATGCCAGAGTTGGTACGCCAAGATGTCCAGAGCATCAAGTGCCACTGTCCTCACAAACCATTTCGCAAATGGTGGACAGCATTCTAGAGCTGCCTGAAGATGAGAAAATACTCATTCTCGCACCGATTGTACAAAACCGAAAGGGCAGTCATAAGAAATTATTAGAAGAGTTGTCTCATCAAGGGTTTTTAAGGGCGAGAGTCGATGGCGAAATTCTTTTACTTGACGAACTCAATGATTTGGATGGAGCAAAATTTCACACCATTGAAATTGTTGTTGATCGATTAAAAGTCAGAGATGATATTTCATCAAGATTGTCTGAATCACTAGAAACAGCTCTTAATATGAGTGCTGGAATTGTCAAAATAGGACCTATGGTAGAGGGTGTTAATTGGCAGGAAATGACTTTTTCGTCTAAGTTTTCATGCACACACTGCGGTTACTCTTTGAGTGAATTAGAGCCGCGACTTTTCTCTTTCAACAATCCAGTGGGCGCGTGTGAAACCTGCGCTGGCTTGGGTGTAAAAGAGGTTTTTGACGAAGAAAAAGTAGTCGCTAATCCTGAGCTCAGCTTGGAAGATGGCGCGATTTATGGCTGGAGTAAGCACAATGCATATTTTTACCAAATGCTTTCTATTGTTGCCAATTATTACAGCTTTGCGATTGATGTGCCATTCAATGAATTATCCCAAGAGCATCAACACATCATTCTTTATGGTAGCGGTAAAGATGAAATGGATTTTTCAAAAATAAAAGGCAGAAAAGGTTGGTCGAATAAGAAGAAGCCTTTTGAAGGAGTAATCCCTAGAATGATGCGACGCTATGAAGAAAGCGAGATTCGCAGCGTTAGAGAAGAGTTGTCACGATATGTGGTTAGCAAGCCTTGCGCGACGTGTCACGGGGATCGCCTCAATACAGCGGCACGAAATGTTTTCATTCGCAATAGAAATCTTTCAAGCATTACCAAGTTGTCTATCGGTCAAACATTTAAATTTTTTGACACTCTTGAGTTGGAAGGCAAGCGTGGCGAGATTGCTAGTAAGATTCTCAAAGAAATTGTTCAGCGCCTACACTTTTTAATTAATGTTGGTCTGGATTATCTTTCATTGGAACGAAAGGCCAATAGCCTTTCTGGCGGTGAGGCGCAGAGAATACGCCTGGCTTCGCAAATTGGCGCTGGATTAATGGGCGTACTCTATGTGTTGGACGAGCCATCGATTGGCTTGCACCAACGCGACAATCAGAAGTTACTTGATACATTGATTTACTTGAGAGATTTGGGCAATACAGTTATCGTTGTTGAGCACGATGAAGATGCTATCAGACAGGCTGACTATGTGATTGACATTGGGCCGGGCGCTGGTGTGCATGGTGGTGAAATCATTGCTTATGGCACCCCTGAAGAAGTTATTGCAAATACCAACTCTTTAACAGGTGATTATCTCAGTGGTCGTCAAGTCATTCAAATACCAAAAACACGGAAAAAAGCCGATCAATGGCTGCGCATCTTTGGTGCTAGTGGTAATAATTTGAAAGGTGTTGACTTGGAGATTCCTGTTGGTGTGCTCACTTGTATTACTGGTGTCTCAGGGTCTGGAAAATCCACACTGATCAACAATACGCTGTACTTACTGGCTGCAAAAATCCTCAACAGGGCGCAGGTGGAAATCGCTCCTTATGAGAGTGTTGAGGGTATGGAGCTGTTTGACAAGGTGGTCAGCATCGATCAAAGCCCTATTGGTAGAACACCAAGATCCAATCCCGCCACTTACACCGGCGCCCTTACTTTGATTAGAGATTTGTTTGCTCAAACTTTGGAGTCCCGATCAAGGGGTTATAAATCAGGTCGTTTTAGTTTTAATGTACAAGGTGGGCGCTGTGAGGCCTGCAAAGGTGATGGCTTGATTAAAGTTGAAATGCATTTTCTGCCTGATATTTATGTTTCTTGTGATGTGTGCAATGGCCATCGCTACAATCGAGAGACGCTAGAAATCACATACAAAGGCAAGAGTATTGCTGATGTGCTAGAGATGACGGTTGAGGATGCACTTGAGTTTTTCTATGCGATTCCGAAAATCTCACAAAAATTGCAAACATTGATGGATGTTGGTTTGAGTTACATCACTTTAGGTCAAAATGCGACCACTTTATCCGGTGGTGAGGCGCAACGAGTGAAGCTGTCAAAAGAACTATCGAAAACAGACACCGGCCAAACACTCTACATTCTAGATGAGCCAACTACCGGTCTACACTTTCATGATATTAAGCAACTTCTCTCAGTGATTTCTCGTCTAAGGGATAGGAATAACACGATTGTCATTATTGAGCACAACCTTGATGTGATTAAAACGGCCGATTGGGTGGTTGATTTGGGGCCAGAGGGGGGTGATAAAGGCGGAGAAATTATTGCCGTTGGTACACCTGAGGAAGTTTGCCAGTCAGGGCAATCGTTTACTGCTCATTATCTTAAGAAGCACCTTTAAGGCAGTTCTTGATAGTCTGTTAAAGTAAGGTGGAAGCGGCTATTGCCATTGGTTTTTCGGATTAAAACAGGCAAATAGTTGTGTTTTTCTGACAGGTTTAATGTTAATCTTAACTCGGCACACTCAATCTTAATGGTTTGTAGTTTTTCGCCATTAATTTCAATCATCGATATGCCCGGCCAGTTCAGATGGCGCAACAGACGATTCAGGACGGCCGGTTAGGCCAGGTGGTCCATGCCCTATGGCGTTTTGGCGGAGAAGGCGGTTCTTGTTTTGATCATGATAATTTGATCGAGACGCAGTGTCATGGCTTCGATATGCTGGAATTTCTTTGCGGGCCCGTTGATTCGGTAGCCGCCCAGATGACGGACATGACCGGCAAAGGCTACAGTACGCTTTCTGTAGCCTTGCATTTTGCCACAGGGGGCGTGGGAGCGATGATCGGCTCGTACGATGCTTCTTATGCCTATCCGGACACCCACTTACTGGAAATCAACGGCACTTCAGGGCGGATCGTGATCGATGATACGGTAAGACGATTCTCGTACCAGGCGGTCGGCAACGAGACCGCAGAAGTCTGGCAGGCAGGCTATTTTAACGATGAAGACCGTGAATTCCATAAGACATTCGACAAGTACTTCGATGTAATGCTGGATGCCTTTCGCAAGGGGAATCACCCTCCGGTCCCTGCACAGGCCGGCGCGCGCGCGTTAGCGCTGGCGCAGGCCTGTATTCAGTCATTCGAAACAGGGGTAAGGGTGGCGCATATAGCATACGGATGATGTGAATATCGATGTCATTTTCTAGGTTTTTTCCGGGCAAGAACATGGTAAACTTTCTGGCGGCCGACACCAAGGAGGCGAGCGGCAGCGGCCATGTTTCCATCCGATTTCTTGAGTGCACGGCGGAAAAGGTAAACCTCCGCATCTGCCAGGTTGAAGGGAATATCATCTGCAGCGTTGATGTGTATTGATGATCCGCCGGTCGTCGGCTGGATGGGTGATAATCGTCCGGTATCAAACGGGATGTGCTCCGGCAGGATCTCGCGGCCGCTGCACATGAGAACGGCCCGTTCCATCAAGTTCTTCAATTCCCGTACATTTCCAGGAAAAGAATAGGCTTGCAAGGCGCTCAATATGTCCGGACTCAGGGTGGGCGGATCAATATTCATCTCTGCAGAAAACATGCGGATAAAGTGATTTGCCAGAATCGGTACATCTTCCGGAATCTCACGGAGGGTGGGCAGCGTGATTATAAACCGCGCCAGTCGGTAATAAAGATCCTGACGGAAACTGCCCTCGGCAATACGCGTCTGCAAATCCTGATTGCTGGCAGCGACGACCCGCACGTTGATCTTTTTTTCTGCCTGATCCCCCAGTCGTTGAATACATTTTGTTTCCAGAATGCGTAATAATTTCGACTGGAGATCCAATGGCATACTACTGATCTCATCCAAAAAAAGAGTCCCATCCTCCGCCGTTTCAAAGTATCCCTTGTGATCATGTGCCGCCCCGGTGAACGCACCGGCACGATGGCCAAACAGCAAAGATTCAGCTAGTTCTCCAGGAATGGCTGAACAGTTGACCGGAATAAACGGCCTGTTATGATTCGGGCCACGCCGATGGATCGCCCGGGCGATCAGTTCCTTTCCTGTGCCGCTTTCGCCTGTAATCAGTACGCTGACCGTATGAGCCTGGCTCAACGGCGTCAGATTACTCAAAATATTCTGCAGCGTCTTACTCCGGGTGATGATACCGTCCACATCCCAGTGTTCGTCCTGCCGTTCTATAACCGCCAATCGATCGGTCAGTTTTTCGCGTTCTTTTTCTGCGTGATCCCGCTCTTCGACGGCTATTTTTAGGGCTTTGTTCTGGCCTTCCAGCTCATCGTTCTTTTTATCCAGCAAACGAATCATCTGATGCAGATCCAGGTGGGTTCTTACGCGGGCAAGCACCTCTTCCACAGCATACGGTTTTGTAAGATAGTCCACCCCACCATGTTGGAATCCTTTAATCACAATTTTTTTATCATCCTGGGCGCTCAGAAAAAGAACCGGAACGGAACGGGTTCCTTCTCTGGATTTTAACTGCCTGCATAATTCAAAACCATCCATCCCGGGCATAAGGATATCAAGCAGAATCAGATCCGGCTTTACGCCGTTTACAATGCGGAGCGCTATTTCACCACTGGGGGCGACAGACACATTGTATCCGGCCGATTCGAGCGTTGTTTTCAACACACTCAAGTTGGCTGGCACATCGTCAACAATCAGGATGGTCCCGCCGATGGGCTCTGTGTATGATGGAGGCGTAGGGGACATTTAGTGATTGGTGAATGAGTGATTGGGTGGTCGGGTGATTGGACTTTGAATTTTAATTGGTCTTTTCGATCACCCAATCACTAAACCACGAAGTGCTCGCAACGCGTCCGCAGGACACTTGTCATCACCATTTCCTTATGTTTGGTTCAGGGTTCAAGACTTTGGACGATTTTGGTGATGCCCGGCATATCGAAGCGGCGATTTAACCTGCGCAGGTGCCGTGCCAGGCTACGTTCTTCGTCTCCCAATATTTCCATCTCGCCGAGACAAACATCCAACTCTGTTACTTTATAAAGGTCTGCTGCTTCAAGGAGACGACCCCGCATGGTCTCAGGTAGACTGACGTGTATGTTGCCCATATCTATATCTGCCGAATCAGCCTCTGGTTTTTGCAGCTCGATGGTGTCGAACTCTACATTCAATGTTTTCTTCAGACAGGATACCAACCGATCGATTTTGAATGGCTTCTCTATAAAATCATCTACGCCCAAATCCAGAATACGATCTTTATCCTGCTGAAAAACAGAGGCGGAGACCATCACAAGGCGGTATTGATCGCGACCATACATATCCCAAATGCGCTGGGTCGCCGTAACGCCGTCTACGCCCGGCATTCGTACATCCATGAAAATTATAGACGGCATCCAGTCCCGCAGAACATAAAAGGCCTCCGAGGCGCTATTAGCTACCCTTACCTCCATCCCCATATCACTCAACATCCAACGTAAGACATCCCGATTTAATGCGTTATTATCAACAATAAGTGCTGATAAAAGGTCGTCGGTGTTTAATCGATATATCGTATCCTGATCGATATCCAGCAAAAGTTCCTGGGCCGGCGGAAGGGTTAATTCAACACGAAAACAGGTGCCGACATCCGGCTTCGATGTCACCTCAATAGTCCCATGCATTAATTCCACATGACGTTTCGTAATAGAAAGCCCCAGGCCGGTCCCTTCTGCCTGGTCGCCATAATGCGATTGATTAAACGGTTCGAAGATAATGTTTAGACGGCCTTCCTCTATACCGCGCCCGGAGTCTTCCACCTCGATGACGTAACGATCTTCAGCATGCCGTTGTAACCTCAACGTAATGCAGCCGCCATCGGTGAATTTCACGGCATTACCGCATAGATTGACGAGGATCTGTCTAATTTTATTTTCATCACTGTGAACGGGAATAATTGGATCTTCAATCGTCTCCACGCACCATTCCAGACCTTTTTGTTCGCATCGGAGTCGGAACATATCGGCTGTCTGCCGGATGACAGTCTGGATATCGAAATCGAACGGTTCCAACTCCATTTTTCCGGCTTCTACCCGCGAAATATCGAGGACGTTGTTGATGAGTATAAGCAGGTGTTCGCCACTATCGTGTATGGCCTGGAAGGCAGACTGCTGATCTTCTGTCAGGCTGGTCTCCCGCTGCAGAATCTGCGTATAACCCAGAATCGCATTCAACGGCGTTCTGATTTCGTGACTCATGTTGGCCAGAAAACGACTTTTGGCCTGATTGGCTTCCACCGCGAGCATCTTCGAATGTTCCGCCTCGCGGCGAGCATCATCGAATGCCCGATTGACTTTCAATAGTTCATCATGTTCCCGCCGCACTTTTCGCGTGCGTTC
>DUCF01000066.1:0-5875 GCA_012959965.1 Candidatus Thioglobus sp. | reverse complement strand
GGCTGCGGCGTTCGAGCCGACGGACACGGCGCGTATATACCACGCCTAAAACGAATAGGACGACGACGGCAATAATCAGGATAACATATTCCATCAGGATGCCTTTTTATGGCGATGAGGCAGACGACCGGCTGATTTATGAAATATGATCAATTGATGGTGAATTTCAAAATGGTTTTTAGGTCAATATGATTATTTCAGAACAGCAAATGTAAAATGGAGATGTATTCCTTCTTGCCTGAACCGACTCGCCGATATATTTTGTGTTGGCTTTAAATAACTCTTTCATTGCGCCACCACAATATAATAACAAAGGATTTCTGATATGGCACAGGTCAGCATCATTCGGCACAATCCCATAGCGATTTTTTCCAACCCGACGGAAGTGCTCGTTAAAGACGATCACAACCATGTTTTTCGACTGATTGAACCGAGCGGCAACGTAGGCACCCAGTATCCGAATGACATTGGGTCCGAGTGGTTCGGAACGATTGAGAATCTGAATAAAAACCTGCTGGTGTGCGGCGTAACGTGGTCGGACGTTTACAAAACAGATGTATTGTGGACTACCCCCTCGAATAACAGGGATGATTGTGAAAAAATGAAAGATGATTTTAATGCGATTTACCGCCCGATGATCGATGCCGCCACAGGCGGTCCGCTTCGCTCGAATCGTATGGCAAGATTTACGCATCCTGAAGGTTTTCCAGATCCGGTGGCTTTATTCGAAGTGCAGATTAGAGCCGTCAAAGGCGACCATGTGACCATCGACGGCAGTAAAATCGACTATGGCTATTGGACTGATCATCAGCCAAGCGGCGCGGCGGTTCTGCATAAACGCGGTGATCAGGTGATTACGACCCTGGGGCCGGACCTCGTGAAAGAAACAGAATTTGTGCTGGTCGAGCAGTATGAGAAACCTCTGGCGGATCAGGGCGTTGATTTCAAATCGAATACCGTCTGGATGGAAATTCTGGTCGGCGTCGATGACGCGCCGGAAAAGACGTGGCAACGGATCGATACGATTCGCAAGGTCTTTGAAGATTATTTTGGCGATAACCGGCCCGCCGGTTTGATCTATCCGGTCTCGCGGATCCCCAATATGGACAGTATTGTCGAGCCGCAGCCTCGGGTCGTCACAGGCGATGTGAAAATCACCCGTTCCGGCGAGATCGAAGACGGGTTCAGCACCTGGACCTCCATCGAATACGGCGGGGTGACAGAAGTGATGTCCAGCGCGGTGGGTGGAGACGATGCGGGACATATGCTCGGTACCCTTGATGCACGGATCAAAGCAGCCGGCGGCAACGGGTTGAAAGAAGATGGTATCTTCAATAATGCATATGTCGTAGCCGGTGACGACTCAGCGGCGGCCCGCGCATGGATTCAGACATTCAACGCCTCGTTCAGCGCATACTATGAAGGCTCTGCCCCATCCGGTCGTACGGCGCAGTTCATTGGTGGTATCCAGCAGGAAGCGTATAAGTCCGGTATCTCTAATCGGGCGATTTTTGCCGGATAGGCTCTAAGCGGGTGTACGGGAAATTCGTCCTGACGTAGAACGGCTGCAAAAGGCGCTCTCTGCGTTGTGCTGCACCGCCATTTCTATGAAATGCCTGCTTCGCACGCCTTGATACCGCTTTTTTATGCTGGTTCTTTGGCCTACGGAGTAACTTCCCGCGTACCCTCTAAGGACATGGTAGCTGTGTCCCAAATGACATGACCGTAGGGATGCGACAGATGGCGTCCCTACGGTTTTTATAGTGAGCTATTATGTCTCAGATTTCTATCTCGGTGCGGTTTCTGGTTGAATTTGTTTTACGCGCGGGAAATCTGACGCGTGGTTTTGCTGGACGAAGCCGGGCGCTGGAAGGAACCAGAGGGCATAAGAGGCTTCAGAAGTCCCGACCGGATGATTATGAAGCAGAAGTCCCGGTCTCGTTCTCGGTCGAGCGTGATGGGTTGGAAATCGATATTACAGGTCGCATGGATGGTTTAACCCGTTCTGATGACAGACCACTGATCGAAGAAATTAAAACAATCACCGGCGAATTTGATTCCTCCCGGCCGGATAATCCAGTGCATTGGGCTCAGGCCAAAGTGTACGCCGCGATCGTCACCCGCCAGCAGGAATTTCCACAAGCAGATATTAAGTTGACCTATGTCCGCCTTGATCCCTGGGAGGTGCATGAGGATACCCGCACCTACTCTCGTGAGGATCTGGCGGCATTTTTTGATGATTTGCTGGTCCTGTTTTTGAAATGGCGTCGTGTTTATTTTGATTGGGCCGCGCAGCGAAATACAACGATAGACACGCTTGACTTCCCTTTTGCTGAATATCGTCAGGGGCAACGCCGCCTGGTCGTCGCCGCGTACCGGGCTATCGAGTTGGAATGCCGCCTGTTCGCCCAGGCGCCTACGGGCATAGGTAAAACCATTTCCGTCGATTAAAGCGCTTAAGGAAGGGCATGCCGAGAAGATTTTCTATTTGACGGCCAAGACCATCGGTCGTACCGTCGTAGAAAAAGCGCTGGACGATATGCGTCGCAAAGGGCTTTCCATCAAGAGTGTGACACTGACAGCGCGTGATAAAATATGTTTTAACACGCACGGTCTGGCCACCTGTGATCCCGATCAATGCGAATACGCCATCGGTTATTTCGACCGAATCAACGATGCGGTGACAGAAACCTTTGCCCATCATCATGCGATGACTCGATCGTTTATAGAAGACCAGGCGAACAAACATAAGGTGTGTCCTTTCGAATTCTCCCTCGATCTGTCGCTCTGGGCGGATGTCATCATCTGCGATTATAATTATGTTTTCGATCCACGGGCGTATCTCCGCCGGTTCTTCTTGGATCAGACGGGCCGTTACCTTTTTCTTATCGATGAGGCGCACAATCTGGTTGACCGAGCTCGGGAGATGTTTTCCGCTTCCTTATCCAAACGTATGTTTCTGGATCTGCGGCGTCATCTTAAACCGCACGCTCCGGCGATAGCCAAACGATCAGGCGCCGTGAATTCAGCCTTGCTGACCTACCAAAAACGCTGCAGAGAAGAAGCAAAAAACAATACCTGGGTAAGTACAGATCTACCTGAGGACGTCCTCAAACCTTTACATAAGCTGGTCGACGCGGCCGAAGAGGTCCTGGCCCAGAATCGACCGCTGCCTCACCGCGATGAACTGCTTGAATGCTATTTCGAGGCCTTGGCCTTCCTGCGCATTGCGGAGTTATTCGATGGCAGATATATAACCTATGCGGAGAAATTCCGTAAGGATGTGACCTTGCGTCTGTTCTGCCTGGACCCATCCTACCTATTACATGAGGGTTTACAGCGCAGTACGGCATCCATATTTTTTTCCGCCACGCTGACGCCGTTGGATTATTTCCGAGAGATTCTGGGCGGGGAAGAGGACGATCCGATGATATATCTGGATTCTCCGTTTCCATATGAAAATTTCCGGCTTCTTGTGGCCGACCATATCGGGACGTCCTACAAACAACGTGACCAGACTTACGACACCGTGGCCTATGCCGTCGCTTCTCTCGTGCAGGGCATGCAGGGCAATTATCTGGTGTTCTTCCCCTCCTATCGATATATGCAATCGGTCTACGAGCAGATCAACACGCTTTATCCGGACCTGAATGTCCACCTGCAAACATCCGGTATGACGGAAACAGAACGGGAGGATTATCTGGCCTTATTCGACACCGACACCGTGGGCACATTGATCGGTTTTGCCGTCATGGGCGGCTTGTTCGGTGAGGGCATCGATCTGGTTGGGGATCGCCTCGTGGGGGCGGCTGTGGTAGGCGTCGGTCTGCCCCAGATCTGCCTTGAACGGGAGTTGATACGGGATTATTTTGCAGCCCGGGAGGCGGACGGGTTTGCCTATGCCTACATGTTCCCCGGCATGAACCGGGTCTTACAGGCTGCGGGCCGGGTTATTCGCACGCCGGAGGATAGGGGAGCGGTCCTGCTGATCGATCAACGATTCGGCCATCGTCGATACCGGCGCCTGTTTCCTGCGTGGTGGCATCCGGTACAACAAGTGCGACGTTCTGAAGAGATTGAAGAGGCGGTAAAGGCGTTTTGGAATTTGAAGAACTGATGGCCTGAACAAGCGGGTTTATATCAAGTATCAAATATATCTTATATATTAGAAAAACGTATCTGTATTTCAAAATATGAACACTCGTTGACGCAGAGCCCGGCCGTGGTTCTTTCCGGGGCACGGCATCTTGGGAAGACCACCCATGCCAGGACGTTTTCAGATATCTATTTCGATATCGAGCGGGTAGAAGACCTGACACGTCTTGATATTGAATGGGGCCGGCACATGCGTGGGGAAGAACTGGTAATTCTGGATGAGATTCAGCATGCCCCGGTGCTCTTTTTACGTTTACGCACCATTGTCGACGAACAATACGGACAGAACGGCCGCTTTCCACTTACAGAATCATTTGCCTCGCCGTTGATTAAATCGCTAGAAGGCGGCGTTATCGTCTGTGAATCCCCCCCCTTCGGAGGCCCAGACTCCATGGACAAAGACTGGCGCCAAAACAGCGATCAATTTGTGTTTGAGGCCCAATATCATCGACCTTGATCTATGCTGTCTCATAACTATGTAGCCAAAAAATGGCGCCGTTCGTCGTTTTGCGGCTTCGCAGCTTCGTAACATCAGGAGAGAAAATGACCAGGAAAATTGCCATTATAGGCGACACAAACGACGGTGGTTATGGTCATTCTCTTGACCAGGCGTTTGTCGGTGTAGAGGGGACGGAAATCGTTGCCCTGGCTGATCCGGATAAAGCTGGAAGAGCCGACTTTATGGAACGTACGGGCGCCAGGACGGGCTATACCGACTATACCGAAATGTTAAAAGTCGAGCGACCTGATATTGTCGTCGTAGCCACCCACGAAATGAGCAATCATCTGGCAATGGTGCTGGCATCAGCGGCACAGGGGGCGCATCTCTATGTTGAAAAACCGCTCGCCCGAACGCCAGCGGAAGTGGATCAGATGCTGGACGCCTGCGACCGGGCGGGTGTGATGCTGGTGATGGCGCATCCCTGGCGCGGACGACCGGAAATCCAGAAACAGGCGATTCCGATGATCAAGGAAGGGAAAATCGGCGAACCACGATGGGCCCGTATGTACGGTTTCGGCGGTAAGCTTGGCGGGGACCAGTGGTTTATCGATCTATATCCGCATTTCTTCGATTTCCTCCGGCAGGTCTTCGGTGAACCGTTGTGGTGCCAGGCGCTGATCACCCAGGACGGACAGCCGGCCACGCCGGCGGTTGTAAAAGAGGGCGTATTCGGTATGGGCCTGTCCGCCGGTAACGGGATCTGGGTGCACTATCAGTTTGCCGGCTTCAATGCTGAATTCGAGTCTTATGCAGGAGACGGCCTGGAGAATCCCTACCGGATCGATATCCACGGGACAGCCGGCACGCTCAGTCTGCCGGGCCCCACTCAGGATGGCCCCGATATCTATTATCATCCCCATACCAATCCGCAGCTTGTGGGGGATGACCGATGGGAGATTCTGGCCCATGAAGAGGTGTCAGGCGGCCAGAAATGGATCAACGCCCATCACCGTATGGCCCGGTCCATGCTGGATATGCTGGACGGGAAAACGCCGGAATACGAGTTGTGCCTGGGTCAGATTGCCCGTCGTCACGTGGAAATGGCCATGGCCGCTCGTCTGGCCCATATTAGGGGCACCCGGGTTTCGTTCCCGATGGATGAGACGGGGAATCCTTTTGAGGAGTGGGGTGGATAATTTTTGCGCGTGCTATTTCAAGCGACCCGACGCGCATGCATGATGCTGTACCAAAAAGATTCAGTGAACAACCCGCCCCGTT
>DUCF01000065.1 GCA_012959965.1 Candidatus Thioglobus sp. | reverse complement strand
GACAAAGAGCAGGACTTTATTGGTAAAGAGGCGCTTGCGGCTTGGCAGAAAAAAGGCGCAGAAAATGGCTTTGTTACCTTAGAAGTCAAAGGCGTGACTGATGCCGATGCCCGAGGCTCTGAAGCGATTTACAAAGATGGCAAGGTCATCGGCCGTGCTACTTCCGGTGGTTATGGCTGGCGTTGTGGCAAATCATTGGCACTTGGTTTCGTGCAAATTGATTTAGCTGTAATTGGTACTGAGCTTGAAATCGAAATTTTGGGCGAAAGATACCAAGCCGTTGTGGTTGAGGAATCTCCTTTTGATCCAACGAATGAGAGTCTAAGAGCTTAAGATTTTTCTAGCCCCATGCTGGTTTTTATCATCATGGGGCAACTTTCTTCTGTTGCTTGGTAATATTGCTGTTAATCTAGTAAGTATCGATCTATTGCCTCTAAAATAGGTGATACTTTTCGCTAAAAGTCTAGCGGATTTAATAGCACAAAGCACTATGCAAGAGATTGAATTACAACAACAAATGGTATCTTGGCGCCATTATTTGCACCAACATCCCGAACTTAGTTTTAATGAACAGGTGACAAGCGATTACATCGCTTCTGTTTTGCTTGAACACAATATTGAAATTCATCGCGGCTTAGCCGTTACCGGTATTGTTGCAACTGTCCATGGTAAAAAACCAGGCAAGTCGATTGGCCTGCGCGCCGATATGGATGCACTGCCGATTCAAGAGCTAAATGAGTTCGATTATAAATCCGTACACGATGGCAAGATGCACGCCTGTGGCCACGATGGCCATTCGACGATGTTGTTGGGTGCTGCGGTCCATCTAAAAAAGAACAATAATTTTTCGGGCACAGTTCACTTCATCTTTCAGCCCGCAGAAGAGGGGGGCGCTGGCGGGCGAGTGATGGTCGAAGAAGGTATTTTCGATCAATTTCCTTGTGAAGCCGTTTACGGTATGCACAACTGGCCGGGCATGGCTGAAGGTCAATTCGCAGTTCACGATAGTGCTGTAATGGCAGCTAATGAAACCATCGAAATTGTGGTTAAAGGCAAGGGCGGTCACGCCGCAATGCCTGATCAATGCGTTGATCCGATTGTTGCAGGTGCGCAAATAATTACCGCCTTGCAATCGATTGTTTCTCGTAATGTCGCACCAGCGGATTCTGCCGTAATCAGCCTGACTGTGGTGAATGCCGGCTTTGCCACAAATGTCATCCCTGATGAAATGCATTTGAAAGGCTCGTTAAGATACTTTAAGCCAGAGGTTGGTACTGAGGCCAATCGAAGAATGAAAAAAGTTGTTGAGGGCATTGCTGAGGCAATGGGTGCAACAGCTACGCTAGAATCTAGGCCAAATTATCCAGCAACAATCAACACCCCAAAACACGCTGAAAAATGCGCTGTAGCTGCTGGAATGGTTGCGGGCGATGACAATGTACATCGAAACATGCCGCCAAGCATGGGCTCTGAAGATTTTTCATTTTTGCTGAATGCTTCAGAAGGCGCTTATATTTGGATCGGTAATGGCGAAGTGCCTGAAGACCAGCCTCAGGGTGGTTGTATGTTGCACAACACGCATTACGATTTTAACGACGACATCCTTTCTCTTGGCGCATCCTACTGGGTTCAATTAGTAACAAATATTTTGCAATAGACGGTGTTTTTCCCTATCATGCGAGTGCATGACGCTTATTGCAATTTCGCTGGTTATTTTGTCTGCAGCCATTCACGCGCTGTGGAATGTATTCAGCAAAAGTAAAAAACCAACTTCTTCATTTTTCCTTCTAGCCAGTCTATTTGGTGCGGCGCTGCTCGCGCCTATTCTGTTGCTACACAGCAGCACTGTTCTTAGTGATATCCCAAGTCAAGTGTGGGCTTTTCTTGTTATTGCTGGTTTTTTTATGTCTTTGTATTACGTCTCTTTGGCAAGAGCGTATCGAGTGGGTGATTTGTCAGTCGCTTACCCAATTATTAGAGCCCTCCCTGTTGTTATTGTGCTCATTGTGGTTGTGTATCTTGGTCGCGCAGATCAAATTACCTATCAAAGTGTTGTTGGTGGGTTAATAGTTGTCCTAGGCTGCTTTATGGTGCCTCTGAAAGGTTTTAAAGGCTTTCGTTTGAGTAATTACTGGAACCTGACTTGCGCAATGGCGCTCATTGCTGCGATAAGCACAGCAGGGTACTCTATGGTGGATGATGAAGCGTTAAGATATTTACGTAGCGACAGTCAATTGGGATCTGATAATATTTCAGCGGCTATTTTGTACGCCTTCCTCGAGGCGTTTATTACCTCAGTGTGGATGGCTTTACATGTCTTGATGAGGCGCCAGAGCCGAGCCGAATTTATGCAACTGATACGTTTCAAAAAATCCCATGCTTTTGTGGCAGCAATTGGCATACATCTGTCGTATACACTTGTTTTGGTGGCGCTTGCTTTTTCCGACAATGTTAGCTACCGTAAAGCGTTTAAAAAAACAAAAAGATCATACATTTACCTTCACCATCTCTCT
>DUCF01000064.1:14970-15577 GCA_012959965.1 Candidatus Thioglobus sp. | reverse complement strand
ATTTTAATAGTGACAATTGCGCGGCTGGTGGTTTTACACTCGATTACGGCCCATTCGGATTCTGTGATGAGTTCAACCCGCAGTACCAGCCTTGGTCGGGTGGCGGAAATCACTTCTCTTTTCTGAACCAACCAGAGGCAGCCGAACGCAACTTCGACACGTTTTGCAAGGCATTGCAGCCCTTGCTTACATCGCATCAGAGCTATCTACAACAGTTAGACGAAATTCGAAATGGCTTTTCAAAAGTAATGCAAACACAAATGGAAAAGATGTGGACTGCCAAACTTGGACTTAGTGCTTTTGATGTGGAGCTGTTCAATGAGCTAGTAACGCTCATGGCACAAACTCCTGTTGATTACACCATTTTCTTCCGTGAGCTTTCGATGGTACCTGACGACATTGCCCCCCTCAAAAAAAGTTTTTACGAGAGCTCAACGTCACAAGGAATGGATAAGCGCTGGTCTGAGTGGTTTATAAAATGGAAATTACTCAGTGGCAGCTCGACCAACGTGAATACTACTGCGTCTCACTCCTGTAAGGAGCTCTCTAAGCAGATGAGACTCGTCAACCCAAAATACAGTTTGCGAGAGTGGTTCGTTATGCCTGC
>DUCF01000064.1:0-14931 GCA_012959965.1 Candidatus Thioglobus sp. | reverse complement strand
AGTTCGAGAACTGCAAGATTTCATAACGCAACCTTACACAGAACAGTCTAAGGACGTGGAAGAGAAATACTACAGATTGAAGCCGTCCGAACTCTTTGGTATTGGTGGATTATCGCAATATAGTTGCTCATCTTGATTTATCTAAAAACTGATTGGATAGAGATGCCACATCGTTAGTGGTCTTATATTCATAAAACAATAGTCATAGAATTTTTTATCTGTATATCAACAAAACATTTCGTATCATAATTTTATGATTAACTTTTTAAGATAAACATTATGCAAAAACAGATTATCTCAACTGACAAAGCGCCACAAGCAATTGGCCAAAAAACATAGGACAAACTTCTTTAACATTGTTGCAGCCATCATCGATGATGCGCTGTTAGCTTGAGTAATTAGAGCCACTATCGTCAAGAATGGCTTTTAATTCATCAAAATGAAGCTTACTTAAGCTCGACATGTGTTGCCACTGTTGAGCGGTTTTCTCGGCTATCTCATCGCTTACAACTCTTAATTCTTTACCGGTTTGATAAGCGCCAATCAATGTTTCGCAAGAACGTTCAAAATAGTACAGAACATCAAATGCTTCAAATACACTTTGGGCAGCAACCAATACGCCATGATTACCCAATACCAAAACCTTATTATTGCCCAGTGAGGCGCTTAATCGTTCCGCTTCGTCTGCCAAGCCCATACCGTCATAACCGGTATCGAAAGAGACGCGTTTAAAAAAACGCATAGTGTTTTGGTCAATTGGCGGGATTTCGGTAATTTCCAGACTCGACAGTATGGTCGCAAATTTTGAATGAATATGCATAATGCAGCGTGCATCAGGATGATTGCGGTGAATGGCGCCGTGAATTGCCCAAGCAGTGGGATCGGGTGCATTCTCTTGCTCCATGGTTTTTGAATCGTTAGCGTCGAGTAAAAGAAGATCGCTGGCCTTAACTCTAGAAAAATGACGGCCATTTGGATTAACCAAAAACTCTTGACCGTCAGCTGAAACAGCGAGACTAAAGTGGTTCGCCACTGCTTCATGCATATTCAACTTTGCAGTCCAGCGGAAGGCAGCCGCCAAGTCAATTCTTTGTTGTTTGTACGTGTTTTTCATATTAAATACCTCTTACAATTCAAGTTCGAAAAATAGTGGAAAGTGATCCGATGATAAATTATTTTGATCGCTGTTGGCGCTGATTATGCAATCGCTCAAATCCGGCGTCATAAATAAATAATCGAGGCGAGAGAATCGACCGTCATATTCTAAACAAGTACCTTCGTCGGATAAATGCGTTTTGCTTGAAAGCCAGGCGTCAGTCAAACTGTTGGTTGAGTTGGCTAATGGCTTCATCATCTCAGCGTAATCAATACCGTCCGCCTCAAAATTAAAATCTCCAGCGATCAGTGTAGACTTGGGAATGGGTGGCGCTTTCATGCCATCGGTATAGACTGATAGTTGTGGATCATCATCCCATAGGTGCATTTCGCTTGGAAGGCTAGTAACAAGTGATTTTAAGGCATTAATTTGGGCAATCCGCTGCTCTCCTGGAAGGTGGCTCAGATGAACCGAGATAAAGCGTATGGCATTACTGTTAACATTGATAATAACCTCAAGAGCGACGCGAGGTAAGTCAACCAAGGGATAAAAATCAGCAGAGACCTCTGTCGCCGGCCTTGGTAATGAATGCGCTCGAGAGTACAAAATCGGCCAGCGCGAAAGAACCATATTGCCAAACCCTCGGCGAGCATTGGTGATTATTCCGTTGTCATCTTTCGAGCTGTAATCAACCTCAAAACCTGGTGCATAGGCCATGTAGAGGTTCAGTTCAGCTGCCAAAACTTCTGGCTGATTGTCATTTTCACAAACCTGCCAATTGGTGGTTGCTTCTTGCAGACAAATAATGTCTTGCTCTTTGAGGGTATCCACAATTCGAGACAGATCGTAGCGACTGTCTTGGCCAACGCCATACTGAATGTTGTAGGTTGCAAATTTGACTTTCATGCTTTTCGTGAGGATTGCTAATTTCGCGATTATATTTTGATTTGATTATGGATGCAATCGTTTTATTGTATGTATCATAAGTGCCCTGTTCAATGCCAGTTCAACGATGACCAATACAGCAACCACTAATACCTTGCGTGAGTGGCCAACATGGCTTGCAATTATTGGCGTTTATTCGCTATGGTGCATTGTTCTGATTAACTTTCATTCAATTCCTTGGGCGCCTCTGTGGCTAACCCTGATTCTTGGTTTTCATGGTTCAGTGCAGCATGAACTTTTGCATGGGCACCCAACGAGCAAACAAACTTTAAACGACTTGATCGCTTACCCGCCGCTTTCTCTTTGGTATCCTTATCCAATCTACAAGAGAACTCATCTTAAACACCATGAAAATGCTGACCTAACAGTCCCTAGTGTTGATCCCGAGAGTTATTTTATTAGTCAAGAAGTTTGGGCTGGAATGTCGAGGGCTGCGCGGCTAGTCGCCACTATAAATATGACCATAGCCGGGCGACTTCTTTTCGCCCCTTTCTGGCACCTTCTAGAGCTAAAGAGGCAAATGTTTCAAAGCATAAGAAGTGGTAACCCTCAAAGAAACACTTGGCTGCTGCACGAGTTTCTTTGCTTTGTTATACTGTTTGGCGCTCTTTCATTTTTTGATGTTAATATATTTACTTATATTGCTTGCAGTTATTTTGCCCAGTCCAGCACTTTACTGAGAAGTTTTTATGAGCATAGAATTGCAGAAAAACCTGAGCATCGGTCTGTTGTTGTTCGGTCTTTCTTGCCTTTTAGACTTCTATTCTTAAACAATAATTTTCATGCATTGCACCATAAAAATCCTGGAATGAGTTGGTTTAAGCTTGGAAGGGAGTATTATTCAAAACCCGAGTATTACGATGAACAAAACGGTTACTTTGTAGAGCGAGGATACTGGCAATGGTTTTCTAAATATACCCTTAAACCATGTAGTAACCCCGTGCACCCTGGGTTTGTTAAGAGTGATTAATCGGCAGATTGCATTAGGGATGTACTCGCTTGACAGTAAGTTGTTGCAGGCTTGGCACAGTTTGTTTATACAGGCTTCTGATTTTTATCCTGATGTTGACATACCTAAAGTCGTTGTTAATAGTATTGAAGATTCGGTAATTTTGGATAACAATACTTGTATTAGTCATATATGTGGACTGCCATTGCTTGATAGATTTTCACAGTGCTTAATGCCACTCTGTGCGCCCCAATTTAACCTTTCCAGTATCTCTGGCCCACATTATTTTAGCTACTATGTTGTGCGCTACGATAGTGCCATGAGGTCTGTAGCAGATGCCAAAGGCAAGGTTCTTGCTGTAAATAGCCTGTGCTCCAATAGTGGTTTCCATGTATTGCGTCATGAGCTTAAAACAGTATTTAACGGCAGTATTGAAGATTATTTTTGCAAAATACACTACACCGGCTCTCACCGTCTAAGTATTCAGTCAATTCTAGAAGGGGTCTCAGAGTTCGCGGCGATTGATTTTGCAACCTATGAATACTTATGCGTTATGAATCCTATTTATCGAACTCAATTACGCATTATTGGCCAATCTTATCAGTCTGCAGCGCCACCTTTGGTTACACATAAAAATAGCCCATTTTGTGACCCTCAGCTGCTTACTAATGCTCTTAATTCTGCACTAAATTCACTTGATCAGGTAACACGCGACACGCTGAATATTAGGCAGTTTCATAAAGTCAAGTTGGGCGATTATACTTCACAGCTTCTCGACTGAACAGCGTGAAAAAATCCTGGCAATCTTCAACTTTTTACTTCTTTGATTATCCAGTTTCGAAATTGTTTTGCTGCGCCAGATAAAGAGTTTTTACTGTGGTAAACAAGGTGATAACCAAAATCTTTCAGTTCTATATCAGACAGATAAACGAGTTTTCCTGTGTCAATTTCCGAGCGAACTAATTTATCCCAAAGAGCCACTCCTTGGCCATCAATGACAGCTTGAAATCTGGTACTTGAATCGGTTATAGTGAGGCTTGTTGAGGATGGCATATACTCCAAGCCAGCAACTTCGTGCCATGCACGCATGCCACACTCTTCGGAGAAGCCGTCATTTAATAAAGGGATGGTTTGCACAGCTTGACTCAAGCCCAAACGACTAGCTTCTTTTGCAACTTTGGGGTTGCCGATAAGGAAAGATGAGGAGTCCACAAGCAAGTCGTGAGTGAAGCCACTCCAAGCATTACCCCAAAGAATAACCAAGTCAAAGTTGACACTGTTAAATTCATCAATTGAATTGATTGCTTCAAGCCTGAGGCTTATCTCAGGACAGTCTTGAAAAAAATTAGCTAGCCTTGGCGACAACCATCTTGAAGCGAAAAAAGTAAGAACCCCAACAGTTACAGTGTTTGAACTTTTTCCACGCAACTGTTCAACTTTATTGTCAATCTGGTTGAGGGATGATTGTGAAACATGCCAAAGATTACGTCCGGCATCGGTCAAAGTAAGTTTAGATTTGGTTCTATCAAAAAGCATAAACCCAAGCTCCCTTTCAAGTTTATTGATCTGATAGCTGACTGCACCTTTGGACCGACATAACTCTTCTGATGCTACGGTAATGCTTTCGCAGCGGGCTACAGTACCAAAAATTCTAAGAGAGTTGTAAGATTTAAATCGCATCAAGTCAGTTTAATATTTTTAAACCATTTGTGCAAATTATTAATCGTGTTTTGATAAAAAAAAGGTTAAAAAGTTAACTATATAGCGTTTTTAAATATTATTGGAGAGGCCGCATGAAGAAGCGTGCTCGTGTTGTTGTTATCGGTGGCGGAATAGCTGGCTGTTCTACTTTGTATCATCTTACTCAGGAGGGTTGGTCTGATGTTGTTCTAGTAGAGCGCAATGACCTTACCAGTGGCACCACTTGGCATTCTGCAGCTCAGGTGACTAATTTTGGCATGAATCAAACAATGGTTGGCTTAAAAACTCATTCTATAAACCTTTATAAAGAATTAGCTAATGACCCTAATCATCCAATTAACTATAACCATGCAGATGGAGGTATACGCTTAGCAAGCACTGAAGAACAAATGCAGGGATATCATCATTTCGCTTCAATGGCTAAAGGAATGGGTGTGGACTTTGAAGTGATTGATGCAAAAGAATGCCAACGTCGCCACCCACTGATATCAACCGATAACTTAGTTGGTGGTATTTGGGACCCTCTTGATGGAGATATTGATCCATATCAATTGTGCCACGCCTTAACTCGAAAAGCGCGCAAAGCTGGAGCTGAAGTCTATACAAATACCCCTGTAACTGCCCTCGATCAATATAAGGACGGCACTTGGAAAGTGACCACTGAGCATGGTGATATCGACTGTGATATTGTGGTTAATGCTTGTGGCTACAGAGTCAATGAAGTTGGCGCAATGATGGGTGTTAGTCATCCAGTTGCCTCTATGGAGCATCAATACTTCCTAACTGAGGATATTCCTGAAATTGCGCAGGCGGGTCACCGGATGCCTCTTCTTCGTTGCCCAATATCTGACTACTATTGTCGTCAAGACAAAGACGGCCTTTTAATTGGTTTTTATGAGCAGAATTGCAAAACATGGGGAATGGATGGAATTGATCCAAATTTTGTTAATGCATTATGTCCAGATGATTTGGAAAGAGTAGCTGATGTATTAGACGGAGCGTTTACCCGTATGCCGGCACTTATGAAAGCCGGAATAAAAAGCATTGTTAATGGTCCAATTACTTACACAATTGATGGTGCACCACTGGTTGGAAAAATACCCGGAAAGCAGAATGCATTCTGTATTATCGGACTTCGTGCAGGCCTTGGTGAAGGTGGAGGTCTCGGTTGGTTGTTGGCGCAACAGATAGTTCATGGGGAGGCTTGTTATGACACTTGGTGTTTGGATCCTAGGCGTTTCACAGGGCATGCCAATGTAGAGCTTACATCACTCAAAGCGGTTGAAGACTATCAAAACGAATTTCGCTTTCATTTTCCACATGAACGCCGTCCAGCGGGTAGAGCAGCAAAAACAACACCACTCACGCCAATATTAGCCGCTGAAGGGGCGGAATTCACAGTCGTAAATGGTTGGGAACGAGTGGATTACCTTAAGCCAGCAGCAGATTTCCACCAATCACTGACATTTGACTTTGATGAGGCGTTTCATGTTGTGGCTGCTGAGGTAAAAAATCTGAGTAAAAGCGTAGGTCTTTGTGAAGTGAGTGGTTTTAATCGATTTGAAATTACTGGCACTGATAAGTATGACTTCTTGGATCGTATGTTCTGTGGACGCGTATCACCTAAGGTTGGCAAGGTTGGCTTGGGTTACCTGCTCAACGAGCTAGGTATGGTTAAGGGAGAAGCGACGCTCGCAAATATTCCTGCTTCTGAACGTGGCTCCGATCGTATTTGGTATGGATCAGCTGCAGCATCGGAATTTCATGATATGGATTGGTTAACCCAGCACCTGAAGAAAGGGGAGAATGTTCAAATAAAGAGTTTGACAAACGACCAGACTATTTTGGTTGTGGCTGGACCTAGATCGCGCGAAGTGTTGACCGCATGTGCTCGAGGTGATTGGAGTAAAGAGGCTTTTCCTTGGTTAAGTGTTAGAGAATGTTTTATCGGGTTCTCACCTGCGACAGTTATGTCAGTCAGCTTTTCCGGTGAATTAGCTTATGAGATTCATGTGCCAAACGCATCGCTTTATGCGGCGTATTTGGCTTTACGCGAAGCTGGCAAGGCTTTTGATATGCAAATTTTTGGTGCGCGCGCGGTAGAGTCGATGCGGATGGAGAAGGGCTTTTTACACTGGAAAAGTGATCTTATTACCGAGTATGACCCTTATGAAACGGGTCTGGATCGTTTTGTAAAAATGGAAAAAGGTGAGTTTATTGGCAGTTCGGCACTTCGAGAGCGTCAAACAAAGGGTCCAACAAAGAAACTGGTCAGTTTAAAAATTGATTCGATCTCTGCACCCGCCCATGGAGGGGCTTCATTGATGGATTCTGGTCGAGTTGTTGGGACAATTAGCTCGGGTGAGTGGGGACATCGTACAGGGATGAATATAGCTTATGCTTTTGTTGAGCCTAGCAAAGCAGAAATAGGCAGAAAAATGATGTTGGATCATTTGGGTGAAATGGTCACTGCAGAGGTTATTGAAGGCAGCCCTTATGACCCAAGTTTTAGCAGAATTTTAGCATGAACTTAAAGATCCAAACAACTAGGGGAGCGCATTATGGCTAGACGTCAATCCGCGCGTGCAAAAAAACACGCTGAAAGGGCAAAGCCACCCAAGATCAACCCTTGCCCGCCCGGTCAGCCTGGCGGTCAATATAAGCCACTTAGTGAGTTGCAGATTAGACAACTCTATGATGAAGCGCTTCGCATCCTAGAAAGCATTGGCTTGGACGATGTGCCAGATGTATTGCAAAAACAAGCTGTTGCTCATGGCGCAAAAATTAACAGCAATGGGCGGATGTGCTACCCAGCCTCTATGGTAGAAAGATGTATTGCCTCTGCTTGCAAGGAATTTACGTTTTATGGCCGCGATCCTAGGCACGATATTCAAGTTGGTGGTAATAGAGTATATTTTGGTACCGGGGGCGCAGCTGTGCAAACGCTTGACAGGGTAACTGAAGAATATAGATCATCCACCTTAAATGACTTGTACGACTTTACTCGATTGGTCGATCAATTGCCAAATGTAAGCTGGTTTACCCGTTGCTGTGTTGCAACAGATGTTGAAGATATTTATGAGTTGGATATCAATACAGCTTATGCCTTGTTAAGAGGCACTAACAAGCCTGTAGCAACGAGCTTTACTATAGCAACCCATGTCGACCCAGTCATTGACATGTTTGATATGGCTCTAGGGGGTCCAGGAAAGTTTGCAGAAAAGCCTTTTTGTAAAGCTCATATCAGTCCTATCATCTCGCCTCTAAAATACGGTGAAGATGCTGTCATGGTTGCTTTGGCTTGTATGAAGCGTGGTATGCCAATCAGCAATATTGTAGCTACAATGACTGGAGCGACAGCGCCAGGCCCATTAGCAGGCACTCTTTCAATATCGTTAGCAGAGACTTTGGCCGCCTTGGTGATGATCAATATTTTTGAACCTGGCTACCCAATGATTTTTTCTAACTGGCCTCTTGTAATTGATTTGCGTACCGGCGCTTTTCGTGGAGGCAGTGGAGAAATGGCACTCCTTAATGCAGCTTCGGCACAACTCTCAAACGCTATCGGACTGCCTTCGGGTTGCGCATCTAGCATGACTGATGCCAAGTTGCCGGACGCTCAAATGGGTATGGAGAAAGGCATTACAGCTTTGGCGTGTGGGTTGGCAGGTGGCAACATGATTTATGAATCCTCTGGAATGATGGCTAGCTTACTAGGCGTATCTTTTGAGGCTTTTGTGATGGATGATGAGATGCTTTCTTTGGTTCATCGTGTTATTAGGGGTATAGAGGTTAACAAACAATATCTTGCGTATGAGTCAATCGAGCCGGTTGTCTCAGGTGAGGGGCATTTTATTGGTCAGCCCGAAACCATGCTATCGATGGAGAGAGATTATTATTACCCAAAAATTGCCGATCGTGAGGAGCCTGCAGTATGGAAAGATCAGGGCTCTCTTGATCACTTAAGCAGGGCAAAACACAAGGTGAGTGAACTGCTTGAACATCACCCTGACTATCTGGATTATGAGGTTGATAAGGAAATTAGAAAATCTTACCCAATTTTGTTGCCAGCAAAAACCAAATAATAAAATATGAGTTGCAATTTATTAACCAGTTTTTCAACTAACATGAAAAGCTATTTTTTCTAACTTTACAATATTTAAGGAGTACTTCTATGCATCTTTCTCGATTCCCTCGATTACGTTTGGCCCACTTACCCACACCATTAGAATATCTTAAAAGACTTTCTGAAGAACTGGGCGGTCCAGAAATTTGGATAAAACGTGATGATTGCACAGGGCTTTCAACTGGCGGCAATAAAACGCGTAAACTCGAGTTTCTAATGGCGGAGGCCCAAATTCAAGGCGCTGATACAGTAATGACACAAGGCGCTGTGCAATCTAACCACGTGAGACAAACATCGGCTTTTGCAGCAAAGTTGGGAATGAAGTGTCATGTGCTTCTAGAGGATAGAACGGGCTACACGGACGATAACTATAACCACAATGGCAACGTATTTATTGATTTGCTTCATGGCGCGACTTATGAAAAGCGCGGCCCAGGTTTGGACATGAATGCTGAAATGGAAGTTGTTGCAGATAAGTTAAGAGACGCTGGGAGTAATGTTTATACAATTGTTGGAGGTGGTTCAAATGCAACAGGCGCACTAGGCTACGTTGATTGTGCTTTTGAGTTACTTCATCAAGCCAACGATAAGGATTTGGTTGTTGATCATATTGTTCATGCGACGGGAAGTACAGGCACTCAAGCAGGACTCATTGTTGGCTTAAAAGCAATGAACGCCAATATCCCGTTGTTAGGAATAAGTGTTAGAGCGCCCAAAGAGACTCAAGAAGAGAATGTTTATAAATTGGCCGTTGAAACAGCCAGTAAATTAGGTTGTGACGGTGTTGTTAATCGAGATGATATTGTTGCTAATAGTGATTATGTCGGTAAAGGCTATGGTTTTCCTACTGAAGCTGGTATTGAGGCAATTAAGATGTTTGCAGAATTAGAGGGTATTTTATTAGACCCTGTCTATTCCAGTAAGGGTGCAGCGGGCTTGATTGATTTGATTCGCAAAGGATCTTTCAAAAAATCGGACCGTGTTGTGTTCATCCACACAGGGGGCTCTGCATCCTTGTTTGGTTATACTAAACATTTTGATTTTGCTGATAAGGCGTAGCGCTGGCCAGTTGATTATTCGAGAAAATGGCAAAAGCATTCAATAAATCTTTTACACAGCAAGAAGCTATCGACCAGGAGTCGATTGCGTTAGCTATGAGAGTGTTAAAAAGTGGTAGGTTGCATCGCTATAACACCTTGGATGACGAGCTCTCCCAGGTGTCGCTGCTGGAGCAAGAGTATGCCCTTTATCAGGACGCTCATTATTGTCTTGCATGCGCCTCAGGTGGATATGCCCTGAATATCGCGTTACGAGCCGCCGGCCTAAAAAGCAATGAAGCCGTGCTCACAAATATGTACACCTTGGCACCTGTACCAGGGGCAATAGCAGGCGCTGGTGGCCATGCGATATTCATAGAAGTTGATAACAACCTTTTGCTTGATCTTGAAGATTTGGCCAATAAAGCTCAATCGAGTGGCGCTCGCTTTTTGTTACTCTCCCACATGCGAGGCCATATTGTCGATATGGAGAATCTTATGGGCGTTGTGGAGAAGTATAATTTAACGTTGATTGAAGATTGTGCTCATACAATGGGGGCAAAGTGGAATAACACTCGGAGTGGTAATTTTGGCTTGGCGGGCTGCTTTAGCACGCAAACCTACAAACACATAAACTCTGGAGAGGGTGGGCTTATCACTACGGACGATGCTGAATTTATGGCGCGGTGTATCATGATGTCGGGCTCATACATGCTGTATGAGCGTCACGGTGCCGCACCCGATCCTGACGCTTTTAAGAAAATACGGCTGCAAACACCAAACCTTTCAGGTCGTATGGACAATCTAAGGGCAGCCATTCTGCGCCCACAAATTAATAAACTTGAGAACAATATAAGGCGCTGGAATGAGCGCTATGCGCTGGTTGAGGCTAAACTTCGCCAAGTGAAAAATATTGTTGTTCCAGATCGGAAAGCAAAAGAGTTTTATGTCGGTAGTTCTATTCAATTTCGAATCCCTAATGTCAGTAAACAACAGGCTCGTAATTTTATTGAAGATAATCGGCAACTTGGTGTTGAGGTTAAGTGGTTTGGTGGCGACAATCCAAGTGGCTTTACCAGTAATCATAAAAGCTGGCAATATGTTGAACGTCAACAACTTGATCGATCGGATCGTATTTTGTCAGGACTGTTCGACTTGAGACTACCGCTAACATTTTCAAAACAAGACTGTGGTTTATTGGCCGATATTATTGCTGATTGTGCTGAAAAGGTGACAACCAATTTACATGAGTAATTATCAAGTAAAGCCTAAGTTGGGCGTCATTGGCGGTATGGGTCCTGAGGCCACCGTACTGCTGATGTCTCGCATCATAGCTTTAACAGAAGCGAGCGATGATTGCGATCACATTCCAATGCTTGTGGATAACAACACTCAAGTGCCCTCAAGAATTAAAGCCATTATTGAAAAGACGGGTGACGATCCTAGCAATACACTGATCACGATGGCTAAAGAGTTAGAAGGGAATGGCGCCAAAATGCTTGCCATGCCGTGTAATACAGCTCATTATTATGCCTCCACTATTCAAGAGGCTGTCAATATTCCCTTGTTAAACATGATTACCCTGACTGCAGAAGCGCTTTCTCTGAAATGTGTACACAATACGATAATTGGTATTTTGGGTTCACCAGCGCTTGAATTAACTGAAATTTACGACAACGCTTTTTCATCTCATAATTTTCAGGCGATATACCCTGAAAATCAAGAGCGCATGTTAAACGCCATACGACTTATTAAGAAAAACGCAGCAAGCTCTGAAGCTCGCCAATTGCTTCAAGATACAGCTCAACAATTGGTGCACGGAGGCGCCGAAAGAGTGGTTATTGCTTGTTCTGAGTTCTCATTGATATCAGACTGCCTATCCGATGTTTGCCCAGTGATCGACTCTGTTGATGTTTTGGCTCAAGCAGTTGTTGACTTTGCGAATCAAGTTGATTAATTAATGGTTACTTACCCAATGGAGTGAATTTAATGAGTATAGAGTATATAAAAAAGGCATCTTGTTCTGAGGAGATTTTAGACCCCCTGCTGAGTCAACGTGTTAGAGAAATGTTAAGCGAGATAAGAGATGGCGGCGAAGAGGCGGTGAAACGTTATTCAAATCAGTTGGACTCGTGGGAAGGCGACATAGTTGTAACAAGAGACTCAATTTTACTTGCAAGTGAGAGGTTGCCTCAAAAGGTAAAAGATGACATATGTTTTGCACATGACAACATAACGCGTTTTGCCGAAGCCCAAAAGAACACCATCTCAGGGTTCAGTCTTGAAATTACACCTGGCTTTGAAGTTGGACAGAAGAATATTCCAGTTTCAAGTGCAGGTTGTTATGTTCCTGGAGGTAGGTATAGTCATATTGCTTCAGCACTTATGACCGTCACCACTGCAAGAGTTGCAGGTGTGCGTAGCATTATTGCTTGTTCACCTCCAAAACCTGCAGTGGGTATTTCTGACGAAGTGCTCTTTGCTCTAGATCTTTGTGGCGCGACTACAATTCTTAATTTAGGAGGAGTTCAGGGCATTGCAGCAATGACTTATGGGCTTTTTGGGGTGTCGAAAACCGATATTTTAGTGGGCCCAGGAAACCAATATGTTGCAGAAGCAAAAAGACAATTATTTGGTCAAATTGGTATTGATATGTTTGCGGGACCAACCGATTCCCTTGTAATAGCGGACAGCACTGCTGACCCACTATTTGTTGCAACCGACCTTATTGGTCAAGCTGAGCACGGTTACAACTCACCAGTATGGCTTGTTACAAACGATAGAAAATTAGCCAATAAAGTGTTGGAGCTAGCACCCATTTTAATCGCCGAATTACCTGAAAACAATGCTAAGAATGCTGGATTGGCTTGGCAAAATTATGCCGAAGTGATCCTGTGTGATAGTCGAGAAGAAATGGCTGACGTAGCTGATGATTACGCGCCCGAGCATTTACATGTTCAAGCAAGTGATCTTGATTGGTGGCTGCAAAGGCTGAAATCATATGGGTCTTTATTTTTGGGCGAGGAGACAACCGTGCCCTATGGCGATAAAGCAGCCGGTCCGAATCACGTCCTTCCAACCTCAGGTGCGGCAAAATACACTGGCGGCCTTTCGGTGCATAAATACATGAAAACAGTGACATGGCAAAGGTCAACCAAGGCAGGTTCAAAAGATATTGCATTGGCCACAGCAAGAATTTCAAGGCTGGAGGGCATGGAAGGGCACGCCAAGTCGGCTGATGTTCGCCTAGCAAAATATTTTCCAGATGAAAGTTTTGAATTGGGTGATTAAGTTATTTGCACTCTAACGAAGGCAATGGGGTGGCTTGTTTGGCCAGGACCTCTATCTGTATATAATACAAAACAATTATGATAAGACATTCAAGTATCTATTTCCGAGAAAATCTGAATTACGAAACCATAATGTTGTTATGAAGAAACATGCGTAAAGATACCAAAAAAGTTACCTTGGTTGCTGGTGGTGCGATAGGCGCTGGTCGGGAAAATGGTTTGGCGGATATTTGAGCAATACACCCAGTTAAAAACTATATAGTCAAACTTGAGTCGTGTTGAGGTGCTTTATTAAGGCCAATTAAGTTATTCTTGCCTAGTTAAAGCGTCAGTCTATTTGTACGAGCTAGGCTTTCAAAATCTTCTCGATTGTGATAACCACCGCAAAGCTGCCTATAACCCGTAAGTGATGCGCGCCCATGCAATAGGCGCCAGTTATCAAAAGTCAATATAGTGCCAGGGTTCAGGCAGTACTGAAATTGACGTTGTTGTTGGTGCGCCAGACGATAAAAAATACCATAAGCCCTATAAAAACGCTCCATTTCATTATCTGGCAGTCTGAAGGGCGCTCGGTCATGGTTATTGAAACTAACTTGCAACACTTCTCCATCGCTATTTGTACGAAAGACTGGTCTGTGTGTTTGCAGATGAATATCTTCGCCAATATAGCGCCCAGGTACTTGAACGTTGCAAAGTGTCTCAAACGCCTGAGGCTGTTTTTGCTGCATTTCATTTGCTATGGCTAATCCATCGATAAATTGGTTGTGACCGCCGATTGCCTCTCTCTGTAAGCAGTGGAGAGTTTGAAGTCCTGGTGCATCGTGAACGTAGGTGCCGTCAGTGTGTGGTTCGATCTCCAAGGATGTGTAAGCCGTGTCCTCATGATTGGCGGTTTTGTTATCCCAAACACTGAATGTGCCAAAAATAGAATTTCTTATATAGGCAATTTTCTCCATCATTGCTTGAGTTGCTTCAGGTGTGGCAGGGGAGTCGTGCAGCAATACAAAACCCGTTCTCTGGATGTGACTGAGCCAAGTTTTAACACCACTGTTGTCACTCATCAACGAGTCGTATGTCATTTCAGGTAAATTCTGGATGTCGCTTGAACGATGCCATATTTCAATAGGTTCTATTGGTTGCGGTTGTGGTCTAGTTGGTAGAGCCATAGATTCAAGAAGAGCAGAGGAAAGGCTGCTCTGACCTTGGTCGTTCCATTTAATGTGAATTTGTTCACCAGTATCATCGAGAGATACGTTGTCCACAGAGTTGTTAAAAGGGCTGCTGAGAGTATCAACCTGGCGTTGCAAAGAGTTCGGATGCAAATCATCTGGGCTTTCACTATGATCTTTCAACCAGTGCCAGAGATAGTCACTGGTAGTGCCATTGCTCCATTGAACTTTTAAACTATTATGGGTTGTGTTTATTGATTCAATGCGCATTAAAGTCTCCAATATTGGATAGTAATTTACCCTCTAATTAAACCTAAAGCAATAGCAGAAGTTCAATTTTGATTTATTTGACATGAGGGCATTGTAAGCGTATTATTTTTTTTCATTGAACGTTCAATCAATAAAAAATAATGCCTAAAATCGGAATGCCAGAAGTGCGTCGGCCACAGTTAATTAGAGCCACTATTAAAGTCATTGGACAAGTGGGTATGTCGCGCGCAAGTGTGGCCGTTATTGGGCGAGCTGCTGGTGTATCTCCGGGTATTATTAGCCACTATTTCGGTGGTAAGGATGGCTTATTAGAAGCGACAATGCGTTTTATCCTGAAAGATCTGGCTG
>DUCF01000063.1 GCA_012959965.1 Candidatus Thioglobus sp. | reverse complement strand
TTGATGGATCAACTAATGCATAAGCGGATGCTTGAGAGCTAAAAGCTTTACGACAACGAGAGCAATGGCAAGATCGTGCATCGCGAAGTCTGTCATCGACTTGGTATGTCACCTCTCCACAAAAACACTCGCCAGTTATTATCATTTGATTACTACTTTTGGCACAATAGGTATTTTAGAATTTCTATTATTTGCTTTGGAGTTTCAGCCCACGCTTGGGCTTGGGCATTGACTTCTTTTAATGGATGAATCAATGCTTTATCGTGCAATGTAATGTACGGTTTTCCGAGCGCAGCGCAATAACCCGCATCAAAGGCTGCATTCCATTGTTTGTATTTATCACCAAAACGAATTATTGCTAAATCGCATTTTTCGATTTGTATTTTGGTGCGAATAACGTTGACTTTAGCGGACTTATGGTCGCGCCAAAACGAATTACTCTCCGAACCAAGGACGTCACCTGCGGCGTCACTAGCCTCATGATTAGTCACTGGTGAAGAGAAAGAGACTTCAAGGTTTTCATTCGAGCATCCTGCAATAATTTGCTCTCTCCAGTCTGAGTGAATCTCTCCTGAAAGGTAAATATTAAATTTCATTTTATCTCCTAATTTTTTTGTAATGATAATTCTTCTCGTAATTTTCTTGCAACATCTCGAAAAGCACAGCCTTCTACATGATCATTAACCAGTCCCATTGCCTGCATAAATGCGTAGGCGGTTGTTGGACCGAAAAACTTCCAGCCGCGTTTTTTTAAATCTTTGCTTAAGGCTTGAGATGTTTTGGTGATGCTGGGAACGATGTGATTATAATCACCTTTACCAATGTGCGGCTCTTTGGATTTTGGCTCCCATTGCCAAATGTAGGTGCAGAGACTTCCAAATTCGTCAACAATCTCTATAGCTCGATGCGCATTATTTATCGTTGCTTCGATTTTTCCTCGGTGGCGAACAATGCCGCTGTTTTGTAAGAGGCTGGCAACTTCATTATCACCATAATGAGAAATTTTATTAAAATCGAAATCAACAAATGCTTTGCGAAAATTCTCACGCTTCCGCAAGATGGTAAGCCACGAAAGTCCTGACTGGAAACCTTCAAGGCAAATTTTTTCAAAAAGACGAAAATCATCCGTGGTTGGCCTACCCCACTCTTCGTCATGATACTTAAGATAATCCGGATCGACCTTACCCCAGAAGCAACGAGTAACACCATCTTCTGCGGTGTGCAAATTTGTATTTTCTAAATCTGACATCTAAACAAAAACCAAGCTTATTGCAATAAGCCACATGATACAACCAATAACAAACTCTAGCACCCTCCAAGCCTTGGGCTTATTAAAAATAGGCGCTAGAAAACGAGCACCGTAACCCAGAGAAAAGAAAAATACAAACGAAGCAAGAACCGCTCCTAATGCGAATTGATACTGCTCATCTGGGTATTGGGTAGAAATCGCCCCAAGCAAAACAAACGTGTCCAAATAGACATGGGGATTTAGCCATGTTAGCGCCAAACAAGTTAAAACTGCTGAAACAAGTGTTGTTTTTGAAGCGCCGCTCGCGCTGAGTGACTCATTATATTTAAATGCCTTGTAAAAACTTATTGCGCCATAAGCTAACAAAAAAATCGCACCTGCAACCCTTGCAATCATATCAATGGCTGGCAAAATATTAGCCATAAGTGCGAAACCAAATACGCCCAAGGCAATGAGAAGAGCGTCAGAGATTGCACAAATTAAGCACAATATAAAGGCATATTCTCGCTTTAAACCCTGTTTGAGAATAAATGCATTTTGCGCACCAATTGCTAAGATAAGGCCAAAACTAAGTGCAAACCCAGAAAGAAAGCCAGTCATAGAGTGGTGTCAATATTGGAATTCATAACTCTTAGTTGAGGCAATACTTTACTTAACTATATTTAGATGCAGAATAAACCGCTAGAAACGCGCAACCATTTTCGCCATTAATAAAGCCATTATCCACTGTGCCAGTTTCAGCGGCGCTTGAGCAGCCAGCTTCAATCCATTTGCTGCTTTGGCGACAACCACCTTCTAGAAGATAAACAAATCCTGGCCCTTCATGCAAATAACCTAGATAAAGGGTATTTAGTGTAAAGCGGTAGAGTGCCACCGTCTGGTCATTCACTGAGCACAATGTCTTTACTACAATACCCTTAGCTATTTCTGTTTTTATCCATGGCATCGAATTAGAATCGGCAAAGACAAAATGCTATTGCACTTTAGTCTTCGGTATCGGTCGCTACAGGTTTTTTCGTTCTACGACCGGGCTTGGCCAATATTTCCAAATAAAACGACTCTAACCCTTCCGCTTCTGCTTCGCCAATGCATTTACTGATTTCACCAGGATGAATGGTTTCCGCCCTTTCTTCCGTAGGGCCGTATTTACAATCAAAGTCCCAAAAATCAACACCCTCAGGCAAGTCTTTTCTGCCCTCTCTTTTTAGGTACCTCTTAACATCGCGTCTTACTGCCTCAACAAGCCTTGCGGGTTTAATTTTAGGGTGGGTTAGTTTGAATGTTTTTTTCATAATTATCCTTTTAGGTGTGCAATCTACACAAGGTTAGTATTTTAGTTTATTAAGGATGTAAATATAAAATGCTTAACTAAGAAAGTAGCCTCCCGCAGTCCC
>DUCF01000062.1 GCA_012959965.1 Candidatus Thioglobus sp. | reverse complement strand
CACAGTAAAAATCTGGGGCTTGATGCCTTTGCTGTCGGCTACCTGGTAGGTAAAAATCTCTCGGTTTGGCTGGGCGTATATATCGTGAGAAAGAACAAGATAAATGCTAAGCTCATCTGCGATTTTTCCAGGACCATTTTTCCAAAATTTGCTGCCATCAACTGTTGAAAAGTTTTGATCGGTGAAAATGTTAATTTCAAAGTCTTTATCGACAGAGTCGCCTTTGAGCTCCAGAAGCTTATAGTAATTACTAATGATTTGTTGATTAACAACTAATCCTGAACTTTCTTCAGTTCGTGAGTAATTGTACAAAGTTTGCCAAAGAGGGCTGACTGAGGCTTTGTTGGTGTAAACATAGCGATCATTGTCGGCTTCAAGTATAAATTCAGCATTGCCGATTTTGAGGCTACCTAGGGCCATGCTTGCATAAAGATCGTAGCTGGCCTCATAAGAACTGAGTGCGTACGAATTCAGTGAGCAAATCAACCCAAGGCAAAGGATGAGTCCTTTTTTCATATTACTTGTTCATCCAGTGTTGCAGTTGTATCGTTTAGAAGTTTTAACCTTCCCTGAGTATACCAGTGAATCACTTCAGGATATAAAACATGCTCCTGCTTTAGAACTTTGGCAGCAAGGGTTTCAGCGCTTTCTTCGGGGTTAATTTTAACCTCTTTTTGTGCAATTACAGGACCACCATCAAGTGTTTTTGTGACAAAGTGTACACTTGCGCCATGTGAGGTATCGTTAGCATCAATGGCTTGTTGATGGGTGTTTAGTCCAGGATATTTTGGCAGAAGAGAAGGATGAATGTTGAGCAGTCGCCCTTGGTATTTATTGATGAATTCATCCGTTAGAATTCTCATAAAGCCAGCAAGAATCACGATATCAGGATGATGATCGTCAATCATGCTCATCAGTGCTTGATCAAAGTCCCCCCTTGACTCGAAAAGGTTATGATCAAGAACACAACTGGGAATATTGGCTTTGGCAGCCCTTTTTAAGCCATATACGTTTGGTCTATTGCTTACGACACACTGTATTGAGAGGTTTATTCTCCCTGCACTGTCGATGATGGATTGTAAATTAGAGCCGCCACCAGAGATGAGAACAACACCGTTCATGATTTAAATTATAACTTGTTCACCAGTTGACTCAACCACTTCGCCGATTAGCCACGCCACTTCACCCAATTCGTTAAGTTTGCTAATGGCTGCCTCACTTCCCTCTTTTGGAACAACGAGCACCATGCCAACGCCACAATTTAATACTCTATGCATTTCACTGGATTCAATATTGCCTTGATCTTGAAGCCATTGAAAGATTTCTGGCATTTGCCATGAGCTTACATCCAGTTTTGCCGCAAGATGTTCGGGCAAAACTCTAGGAATGTTTTCCAATAGACCGCCGCCGGTAATATGAGAAATAGCATTTACTGCATGGCCCTGAATCAATGAAAGTATCGATTTAACATAGATTTTTGTAGGCTCAATCAGGGCTTCCAGTTGTTTTGCACTGGGTTTAGATCTTTCTAGCACCTTGCGAATCAAAGAGTAGCCATTGGAGTGTGGGCCAGATGAGGCAAGGGCGATAATGTGGTCGCCAGTTGACACTTTAGAGCCATCGATAATTTTGCTTTTTTCGACAATGCCTACACAAAAGCCAGCCAAGTCGTACTCCTCGCCTTGGTACATGCCCGGCATTTCAGCAGTCTCACCGCCAATCAATGCGCAGCCTGATTGAATACAGCCTTCGCCAATACCTGAAATGACCGAGGTCGCAATATCAGTATTAAGTGAACCGGTTGCGTAATAATCTAGAAAAAACAAAGGCTCTGCGCCTTGAACAATAAGGTCGTTGACACACATCGCCACCAAGTCGATACCAATCGTGTCGTGCTTGTTAAGCATTTCCGCTACCTTTAATTTGGTTCCAACACCATCTGTGCCTGAAATTAAAACTGGATTTTTGTACTTATCAAGCGGGATTTCGAACATCGCACCAAAGCCACCCAATCCAGCCAAAACGCCAGGACGCGTAGTGGATTTAGCAATCGGTTTGATTTGCTCTATGAGGTCATTACCCTTGGTGATATCGACACCGGCGTCTTTGTAAGTCAATGATGACATCTTGGTTTTTCCGTATAATTAATGGCTAGTGATAAACGATTAGAAATCAACATATTTATGGGTTTTTCAATGCTTCCTAATGCGCTTTCAATATTGCGCATTATTTTAACAGTTCCGATTGTTATAGCGCTATTAAAAGAGCAATATTTTTTGGTGATGATATTGTTTTTTTCAGCCGGTGTTACCGACGCGCTTGACGGTTGGTTCGCCAAGCAATTCTCCTTGCAGTCAAGACTCGGCTCAATCCTCGATCCAATGGCGGATAAAATTCTGCTGACTTGCACTTTTATCACTTTGTTTTGGATTGAAATTCTACCTTTGTGGCTGTTATTGCTTATTTTCTTTAGAGATCTTATTATTGTTGCTGCGACCGTGGGTTATTTTCTTGGTCAAGAAGAGAGTGAAAATGAGCGCTTGCAGCCCACTTGGATTAGCAAACTAAACACAGTATTGCAAATTATTTTGGTATTGTTTGTGGTTTTGGCGCAACTGCAAGAAGGTTTTATAGAGTGGTTTGAAATTGCATTTATTGTTGTTGCCACCTCAACCGCACTGAGTGGTGCAGACTATATGTGGCTATGGATTAGGCAGTTTGTTCTACAAGAGACCAAGAAATGAATCAATTGGGGCTACCTATCTCTTTGAATGTGCAAATGTCCCTGGTAAATTTTGTTGCTAATGCACAAATACATAGAGCAGTTAGTCAACTTTTTAACACCAGGACAGCCTCTGAGATCTATGTTTATGGTGGTTCTGGTAGTGGCAAAACACATCTTTTGCAAGCTATTATTTTTAGCGCAATTGAGAAAAACAAAGCTGCTGTCTTTATTGATTGTAAAGATGAAATTCCAGATTATTTGGTAGAAATGGTTGCCAGTTTGGATTGGCTTAGTATTGACAATATTGGCTGTGTGGATGCAAGTCAACAGCATTTGCTCTTCGATTTATACAATCGCGCTAGACAGGCAAATGTTAATATTATTGTTAGTGGTATGTCTCTGCCGGCGGAACTGCAAATGATGAAAGACATTAAAACACGTTTGAATTTAGCGACTGTGTTTCAGCTTGAAACGCTTAATGACGAGCAAACAAAAGAAGCGCTTAATAATCAGATGAGCGAGAGAAATATGAGTATTGATGAAAAAGTCTACTCGTACTTGTTTAAACACTACTCCAGAGACATTGGCTTGCTGCTTGCGGCAATTGATCGACTGGATGAGGCGTCAATGCAAGCTAAGCAAGGCATTAGTATCCCGTTGGCAAAGAAAATACTGAATATTTAAGCTATTAATTCAAAATTTTTCTCAATTGAGAATATTATAATAAAGCTTTCAAGGGGCTAGGTAAATGGACTATCTTCCAATTTTTTTCAAAATCTCGCAAAAGCAATGCCTAGTTGTTGGTGGTGGCGATATTGCCCTTAGAAAAATCAATTTACTTTTAAAGTCTGGCGCCACTATAGAGTGTGTAGCACCTAATTTTTGCCAGGCGCTGGTCGATCGCTCTGTAGATGAAACTCTAAGGCTAACCAAAAAAACTTTTGCGGCGACTGATATTCAAAATCAGTCTTTAGTTATATCGGCAACCGATAATGAAGCACTCAATGCAGAAGTGTCACGATTGGCGCATGACGCCAATATTCCGGTAAATGTCGTTGACGCCCCCGAACTTTCAAGTTTTATCATGCCTTCAATTGTTGACCGTTCGCCATTGTTGATTGCAATTTCATCGGGTGGAAGAGCGCCCGTTTTGGCAAGAATAATAAGAGCTAAGTTAGAGACAATCATTCCCAGCGCCTATGGTCGACTTGCCGAAATTGCAGGTGAATACAGACAGCAAGTAAAGAATAAATTCTCTCATATTAAGGACAGACGAGCATTTTGGGAGTCGGTTTTGTCTGGCAATATTGCGGAAAAAGTATTTACCGGTCGCATCAAGGAGGCCAAGATTGATTTGGAGCAACAATTAGCCAATGCCAAAGTTCAAGAATTAGGAGAGGTTTATTTAGTGGGTGCTGGCCCTGGCGATCCAGATTTACTCACCTTTAAAGCGCTCAGACTGATGCAGCAAGCCGACGTTGTGTTGTATGACCGTCTAGTTTCAAAGGCGGTGATGGAGCTTGTTAGGCGCGATGCTGAGTTGGTGTATGTTGGTAAAAAAGCCGGTGGTAAGTCCTCTCGGCAAAGTGATATTAATGAGCAATTAGTGCAATTGGCCAAATCTGGAAAACGCGTTTGTCGGCTAAAAGGCGGCGACCCATTTATTTTTGGTCGTGGCGGCGAAGAGATTGAAACCTTGTCGGAACATGGCGTTCCATTTCAAGTGGTGCCTGGCATTACAGCTGCTTCTGGCTGTTCGACCTATTCAGGTATTCCATTAACCCATAGAGATTATTCGCAGTCCTGTCGATTTGTTACCGCACACTTGAAAGACGGTACTTGCGACTTGCCTTGGAGTGAATTTGTCGCTGAGCAACAAACCATTGTTTTCTATATGGCGCTGAGTGGCGCAAAGAACCTTTCGGAAAGGCTGATTGAGCACGGAATGAGAAAAGACATGCCAATTGCATTGATTGAAAAAGGCACCATGCCAGAGCAGAAAATTTATATTTCGACACTTGTCGAATTACCTCAATTGATTAGCAAAGAGAAAGTGGGCGCACCCAGTTTGTTGATTGTGGGGGAGGTGGTAAAACTCCACGAAAAGCTCAATTGGATGAATCCTTAGTTTTCTCTCTTTGTATTAGAGACCTTTTCATAAATAATTTTAGATTTGATAGTGGAATATTTTATTTTACAAGGCATATTTTTAGAAGCTCTACTTGTTGTTTAGCGATAAAAATTGACGCAGGAAAAAAGTAAAAATTCCCTATCTCGAAGAGCTGAGGCGAAGAAAGTTAAAAAATGCAGAAAAATTCTCATCAATAGCTAGTGCTATTAATTTTAATTTTTACATATTTTTGATTCAGTTTTACCAATCAGCAAATTTTAAAATTATTTATGAAAAGACCCCTATTAGAAAAAACTGATATTTTTTTTGGGTATAATTTGCATTCTTCGCGGGAGTGGTGGAATTGGTAGACACGCTGGATTTAGGTTCCAGTGTCGCAAGACGTGAGAGTTCGAGTCTCTCCTTCCGCACCATCAAATACATCTAGGTCACCAATGAAAACATTGATTTTTCATAGAAATGACCTAGCTATGGCACAGAACTCGTCTGGGCAATTCAATTTTCACATTTGGCTTCAGACAAAACTATTAGCCAACATTCAGCGCTTATATCACGCTATTAATGTTACTCAACAGCCCTGTGATATTGTCATTAATCGCAGTGGATTCGATAAAATACTGGTTTTATTCAACAATAAGATATGTTGATTGAAATTGGACATTTTGCACTGGTGTTGTCGCTTGTTTTTGCGATACTACTTGTCGTTGTGCCTTCTATTGGCATCCATCAGAATAAAGCTGTTTTAGCGCAACTGGCTAAGCCACTTATTTGGGGTCAGTGCCTTCTGGTTCTGATTGCCTTTGCAGTGTTAATGAATGCGTTTTTGACGGATGATTTTTCTGTCAAATACGTTGCTGAAAACTCCAATACCCAGCTACCAACTTTATTTAAATTTTCCGCAGTATGGGGCGCTCATGAGGGCTCTCTACTTCTTTGGGTGCTTATTCTTTCGGTCTGGAGTGTGGCGGTTAGTATTTTTTCAAAACGCGTACCCAGTGAGGTTGTCAATCAAATTTTAGTCGTCCTAGGATTTGTTAGTGTTGGGTTTTTGCTGTTCCTGCTGTTTACTTCAAACCCTTTTGAGCTTCTGGCAATTGCACCAACCGAAGGTCGAGAACTCAATCCTTTATTACAAGATGTTGGCTTGGCGATTCATCCCCCTATGCTTTATATGGGCTATGTTGGTTTGGCCGTGCCTTTTGCTTTTGTCTTGTCTGCACTTATTCGAGGAAAGTTAGACAGTACCTGGCTTCGTTGGACGCGCCCCTGGGCTCTAGTGGCTTGGGCGTTTTTAACCGTTGGTATTACCCTTGGTAGTTGGTGGGCGTATTACGAACTTGGCTGGGGTGGCTGGTGGTTCTGGGATCCTGTTGAGAATGCATCTTTTATGCCATGGTTGGTAGCGACAGCCTTGATTCACTCTCTCAGCGTTAGCGAGAAAAGAGGCACCTTTAGACAGTGGACGGTGTTGCTGGCTATTGGCGGGTTTTCCCTAAGTCTGCTTGGTGCTTTTCTAGTTCGCTCAGGCGTACTTACCTCTGTGCACGCTTTTGCTACAGACCCGACAAGAGGGTTGTTTATCCTCATCTTTTTGATTGTCGTTATTGGCGGCTCTTTGGTGCTTTATTCGTGGCGTTCTGCTCTCATTCAAAAAAGTAACAAATTTTCACTTGTTTCTCGAGAAACGGGCTTGTTGATTAATAATATTGTTTTGGTGTCGGCAATGTTTTGCGTGCTTTTAGGTACACTGTACCCGCTTATTTTAGATGCGCTTAATTTGGGCAAAATATCGGTTGGTGCGCCATACTTTGACGCCGTTTTTGTGCCTATTATGATTCCTGGCGTTATTGCGATGGCACTCGTGCCGTTTTTGCGCTGGAAAAAAGATACATTTTCTCGACTTGGGTCAATACTTCGCTTGGATTGGTTATGTATGGCGCTTGTTGTTGTTTTATCGCCATTTTTTATTACAGATAATATTTTTGTTTTAATCGCATTGTATTTGTTTGCTTGGGTGACCATTCATTCGCTGTTTTTGCTAGCGCAACGACTGCGCACAAAAGCGAAAGTGACATCCGCCTTTCTGGGAATGATTATTGCTCATTTGGGCATTGGTGTCTTTATTCTTGGCGCGACTGTCACCACGCAAATGGGTGTCGAGAAAGATCTAAAAATGACTATTGGAGAGGCCCAATACGTTGCAGGTTATGCCTTTACCTTGAATGGCGTAGAGCAGTTTAATGCACAGAATTATCAAGGATTTAAAGGTGGTGTAACAGTGATTGATGGCGAAACTTCTATTCAATTGTCCCCTGAAAAACGCCTTTACCAAACCGGTATGCCAATGACAGAGGCTGCAATTGATCCATCTCTAACAAGAGATTTGTATGTCGCCCTTGGCGAGTCGCTTGGCAACGGTGATTGGAGTATGCGTATTTACTACAAACCAATGGTTAGGATGATTTGGTTGGGCGGCATTATGATTGCACTGGGCGCATTGCTTGCGGCCTTTGATAGGCGCTATCGATTAAAGGTGAAATCATGAATTTTGAATGGCAATTCTTATTGTTGGTTTTAGCCTCTATTGGTTTTATAGCTTATTTCCTCTATCGACCACTAAAGTTCAACATTAGTGATGACGCCTCTAATGTGGCTATTGGTAAGCAAAAAAAACAAGAACTGGCTGACGACGTAACAAAAGGTTTGATGAGTGAATCCCTATATCAAGAGGCAGAAGATGAAATCACCCATACGCTTGCCAGTGAGCTATCTCAAAATTCTGGTGATAGTATCGCAATCAATCCGCTGAAATGGGCAATCGCACTTGGCGTTGTTATTGCCATTGTTTCTATTTTAGTTTATGCACAATTGGCACCAAAGAAGCCATCTAGCACCGCTATTGAGATGTTGCCAAGTTTAAGTTTAGAGCAGAGTGTGAAATCTTTAAAAGCGCATCTAGACGATAACCCAGAAAATGGTAAGGCATGGTCAATGTTGGGCTTGGCCGAGTTTAATTTAGGTAATACGGACAAGGCTTTAGTGTCATTTGAAAGAGCCTATTCGCTAATTCCAAATGATATTGACATGTTGCTGCAATATGCTAGTGTGCTGGCCTCAACCCAAGAGGGTGATTTCTCGGGCCCACCACAGTCATTGATTGATCAGGCACTAAGGGTTGATCCTGATTCTGTTCATGCGCTTTATTTGGTGGGTATTGTTGCGGCGAATAATAGCGATTTGCTTTTGGCGGAGCAATCGTGGCAAAAAGCTTTATATTTATTGCCGATCGACCATCCGGATAGGGTCGTAGTTGAAGGCGCTCTTAATACCCTTAGTAGTTTTGAGACATCGAATGATTTCACTTTGACTATTAATCTGAACATTTCTGAAGGCGTATTGGCGTTGCGATCAAGTAAGGATTATTTGATGGTTTACGCTAAGGCGGTTACCGGCTCACCAATGCCAATTGCTATTAAAAAAATCCTACTAAAAGACTTTGGTGGCGCAATCTCTTTGAGTGACGCTGACTCGTTATCAGTCAAGCTTTCAGAGTCAACCGATGTGCTTGTTGTTGTTCGGATTTCAAGCACCGGTTTGGCTGTAAAGCAAGCGGATGATATTGAAATTGTCAGCGACACCATTTCGCTTGCTGAGACTCGCTCGATTGATTTACAGGTAGAATGAGAGCATGAGTGAAACAATAGAATTAGCAAAGGATTTAATCAGCAGGGCTTCGGTAACGCCTGAGGACAAAGGGTGTCAATCAATGATGATTGAGCGCCTTGAGAAAGTGGGTTTTACCATTCACTCACTGCCTTTTGGCGAGGTGGAAAACTTTTGGGCAACGCACGGTTCGTCGGGTCCAGTTTTTGCCTTTGCAGGGCATACAGATGTTGTGCCTGTCGGTATTGAATCGCAGTGGCATACTGATCCCTTTGAGCCCACAATTATTGATGGCATGCTTTACGGTCGTGGTGCAGCAGACATGAAGGGCTCGTTAGCTTCTATGCTGGTTGCAGCTGAGTGCTTTGTTACTGAAAATCCAACCCATAAAGGCACAATCGGTTTTTTGGTTACTTCGGATGAAGAGGGGCCAGCGAAAAACGGCACGGTTAAAGTGGTTGAATATTTACAGAAAAATAATCAGAAAGTTGATTATTGCTTAGTGGGTGAGCCTTCATCAACTAACACTTTGGGTGACGTTATAAAAAATGGCAGAAGGGGGTCGTTAAATGCCTTTCTAACCGTCAAAGGCAAGCAAGGTCATATTGCCTATCCGCAATTGGCTAATAACCCAATTCACCTAGCTGCGCCAGCCTTAAATGCCCTTTGCAATGAGGCTTGGGATAATGGTAACGAATATTTTCCAGCCACCTCGTTTCAATTTTCTAATATTCACTCAGGCACGGGGGTGACCAACGTCATTCCAGGCGAAGTTGAGGTTGTTTTTAATTTTCGCTATTCAACAGAAACCACGCACGAAGACATTAAAAGTCGAGTACTTGAGATTTTGGATGAGCATCAGCTAGAGTATGACATTGAATGGCAGCATTCTGGTTTCCCATTTTTAACCCCTAGAGGGGCTTTGGTTAATGCTTGCGTTGATGCGCTTAGAGATGTCAACGGTGTTGAGACGGAGTTGTCAACTTCTGGCGGCACTTCTGATGGACGTTTTATATCGCAAATGGATACTCAGGTAGTGGAATTGGGTCCACTTAATGCCACCATTCACCAGGTTAATGAGTGTGTTTCTGTGGATGATTTAGAAAGTTTGACAGTTATTTATCGCCAAGTTTTGCAAAACATTCTTGTCTAAGTATCTGATAAATAGACAAATAAATCCATCATGCAATTCAATATAATTACTCTTTTCCCAAATATGTTTTCTGCCATTAGTGATGAGGGTGTCATTGCAAGGGCGATCAAAAAATCAATTATCTCGATCAAAACTTGGCAGCTTAGAGATTTTAGCGATAATCAATACAAAAACGTAGATGACAAGCCTTATGGTGGGGGTGCAGGCATGGTAATGCAGGTGAAGCCCATTCGCGACTGTCTCAGTGAAATAAAGCAAGATTCACCAAACACCAAGGTGATTTATCTTTCCCCTCAAGGAAGAAAACTCAACCAGCAATTGGTTGAGGAGTTGTCGGTATTGGATTCAATTACTTTTTTGTGCGGGCGCTATGAAGGTATTGATGAAAGAGTGATTGAAAACGATATCGACATGGAGGTTTCCATTGGCGATTACGTCATTAGTGGCGGTGAGCTGGCTGCGATGGTTTTAATAGACGCTATCGGCAGGCGCTTGTCTGGCGTTCTGGGAAATGAATCGTCCCTTAAGGATTCATTTGTTAATAATTTACTAGATCACCCTCACTATACGCGACCTGAAGTGGTTGACGGGCAGAGGGTTCCTGAGGTGTTGCTCAGTGGTCACCAAGCCAAAATAGACGATTGGCGTCAAGCGCAATCAATAGAAAAAACAAAACTAAAACGCCCTGATTTGCTTGACGATTAGCGTTGCTTGTGCCCAGTGCTTCAATGATTATTGGGGCTTCAATCGTATATAATTCTCCCAATCTATTTATTTATTTGATTTATGTCTAGTCCACGTACTTATTACGGTTCAACCGTTGCTATTATTACACCCATGCACGATGATGGTTCTGTTGATTATCCGGCATTGGAGAGCTTAATTGATTTTCATGTTGATGCAGGTACAACAGCGATTGCATCGGTCGGCACAACGGGCGAATCTGCAACGGTGGCAGTGCCTGAGCATATTCATGTGATCGAGCACACAATTAATTATGCCTCGGGAAGGATTCCGGTCATTGCTGGCACAGGAGCGAATTCCACTTCTGAGGCTATTGAGCTTACCCGGGAAGCTAAAAGAGTTGGTGCCGATGCTTGTTTGTTGGTGACACCCTATTACAACAAGCCAACCCAAGAGGGCCTGTACCAGCATCACAAACTGATTGCTGAGAGCGTTGATATCGCACAATTATTGTACAATGTGCCGGGCAGAACAGCCGTAAATATGTCGGTTGATACGACTGTACGCCTCTCGGAAGTTGATAATATTATTGGTATTAAGGACGCAACTGGCGATTTGTCGGTAATTAAAGAATTGGTTGCGCGTTGCCCTAAGGAATTTTTGCTTTTAACGGGCGATGATGCCACGGCGATAGAATTTATCTTGCTGGGCGGCCATGGTGGCATCTCAGTTACTGCAAATGTTGTGCCGGCTGAATTGCAAAGAGCTTATTTATTGGCTATGGCTGGTAAAGCCGATGAAGCCAGAGCACTTGATGAGACAATTAGCGTATTGCACGATCATCTATTCCTTGAGTCCAACCCAATTCCAGTAAAGTGGGCATTGTACAAAATGGGTAAATGTGGCGAGGGCATACGCTTGCCATTAACTGTGTTGTCCGAAGAGTATCAAGTCATACTCGGGCAAGATTTACAGAAACTTAATTTATTATGAAATACACGAATTGCGTAGTTGTTTTATTGTCGGCGTTTGTTTTAACAGGCTGCTCATCATTTTCTAGTTCTGATGATGAAGAAACGCTAGGCACTCGTGTTATTAATTATCAAGAAGTGGAGGGGGAGATTACAGATCTCATTATCCCACCCGATTTAACCAATCCTGAATCGCAAGGCTACTTTGTAACTATTTCTGGTGGCGTTTCTGACTCAAGCTCTTCTGGCGTACAATTGGCCAAAGTTTCCAATGTTGAGGTGAGGCGCGACGCCTATCGCAGGTGGTTGTTGGTTGATAAAACACCCAGTGAAATTTGGCCTTTGGCTAAAGAGTTCCTGCAGTCGTTTGGCTTTAAGATTAAAAAAGAAGATGAAGCGCTTGGCATCATTGAAACAGAATATTTGGAAAGCGACCCGGACGTACCAGACTCATCACTTGGTGGTTTTAGGGCAATGCTTTCAGACATCTTAAAAGCAAAGTATGCACTACCCATTGCGGATAAATACAGAATTCGCATTGAGGCAACTGATGATAAAAGCAGCTCAGAGGTGTATTTATCACTAAGGTCAATTGAAGAAGTGGTGATAGACGAAACCACGTTGTGGCAATCACGAGCGAAAGACGCGGAGTTAGAGACGGAGATGCTACTTAGATTGATGGTTTTCCTTGGCAGTGACCAATCTGACGCCATCAACAAAATTCAAGAAACAGCCGAAGTTGAGAAATTACCGGTTTCGGTTTACAAAACCAAAAGTGGCTACGCAACTCTTGTTTTCCCATATGATCCACCTAAGGCCTGGGCGCATTTAGGCTGGGCTATGGATGAGTTAGATATTGATATTGAAGACAGCGATCCGTTCGAGCAAAGCTACTATGTCAATCTTGTTAGAACAAACGATAGAGGCTTTTTCTCGAAGCTGATGGGCAAGAGTGCTGAAACGATTTCTGTTCAGCTTGTTGTTAAGCAACTGGAGGAAGGGCACTCTCAAGTGGTTTTCAACGATCTTAGCGAAGAGAACGAACAAAAGACAATTGATTTTAGCTTTATTTTCTTCAAAGAGCTTGCCGATCAATTCTAACTGCTGAGGTTGTTTAGAGATAAACACAACAACGAAGCGATGTTGACTGACCAAAAAATTCAAAATATAGCAAACCAAGGTCTTTTGTTGGCTGATTTGTCAGACGACGAATTGGCCGCATTTTGCATTGTTGCCAATCAGTTTTACCGTGATGGCGAGCCTATCGTTAGCGATCAAGACTACGATTTTGTTTTTTTGGCTGAGTTGTCAAAACGAACACCTGACCATCCTTTATTGAACCGACCTGAGCCTGAAAACGAAGGTTTTTCAGAGGAAAAAGTAAAGCTTCCTCAGAGAATGCTTTCCACCGACAAGGCTTATACTTGGGGTGAAATTCAGAAATGGCTGGACAGAATAAACAAGGCCTCTCAAGAGATTAATCTTCCACTCGAGACCATCCAGATCAAGGGTACTGCGAAGCTTGACGGCTTTGCCGGTTACGATGACGGCAGTAAACTTTACACTAGGGGTGATGGCAATAAAGGCAGTGACATTTCTCGCGTGTTTGAGCGTGGATTAAATGTTTACAACGATTCAGAGAGAGGCCAGGGGCCGGGAGAAATTGTTGTTAAAAAAAGCTACTTTGAATCCCACCTAAGTCAGCATTTTGAATACCCAAGAAATTTTCAGGCCAGTTTGATTAAGGAGAAAACACTTGATCAGTTTGCCTCTCAGGCTATCTCCGATAAGGCCGCTCTTTTTGTTCCGTTTTCTCAGCTACCCAGCTGGTCAGGTGATATTGGATCCTTTGGCGAAAAATTTCAAAGTATTGTAAGTAAGCTTGAGGGTGGTGTAGATTTTGATGTTGATGGTGTAGTTTTTGAGCTTACCAATGAACAATTAAAGACTCACATGGGCTCTAATAGAAAATTTCACCGTTGGCAAATCGCTTTCAAAGAAAATAAAGATAAGGCGCAAGTGCGCGTACTGTCAGTTACTGCACAGGTGGGTAGAACAGGAAAGATCACCCCTGTGGTCGAATTAGAGCCAACGCAACTCAGTGGTGCCACCATTTATCGTGCAACCGGCCATCATTACGGCTTGGTCAAGGAGCAAGGACTCGGTTCAGGCAGTATTGTTGAATTAACACGCAGCGGGCTGGTGATACCCAAAATTAATAAAGTCTTAAAGAGTGCGGAAGTATCGATACCCGAATCATGCCCAAGTTGCCAAGGCGGGTTAACGTGGGACTCAGATTTTTTAATGTGCCTTAATCATGAGAATTGCCCCGATCAAATCATCGGAATGATGGCGTATTTCTTTAAAGTATTGGCCAATAACGATGGCTTTGGCATCGCGACAGTACAAAAACTTTATGACAATGACATTCGCAAAGTAAGTGAAATTTATCAGTTGTCTCACGGCAATTTAACAGCCATGGGTTTTGGCGATAAAACGTCACAAAACTTACTAAACCAACTCAAAAGATCAAAAGAGGAAAGTATCGAAGATTGGCGATTTTTGGCGGCTTTCGGTGTCTTGAGATTGGGTATGGGTAATTGTGAAAATCTATTAAAACATAAGCCTATTGTTGAAATATTTGACTTATCTGTTGACGATATTATTGATATGGATGGTTTTGCCGAGCTAACCGCTAAACTGATTGTTGATGGCCTAGAGGAAATTAAGGAAGAGTATCAAGCCTTGAGAATATTTCGCTTTCAGCTAGAAATGACACAATCAAAAAGCAACATGGAAGATTTCGACCATCCATTTTTTAACAAAAAAATTGTTTTTACTGGCAAGATGAGTCGCCCTCGCGCCGATTTACAGAAGCAAGCCAAGTCACTAGGTATTAAAGTGGCAACAAGTGTCAATAGCAGTACTGATTTTTTGATTGTTGGTGAGAAAGTAGGGGTAAACAAGCTCAATGCGGCAAAGGAAAAAGACATTGTGATTTTGAAAGAGGTGGAGTACTTGTTCCAAATTGAAAATTATTCACTATGAGGTGAATAAATCTGTACAATAAACCCTAATGGCAGCTGACGATGGCTGCTGTTTTTAACGATGGCGTTTATTTGAGTTTAATTTATTAAGCTGAAATAAGCGTTTTTTTTCGTCTATCTCAAAGAAGAGAATCCCCGGTATAGAAGCCTGTTGTCCCGCTACGCGTTGTGGATACCAGGCTTTTTTTGTTTTTATTGTTAGGAGAAAAATATGAAAATGGTAACTGTAATTATCCAGCCAAAAAGACTGGATAGCGTCAGAGAGGGACTCTCTGAAATTGGTGTCACAGGCATCACCGCTACTGAAGTCAAAGGATTTGGCAGACAAAAAGGCCATACAGAGCTTTATCGCGGTGCAGAGTATGTAGTGGAGTTTTTACCCAAAGTAAAATTGGAGATTGCCATTACAGACGAGCAAGTTGAGCGAGTCATTGAGTCGATTATTGTGTGCTGCAAAGTCAATGGCGGTTCAATTGGTGATGGCAAGATTTTTGTTTCAAGTTTAGAGCAAGTGATCCGTATTCGTACGGGTGAAACTGGCCCTGACGCAGTGTAGGGGATGTGATGGAAAATCAAATATTAGAATTACAGTACGCTATCGACACTTTTTATTTTTTGGTGATGGGCGCCTTAGTTATGTGGATGGCAGCCGGCTTTTCAATGTTGGAAGCTGGACTTGTTCGAAGCAAGAACACAGCTGAAATCTTAACTAAGAACATTGGACTATTTGCTATCGCTTGTACTATGTATATGGTCTATGGTTATGACCTGATGTATGGAGGCGGCGTGCTTTTGAATGGTATTAGTGGCGAGGGAGAGACTTACTCAAACGCCTCGGACTTTTACTTTCAAGTGGTATTTGTCGCAACGGCAATGTCTATTGTTTCAGGTGCTGTGGCTGAGCGCATGAAGTTGTTTACCTTCTTTGTTTTTGCCGTCATCTTTACTGTTTTTATTTATCCACTGGAAGGTTCGTGGACATGGGGCGGGCAAGATGTATTTGGACTATTTAACCTTGGTGATTTTGGCTTTTATGACTTTGCTGGTTCTGGCATCGTGCATATGGCAGGCGCTTCTGCGGCACTTGCTGGTGTTCTTATACTTGGTCCACGCAAAGGCAAGTATGACAAAGAAGGCAACTCTAAGCCAATGTTAGGCGCAAACTTGCCATTGGCAACTTTGGGTACATTTATCTTATGGATGGGTTGGTTTGGTTTTAATGGCGGTTCGGTATTGGCTATGGCCAGTAAAGAAAGTGCCGATGCAGTCGCCATGGTGTTTGTAAATACCAATGCAGCAGCTGCAGGCGGCGTGATTGCGGCACTATTAATAGCAAAGGCTTGGTTCGGTAAAGCAGACCTAACAATGGCCCTTAATGGCGCCTTGGCGGGATTGGTGGCAATAACTGCTGGACCAGATACACCAAGTGCATTAGCAGCAACACTGATTGGTTCGGTTGGCGGAATAATTGTTGTTTTCTCAATTGTTATTCTAGATCGAAAGCTAAAAATAGATGATCCAGTAGGCGCGATTTCAGTGCATGGTGTTGTTGGTCTATGGGGCTTGTTGGCAGTGCCATTAACAAACAGTGATGTTGGTTTTGCTGGTCAACTAATTGGCGCAGCAACCATCTTTGTTTGGGTGTTTGGAGCATCATTAGCACTATGGTTCGCCCTTAAAGCAATAATGGGTATCCGCGTGTCTTCAGATGAAGAAGATGTTGGTGTTGATATTTCTGAGTGTGGCATGGAAGCTTACCCAGAATTTGTAACAAAATAACCAAAGTCAGCTTGTTAAATGGGGGTG
>DUCF01000061.1 GCA_012959965.1 Candidatus Thioglobus sp. | reverse complement strand
AGAAGGTGCGTGCGTCCTTAGAGCCAAAATTGATATGGCATCCAGCTTTATGTGTATGCGTGACCCTACACTTTATCGCATTCGTTTCGAGACACATCACCAAACCGGTGATGATTGGTGTATTTATCCTATGTACGATTTTGCCCATTGCATTGGTGATGCTATTGAGGGTGTTACTCACTCGCTTTGTACACTGGAGTTCCAAGACAATCGTAGGCTATACGACTGGGTACTCGAGCATTTAGATACCTTTAACAAACCTGATCGCCCACACCAATACGAGTTTTCAAGGTTAAACCTTGAATACACAGTAATGTCCAAGCGCAAACTGCAAACACTGGTGGAAGACAAGCTAGTATCAGGCTGGAATGACCCTCGCATGCCGACCATCTCAGGACTGCGTCGTCGTGGTTATACGCCGGCTTCAATTCGTGATTTCGCGGAGCGTATTGGTATATCAAAAGTGGATAGTATTACCGATGTTGCGCTGCTTGAAAGTTCTATTCGCGATGACTTAAACGTTGTTGCGCCACGAACGATGGGCGTGATTAATCCGATTAAAGTAATTATTGAAAACTACCCGGAAAACTCAATCGAGGCACTTCAAGCACCCATTCACCCGCAAAATGAACTGATGGGCAAACGTGAAATAAACTTTGGTCGCGAGCTCTATATTGACCGTGCGGATTTTGCCGAAGTGGCGCCCAACGGAAAATACAAGCGCTTAGCAATTGATAAAGAAGTGCGCCTTAGAAATGCCTATATTATCAATGCCACTCGTTGTGAGAAAGACAGCGACGGGGAAGTAACCACTGTTTATTGCACTTACGATACTGACACATTGGGCAAAAACCCAAGTGATGGCCGCAAAGTTAAAGGCGTTATCCACTTTGTGGAAGCCACGACAGCGCTTGAGGCAGAATTTATGCTTTACGATAGATTATTTATCGATGCCAACCCTGGCAAATCCGATGACCTGGCATCTCTGTTAAACCCAAACTCTTGTGAGAGCGTGCAGGGCTTTGTCGAGCCAAGCATGGCTGGGGCGAAAGTTGGGGTTGCTTATCAGTTCGAGCGTGAGGGATATTTCTGTCGAGACAACCAGTCCGATGGCTTAGTCTTCAATAAGACCGTTGGATTGCGTGATACTTGGAACTAATGACTTAAGATTGTAAAAAGCTTACTTTATTTCTTTAAGCCAGTCCGAAACTTGCTGCATTTCACTATATTTGGTTAGATCAATCTGCAAAGGCGTGACAGAAACGTAGTTATTGGCAACAGCATGAAAATCCGTACCTTCGCCGTTATCGGCTTCTTGGCCATTCTCACCAATCCAATATAGCGATGGGTCGTCTTTGTCCTGAATACTTGGCTCAGACATATGTCGATTACCCAGACGCGTACTCTTAATACCCTTAATCTCACTGAGGGGCACATCAGGTACATTGACATTAATAATGGTGTTGTGAGACAGTGGCGCTTTGTCGATTTGAGTAACCAATTGTTTAGCGATTGCACCGGCTGTTTCAAAATGTTTGCCGTCCCAGCTAGCAAGAGAAATAGCGATTGAAGGCAAACCAAGGAAACGCCCTTCGATTGCACCAGCAACCGTGCCTGAATAGATAACGTCATCACCCAAATTAGCGCCAAAGTTAATACCAGTAACCACAAGGTCAATCGATTCTTTAATAAAGCCACAAACCGCTAAATGCACGCAATCACTCGGCGTGGCATCTATCGCATAAATATTATCTGCAATTTGGACAGGCTTAAGAGGTTTGCCAATAGTAAGTGAACTGCTGGCCGCAGATTTGTTTTCACTTGGCGCAACAACAATCACCTCGGCAATTTCGCTTAGAGCTTCAGTGAGGTATTTAATGCCTTTGGCTTGATAGCCATCGTCGTTACTAATTAGGATTCGCATAGAGATATTTGATTATAGATTGAGTGAAATACAGTCTCTATGAGATAGCGAGTGTGATTTTGTCTTTTTTGACGCCCACCTTAACGGTACCACCATTGATCAGCTTGCCAAAAAGCAATTCGTCCGCCAGTGGCTTACGAATTTCTTTTTCGATAAGGCGCTGCATTGGACGAGCACCCATTTGCGGGTCGTAGCCATTGGTAGCAAACCATTTACGCGCCGCATCAGAAATGACCAAGGAGACGTTTTGTGACTCAAGCGCATCTTCCAGCTCAAAAAGGAACTTATTAACGACAAACACCACAACCTCTTCACTAAGACTGTTGAAGTAGATAATTTCAGAAAGTCGGTTTCTAAATTCAGGGGTGAATGTCTTTTTCAGCTCACCCTCATAATCTTGAGAATGGTCTTGCTCGTTAAAGCCGATAGATGCTCGCTGAACGCTATGAGCGCCAACATTTGACGTCATCACAAGAATAACATTCCTAAAGTCAACTTCTCGACCATTAGCATCCGTTAGCATGCCGTGATCCATCACTTGAAGCAATAGATTGAATATATCAGGATGAGCCTTCTCAATTTCATCCAAAAGCAATACCGCATATGGGCTGCTGTTGACAGCTTCTGTCAACAGGCCGCCCTCATCATAACCAACATAACCTGGTGGCGAGCCAATCAATTTGGAAATTGAATGACGCTCCATGTATTCCGACATATCAAAACGCAACAACTTGACGCCCATAATACGGGCCAACTGTTTGCAAATTTCTGTTTTACCGACACCCGTTGGGCCGGCGAATAAGAATGAACCCATAGGTTTGTCTTCTGCCGCCAAACCTGAACGAGAGAGCTTGATAGAAGTCGAGAGCGAGTCTACCGCATCGTCTTGACCAAAAACACCAAGCTTCAATTCATCTTCAAGGCTTTTCAGCTGTAATTTGTCATCACTGCTTACTTGGCGAGATGGAATGCGCGCTAATTTAGCAACAATATTCTCAATATCAGCAACGCCAATATTAACCTTGCGCTTAGACTTTGGCAAAATTTGCTGCAAGGCACCCACTTCGTCAATAACGTCAATCGCTTTATCTGGAAGGCGGCGATCGCCAATATGGCGATGTGTTAGCTCTGCGGCACTGGTCAATGCTGCTGCAGAGTACTTAACCTTGTGATGCTCTTGGTAATATTTTTTCAAGCCGTGAAGAATTTTAATTGTATCCTCAACAGAAGGCTCTTCAATGTCAATTTTTTGGAAGCGACGTGTCAAGGCATGGTCTTTTTCGAAGACTTTACGGAACTCGTCATAAGTCGTCGAGCCGATGCATTTAAGTGAGCCATCGGCAAGCGCTGGCTTTAATAAATTAGAGGCATCTAACGAGCCACCGGAAACACTTCCTGCACCAATTAGGGTGTGTATTTCATCAATAAAGAGAATGGAGTTTGGCTTTTTATCAAGATCGGTTAGAACGGATTTCAGGCGCTTCTCGAAATCACCACGGTATTTTGTGCCAGCAATCAATACGCCCACATCCAATGAGTAAATCGTTGCATCGTGCAACACCTCGGGCACTTTGCCGTCAACAATTTTCTTTGCAAGCCCTTGAGCAATGGCTGTTTTACCCACGCCGGCTTGACCAACAAGTAGGGGGTTGTTTTTGCGACGACGAGAGAGAACTTGCACCATTCTTAGCACCTCTTCTTCTCTGCCTAGCAATGGATCTATCTTACCTTGCTTGGCTTTTTCACAAAGGTTGGTGGTGAAAGTCTCTAGTGACGAAGGTTTTTTCTTCTTTTCCTCGGTTTTAACTGTTGACTCTTCAAGTAACGGCTCAGAAGGCTCGGAAGCAATGCCCTCCATCACGTCAAGCCTAGACAAATTGTTAAGCTTTAACATGTAGACGGCGTGCGACTCTTTTTCAGAAAAAATACTGACGAACACGTTCATCGCGTTAACAGAGTTTCTTTGCGCAGATTGCGCTTGATAAACGCTGCGCTGCAATACACGCTGAAAACCAACCGTTGGCACAATATCAATTTCAGCATCTTCTGAAATCAGCGGCGTATGAGAGACAATGTACTGCTCAAGTTCCGCACGAACTTCATCAACATTAACACGTTTACCGCGTAAGAACGTTACCACCTCTTCCATATTAAGAAGTGCTAACAGTAAGTGCTCAACCGTTACAAACTCTAGGCGACTGTTTCTCGCCTCAGTCATCACTAAGTTTATTTCTTGTTGGAGTCCGGGTTCAATCATGGAAAAATATTGCCTTAATTTGATTTCTCATTAGTTAAGATTTTAACATTATTCGGCTAATTTTTCATGCCAACAAAGCAAATCAAAGTCAACATTTCACATTGGAAAAAAGATACAATTAGCAGAGGTCTTTGTACATATCATTTTAGATTTGATAGTGAAATTTTTATTATTTTACAAGGCATATTATTTAAAGCCTTACTTACTGTAGGGCGAGAAAAATTAACGCAGAAAAATGGGAAAAACTTCCTATCCCAGAGGGCTGAGGCGAAAAATGCTAAAAAGTACAGAAAAACCCTCATCAATCAATAGCTAGTGCTATTAATTTCAAATTTTTACACATTTTTTATTCATTTTTATCACTCAGCAAATTTTAAAATGATGTATACAAAGTCCTCTAATTTAACTCTCGCAATACACACATTAACGGTTGATCATTCTGCCTTGCAAAGTCGATGACTTGGTTGACTTTTGTTTGCGCGATATCGTAAGAATACGTACCGCAAACGCCCTCTCCATCAATGTGGATCTTGAGCATAATGGCCTCAGCCGCAAGGTCATTTTTTTTGAAAAAGCGCTTTAAAACCTCTATGACAAATTCCATGGTGGTGTAATCGTCATTAAGCAAAATCACTTCAAAGCGCTTTGGTTTTTTGACAATCGGCTTTGCCGTCTTAGGGAGCGCCTGTGCCACAACTTAGCTAGATGATCGCTGTCGTAGCAGTACAATTGCCAATATCATCACACTGAGACTTGGCAAAAGAGTGCTTACTAATGGATCAATAGTAAAACCAATAGACATCGCCGCTCCAATTCGGGAAGTGAGCTCGAAGGACAAACTCAATGCGATTCCTAAAAATAACTTCTTACCCAGAGAGGTGTCCCTATTTGAGCCAAAGATAAAGAGCATGGCCAAAAGAATCATCGCTACTAATGTTAGAGGTTTGACCAATCTTTTATATAATTCGACCTCGTAAATATCGGCATTCAGTTTATTCTCAGACAAAAATTGAATTTGCTTATAAATATTCCAAGTGGTTAACTCTTGTGGTTCTTTACGCAAACTGTCAATCAAGTCCTGATCAAAAGAAACAGATTGGCTGTAAGCGTTGCGTCTCTTATAAGAAATAATATCAAAATTGGAAGAACTGTCAATCGAAAAAATATCGGTATTACCGAGCGCCAAAGAGTCACCATTAAAATGCGCGCTGTCGGAAGTAATGACCGCTTCAACTTCATTTTTATCATTAGTTTGAATCAGCGTCACCCCACTAAAAGAATTACCGTCAAAATTCTTTTTAACATGAATGTAGTTGTCGCCCTCTTTAATCCAGAAGCCCTGTTGAGATTGAGAGGCTAACGAATGCCCAAGATCTTTTGCACGAGATTTTTCAGCCATTTCACTCGCCATAGGTGCAAACAATTCACCAATGACAATAAGAACAAAGACAAACATCAGGGCAATTCTCGCCGTTAACAGAGTTAACCTGAAAATTGACAAACCTGAAACCCGCAATATCAAGAGCTGACTGGTTGTCGCCAAATAGCCCATGCCCAGCACACAGCCAAGTAAGATGACCGGTGACGCGTGCTTGTATGCAATTTCTGGCATTTGCAGGGCAATATATTTCAACGCGCCGAGACTTGTGTAGTTCTCCTGCCCGATACTGCTTAACTCGGCAAGAAAGTTAAAAAATCCATAGACGCCAAGCCAAACAACAAGAACCACCAAAGTGTAAATCAAGAGTGTTTTAGTAATGTAGCGATCGAGGATTTTCATTAAAATAGAGATCTTTATAAAGTACCTAACCGACGCCTCAATTTATGTCAAATATTCACAACGATAAAATCTTAATTCTTGATTTTGGCTCTCAATACACTCAACTCATCGCTAGGCGAATTCGTGAAATTGGTGTTTATTGTGAGCTTTTACCGTACGACGTCAGCCCCCATTTTATTGAAAAATTTAAGCCGAATGGCATTATTCTTTCGGGCGGCCCCGATACAGTGAGTCAGTCAGACTCAGCAAGGGCTCCAGAAATCGTTTTTGAGCTTGGTGTTCCCGTACTTGGCATCTGCTACGGCATGCAAACCATGGCCGTACAGCTTGGTGGCGATGCCCGCTCCGCTCATGATAAGGCGGAATTTGGTTTTGCTCAAATTAGAGCACGAGGCCACTCACCACTGTTAAACGAAATTAGTGACGAAATCAATGCCGAAGGTCACGGCCTACTTGACGTTTGGATGAGCCATGGCGTTGAAGTCACCAAATTACCCCCTGAATTCAAACTAATTGCCTCAACCGATAATTGCGCAATTGCCGGCTTTGCCAATGCCGATAAGCATTATTACGGCCTCCAGTTTCACCCAGAAGTGACGCACACAAAGCAAGGTTTGCACATTCTTGAGCGCTTTGTTACCGGCATTTGCAATTGCGAGAAAAACTGGACGACTGACAATATTATTAACGAATTAGTTGGCGACCTTAAAAAGCAAATTGGCAACCAAAAGGTGTTATTAGGTCTATCAGGCGGCGTAGATTCGTCGGTTGTGGCCATTCTTCTTCAACAAGCCATCGGTGATCAACTAACCTGTGTTTTTGTCGATAACGGCCTACTGCGCCTTAATGAAGGCGACGAAGTAATGCAAACTTTTGCTGAAAACATGGGGGTAAAAGTTATTCGTGCTGACGCCCAAAAACACTTTTATGATGCCTTAGCAGATGAATCCGATCCTGAGAAAAAGCGCAAAATTATTGGCCGTTGCTTTATTGAAATCTTTGACCAAGAAGCACAAATTCTCCAAGATATAAAATTCTTAGCACAAGGCACCATTTACCCTGATGTTATTGAGTCTGCAGGTGCGGCCTCAGGAAAGGCCAAGGTGATTAAATCTCATCATAATGTTGGCGGCCTACCAGACGATATGGCCTTCGAATTGGTTGAGCCACTGAAAGAACTATTCAAAGACGAGGTGCGCACAATTGGCGTGAAGCTTGGCATACCTAAACACATGCTTTATCGTCACCCATTCCCAGGTCCTGGCCTGGGTGTTAGAATTCTTGGCCAAGTGAAAGAGGAGTATGCTGAGATTCTTCGTCGGGCTGACCATATTTTTATGGAAGAGCTTCATGCGCACGATTTGTACGATCAGGTCAATCAAGCTTTTGCCGTTTTCTTGCCAGTGAAATCGGTTGGTGTAACGGGTGATGAGCGCCGATACGATTATGTCATCGCACTTCGAGCAGTGGAGACCATCGACTTTATGACCGCTCGCTGGGCAAGACTGCCATACGATTTCTTAGATCACGTATCGAATCGCATCATGAATGAAATCTCACGAGTCTCTCGTGTGGTTTACGACATTTCGGGTAAGCCCCCAGCCACCATTGAGTGGGAATAGCCAGCAGTAAGCAATGACAAGCGATGAACAGTGGATGGCACTTGCCATCAAGCAGGCAGAAAAAGCTGAAGCTTTAGGCGAAGTGCCGGTTGGCGCTGTATTGGTCAAAGACGACACACTGGTTGCCAAAGGCCACAATCAGCCGATATCTACTCACGATGCCAGCGCCCATGCTGAAATTCAATTGTTGCGCTTAGCCGGTCGTGTAATGCAGAATTATCGACTCTCTGGAACCACACTCTATGTCACACTTGAGCCTTGCGCCATGTGCTTAGGCGCGATGATGCACGCTCGCGTATCACGCCTTGTTTTCGCCGCCTTTGATCCAAAAACTGGTGTTTGTGGTTCACGTGCCGATTTAAGTAATGAGGATTGCTTTAATCACGAAATCGATATTAGCGGCGGTATATTAGAGGTTGAATCCAAGAAACTTTTACAAGATTTTTTTAAATCTCGTCGTAAGCAGTCAAAAATATAAAAAGCAACACTGTCCTGCATTTTCTTCACTCACAATCTAACGGCGTCACAAGCGCTACAGTAGCTTTTGGCTTGGGATTTTCATTTATAATTGAGTAAAATCAAGCCCTTAAAGTTTGTTTTAAAGTTGCCTATATAGGTTCTTCATTAACTATATAATGAAGTCCACATTGAACCAATGAAACCAATAAATGGCCAACAAAGAATTACAATATCAAGAAGATGAAATCGATTTAAGACAACTTATGTGTATTTTATTGGCCTCAAAAAAGTTGATAGTCGTTACCACAGTCATTATCACTCTATTAGCAGGCATATATGCATTCACAAAAACACCAGTTTACGGAGCCAGCGCCCTTGTCGAAATTGGCAAATACAAAACTCATAAAGACACAATATCACTTGATTTGGCACCAAAGCTTGCAAATAAACTGAATGTAGTATTTGCCAGCTCAACCACTGACAATGGCACAAATAGAGGCACCATTACTGAAATTTCAGCGTCAGCAGTTAATACCCATATTAATATTACAGCACAGGCTTTGTCAAATGAGGCGGCAGCCCAAAAAATAAATGAACTTGTTAATTTTATAAAAACAGGGCATCAGCAAGATTTAGATAAGATTAAGCGACAACGAGAACTGGAAATACAAAATTCAATTAATAATATTGACAGAAAAATTAACAAAATAATTGACCACAACTTGTCTAAAGTTGAGACAAATATTGAGCATTTTTTCTCCATAGAATTGGCCTCCATTGACAGGAAAATTGATTTCATTAAAAAAACTCAGCTACCAGATTTGACCTTAAAAATCAAATTATTCACTCAAAGAATCGAGAAAGCTGAAGAAACATTAAAGCAAAACTATCAAAACCTAAAAGCACTAGAAAGCACACCTGTATTGGCATTTTTAAGATTAACTGAGATTCAATTTTTAGAAAATGAAATTTTCGAACATAGAAATAGAATTATTGATTTAAAAACAACTAAATCTGAATTATCAATTACTCAGTTAAAAGATCTTGAGGATGTAAAAACCAAATTAATGCAAATCAAGCTCCCACAACTAGAATCTGAGAAAAACCTGATTGAAAATGATTTACAAACACTGGTGTCAGAAATTGAGTTGTTATTACTAGAAGAACACCACTATAAAAACTCCGCAATTGTTGGAGAGGTTGCTACCAGCGACACCCCAATCAAACCGAAGAAAGAACTGATTATCGCCGTCGCCTTTATTGCGGGGCTGATGCTGTCAACCTTCTTGGTATTTTTACTGAATGCCTTTAAGAGACCGGAAGATGAAAAAGCCGCGGCATAGAAATTTCAAAATGAGCGAATGAATTGTTCTATATTGCCTGTTTAAACGTTATTTGCCAGTATTTTGATTCAGATTGAGGCGCTAGAAAATTCAGGTCGGGAGTTGACAAATTGTCAATGACTGTTCTGAATTTTATAGCAACAAAAATTTGGACTAAAATACTGCCTAAGAAGTTTAAACAGTGTACATGCCGCCATTGACGTGTAACGTCTGCGCTGTAATATAAGCGCCACCATCACCCGCTAAAAACAAGACTGCGCTAGCAATTTCATCAGGCGAACCCAATCTACCCAATGGAATTTGAGAAGCAAGCGATGCTTTTTGCTCTTCTGGAAGTGCGTCTGTCATATCGGTCTGGATAAAGCCTGGGGCAACAGCATTAACGGTAATACCCCTTGTACCAACCTCTCTTGCGAGTGACTTGGTAAAGCCCATAATGCCAGCCTTAGCAGCTGCATAATTGGATTGTCCGGCATTACCCATGGCGCCAACCACAGAGGCGATTGAAATAATACGGCCGGCTTTTTTCTTCATCATGCCACGAAGTACGGCTTTTGACATTTTAAAAACCGAAGCAAGATTGGTGCTCATGATGTCGTCCCACTCGTCTTCTTTCATGCGCATCAATAAGTTGTCACGAGTGATACCAGCATTGTTAATTAAAATATCAACCGCACCATAATTCTCAGTAATCGTACTCATTACCTCGGCAATTTGGTCGTTATTAGTAACATTAAGTGTCAGACCTTGGCCGGAAATACTATTGTCCTTTAATTTGGCAGAGATTGCATCTGCACCTTTATCGCTAGTCGCTGTTCCAATCACGGTTGCGCCCGCATTGCCCAAAGATAATGCAATGGCTTGACCGATGCCACGACTGGCACCAGTTACTAAAACGATTTTTCCTTCTAAATTTGACATGGTGAGATCCTTTTATTTAATTTCTTCGATGACAGAACGAAGTGCATCAACATTAATAATAGCCGAACCACTCAATGATTTGTCAATGCGTTTTGTTAGACCGGCCAATACTTTTCCTGGCCCCGCTTCGATTAATTTTTCAACGCCTGCGGCAGACATTGCTTGAACTGTTGAAGTCCACAGAACAGGCTTATGCAATTGCGCCACGAGCTTTGATTTTATCTCATCGGTGCTGTTTGCAACGCAAGCATCAACATTGTGCAATACATTAGCCACTTGACTGAAGTTTATAGCGTCCACTGAAATTGAGAATTCCTCTGCCGCGCCATTCATTAAAGAACAATGCGAAGGCACACTGACAGGCAAAATCACAGCGCGCTTGGCGCCAGACTCTTTCATTGCAGCGCAAGTTGCCTCGACCGAATCTTTATCGCCAGCAATCACCACTTGACCGGGTGAATTAAAATTCACCGCCTCAACCACACCACCCCTTGCATTGGCGCAAATTTCAACAACCTTGTTATCATCCAAGCCAAGAATGGCTGCCATTGCGCCTGTACCAACCGGTACAGCAGATTGCATCAATTCCGCGCGCTTTCTTACCAGTTTAATACCTTCTGCAAAATCAAGCGAACCAGCCGCAACCAGCGCAGTGTACTCACCCAAACTGTGACCTGCCATACAAAGGGGTGATAATTCGACTTCACTAGCAAGCACTCGATAAGTTGCATAACCTGCAGCAAGCATTGCCGGCTGTGTGTTTTGTGTTTGATTTAGTGCGTCTTGATCTTCTTGGATGAGTTTCCACAAATCAATACCGAGCGCATCACTGGCCTCAGTAAATACATCACCAACAAGAGAAAAGTTGTCTGCAAGATTAGAAAGCATGCCAAGAGATTGTGAGCCTTGACCAGGGAAAACGATTGCGTATTTCATATAAGTATTTTATAAATGAGATTATTTTATTACAATAAAAAAGCGCCCGAAGGCGCTTTTTCAATTAATTCAAGGCTATGAATTAAGCAGTTACGATAGAAACGTGCTGTCTATTAAACTTGCCTTTCTTTTCGAATTGAACTTTTCCATCTGCAACAGCAAACAACGTATCGTCTTTGCCTTTACGTACATTTGTGCCCGGGTGGAATTTAGTGCCTCTTTGGCGAACTAAAATGTTACCTGCTAAAACCATCTGACCACCAAAGCGTTTTACGCCCAGTCTTTTGGATACGGAATCTCTTCCGTTATTAGTACTACCGCCTGCCTTTTTATGTGCCATGGATGCTCCTTATGCCTTAATCTTGTCGATTTGAACTTCAGTAAACAACTGGCGATGGCCTTGTTGCTTCATAGAGTGCTTACGACGTCTAAATTTTAAAATATGAACTTTCTTGCCCTTGCCTTGAGAGATAACTTTCGCCTCAACAGTGGCTTTAGCAACTAGCGGAGAACCTACTTGAACGTTGTCGCCGTCGGCAACCATCAAAACTTCTTTGAAAGTTACTTTCTTACCAGGTTCGATTTCAAGTTTCTCAATCTTCAGAGTTTCACCTTCGGTTACTCTGTATTGTTTTCCACCTGTTTTAATAACTGCGTACATAACAAATCCTAAACTGTTTGCTAAAAAGAGGACGATTATACTCGAACGACGCTCTTTATGAAAGTGCTATAAGCGAAATAAGTTAAGATATTAACAAATTTTATTTACCAATATCTTTAAGAATATTTAATTGTTGGGGAAGGAATGATATATCAGCTTTTTTATAATCAATCTCCATATTCTTCCTTACCCCAAACCCTATCCTAAAAATCCAATTAATAGCCGCCTTACGATATAATCCCACTTTTAACAATAACAAGAAAAAATCATGATTATTCTGCAAACCAACATGGGCGATATTCATCTTACTGTAGATGCTGAAAAAGCGCCTATTTCGGCCAAAAACTTCACAGATTACGTTGAAGATGGCTTCTTTGATGGCACAATCTTTCACCGCGTCATTCCTAATTTCATGATTCAAGGTGGTGGTATGACTGAAGATATGCAGCAGAAATCAACAAAAGCTAATATCGAAAACGAAGCTAAAAATGGCTTAAAAAATAAGAAGTACACTGTTGCAATGGCAAGAACCATGGCACCTCATTCTGCCAGTTCACAGTTTTTCATCAACGTTGCTGACAATCAATTCTTGGACTGCCCAGGACAAGATGGCTGGGGTTACTGTGTATTCGGCGAAGTAGTCGAAGGCAAAGACGTGGTTGATAAAATGCAAACCGTTGAAACACTTAACTTGGGCGGCCACGCAGACGTTCCTGCCGATCCTATTATTATCGAAAAAGCCTACATTCAGGCATAGTATCTAGGCGGCAGTGCCAAGCGCTGCCGCTAATCACCATGAGCAAAACGCTAATTATTGCTGATCTTCACCTTACTTCTGTTGAGGGAGAAAAGTTAGATTTATTTTGCCGATTTTGTCAAACTGAAGCCGTAAACGCGGATCAACTCTTTATTCTCGGCGACTTATTCAACACTTGGATTGGCGACGACATTTCACTAGTAGACTATCACGTCGCTATTGACTGCCTAAAAGAACTAACAAAATCCACGGCAGTTTTTGTCATGATTGGTAATCGTGATTTTTTACTCGGCAAAAAGTTCGAACAACAGTCTGGCTGTAAGTTAATTAAGGAGTCGCATCTTCTTAAACACAACGATCAAGACTATGTTTTAGTCCATGGCGATAGTCTCTGTACCGACGATATCGATTATCAAAAAATGAAAAAAGTGTTAAGAAATTGCCTTGTGCAGTCGCTATTTTTAAGTTTGCCAAAAAAATGGCGACTTAAACTGAGCGGCGAAATTCGCAAAAAGAGTATCGAGGCGCAGAGCTACAAATCAGAAGCAATTATGGATGTCAATCTTGATGCAGTTAACGAACTAATGGCAAAGCATCCTGGTGCCAACCTCATTCATGGCCACACCCATCGACAAAACACTCACTTATCTAAGGCTTATACGCGCTACGTATTGGGTGACTGGTCAACCACTTCAGGCAATGCTATTACCTTAGGCGAAACGTTAGAGTGGCTTAAAATCCACTAAACGATTTTCAAAATCAATCGCTGCAATCTTAAGCTGAACTTCATCATCCAGAGACGGTTTTTTACTAAATTTGAGCTGAGCTATCATACCCAACTCTGGAATCAATACAGTTGCTTTATTGCCGTGAAGATCAACGACAGCACCAACACCCTTCCATCCTTTATTTTGCTTTAAAAACAAACACTTATAATGGTCGACACTTTGACGTGTTGCTTTATTGACTTTTGAAATACCGACGTTAGTTTGTCCAATTCGACTCTTGATTGTCGTCTCGTCCAGCGTGGGCTTATTGTTGATAAAGTTCAGAAGTTGTTGTTGAACAACCAAGTCAAGATAACGCCTAATTGGACTGGTCACCCTTAGATATGAGTCAAGACCCAAGCCAGAATGTGGCGCACTTTTTGTGCTAATTTTGGAACGCTTAAAACAACGCGCTGCTTTAAACATTTGTGACAAGGTCAAATCCGTTTTTTGTTGTAGAATCTCATCACTAAAACTACCCTCGCCCTGGGTTACGAAAGGCATTGCAATATTATTTTCTAATGCAAATTGTGCAATCGCTCTGCCAGCAATCACCATCATTTCTGCAATCATTTCACGACTTTCACTGATTGCTTGTTTTTTTAGAGAAACTCGCCCATCAACAAGTCGAATGTCAACATTTGGCAAATCAAGCCTAAGTGCCCCTTTGTCGTTTCGAAAGGTCTTATGCTTCTTTGTCAAAGTGTTTATTTGCGACAATTCTGAGTGCTGATTAAGGATTTCATCAACCTCATCGTAACTCAACTTTTCCACTTCAATCTCGCTCTGAACAATCTCAATATCATTGATCTGGCAATCAATTAACGTAAAGCCAACCGACAACGCTCGTGATTTTTCATCTTCGCCCAACGAGCAAATAGGCACCAAACTCGGTGGCAGCATGTGAATGATTTGATCTGGAAGATACAGGTTGGATATGCGATTTTGCGCATAACTGTCCAACTCGCTATCACTTTCAACTTGAGAAGCAACATCGGCAATATGAATCCAAATCGTCTCGCCATCAATACTGATGGCGTCATCTGCATCGTTTGAGCCAGAATTATCAATCGCGTAACTGTTAAGGTGTGTTAAGTCTTTTCTCGCGGAAGTGATGATATCGTGTGAGTGATTTTCATCTGCAAGAATTCCATGTCGGCGAGGGTATGGGTTTGTTGTCTCTTGCCAGTATCCAATTTTGATTAATAACTTGTGCGCAGATTCAGGCTTATTGTCTAGTAACAACGCGTCTAATAGTTTTGCGTGTTTTGAGAGATTATGAGCAACCAGTTCGACCTCTTGAAGCCAGCGCGAATCGTCATCAGAAATGCAGTTATTGTTAATATGCTCAATACACTGGTTGAGGCTTTCAAGCTCAACTCGCTTGGCGTCTCTTTGATTTTGAATCGCCTCTGTTTGTTCGCCAGGCCTTATAAAAACCGTATCCTTGGTCCAGTAAAAATAAAGACTGTCCTCTACAAGTAAGTATGTACACCAAGCGTTTTGCGCGGTGTAGTCATCAAAAATCCACTCGGTGATTTCCTTAAGAGTTAACGATTCACCCTCAAAATCTTGTAGCATATCCATCGCCCCAACAGAGCATGCATCATTGAGATCTATGTAGTGCGGATGAATAAAACGAAAATCTTTTTCTCGAACTTTGCGAGTACTGCCGTCGGAGAATTCTAAGTCGAATTTATGGGTGGTGACTGCGCTTATTTTTGCTGGCTTGCCTTTGTAAGCAACCAGTGCACCAAGGCCTAGCAAAACTTAATCCAGATCGAGCGTTGCAATATAGGCATCAGAATCCATCAAACCATCGATAGAATCTGCATTAAATTTAATCAACCAACCGGCATCATAGCAATCACTATTGACTAGCTCTGGTTCATCATCAAGACTTTCATTAACTTCAAGCACTTTAAGGTCGACGGGCGCATGCACATCGCTTGCAGATTTAACCGACTCTACCACGCACAAACCCTCTTGAGAGCTGATCAAATCGCCCAAATCTGGAAGCTCAACAAACACCAAGTCACCCAAGGACTCTTGGGCGTAATCCGATATACCCAAAGTATAGGTGCCGTCACCATTATCCAAAACCCACTCATGCGTCTCAGCGTATTGTCTATCGCCTCTAATTTCATTCATAAAACACTCCAGAATTTGTTATTTATGTTCAATTTGGAACATAATTATACTGTGCTTACTATCTCTTTAAAAGCGCTATTCAACCCGCAGACTCTTTTTCTTTAAGGTGCTTACTCAAAATAACGACCGTGACCAGAATTAAGCCAAAGGTCAGGCCTAAAGTACCAAATAATTTGAAATTAACCCAGGCATCGAAGGTTTGGTTAGCCGCTTCACATAACGTTTCAGCAGAAATGTTGGAACAATCAAAGGTTTCAAGCCCTACTTTACTACGGTCAAGCATTGAGTGATCAAACAGAGAATCACGTGCACCAAGCGCAGCATTAACAAAATAGGCATTAATTATGGAGATACCGATGAAGCCTAAACCCCAAAACCACGTGAGTTTTTCCCATGTAGAACGGGGTAATTGCAATTCTTTACCAAGCATGCGCTCGATTAGTGTTTTTTTGCCAATCCACATACTACCAATCAGCGCCAAGGCAAACGCTACATACAACACACTAACTTTCCACATAACAAATGCAGGGTCTCGCAATACTAGTGTTACACCGCCAAAGACTACCAACAGGCCAAAAGTAATCATGTGCGAATTTTCAAACTTGCCTGTGGTCCACCTGGTATAAATCAATTGCGCAAAAGTACCAGCTAT
>DUCF01000060.1 GCA_012959965.1 Candidatus Thioglobus sp. | reverse complement strand
ATAATATTCTCCTATATTAGATTAAACGTCTTCAGAGGCTGGGCTCGTCATACCTTCAGGGTATGCTTGCGCAGGCACTTTAACAACGTCAAGACCTTTAAGTTGAACTGCATCAGGAACACGCAACATGCCCATAGCTTTCAAGATTGCCGAAACGATGTAACCCGGGACAATACCAAGCAAGATAAAGACAACTGAACCTACTAGTTGACCAGTAAACGTAATAACTGGCGTACCTTCAGGAGCGTAAGCATCAAGCGCAGGGTAGCCCGCAGCCATAACACCTAACATTAATACACCAAAGATACCAATCGTGCCGTGTACTGTTACCGCACCAACCGCATCATCAATACCACACCTCTCAACGAAATCTGCACAAGGTTTAAGAATAATACCTGCGATCATAGAGATGATGATGATTTGAGACGGAAAGTAAATATCCAGACCAGAGGCAACCGAAATAATACCAGCAAGAGCGCCAGACATCATCCAGAATGGGTCTCTTGTGAATACCCATGCGCCAATAATACCGCCGGAAACAGCAAGAACAATACCAAACGCAAGCGCCGATAAAGTCATGCGAGTACCATAAATCGTTGTACCTGTACCTGCCCATGACCACGATTCACCCGGAAGGATGATACAAGCCATCAAGAAGCCGAAGAAACCAACGATGATTAGCATCAAGCCAACAACCGTTAATGGCATATTATGACCAGCAATATGATTTGCTGAACCGTCTGCATTGAACTTACCAACACGAGGACCGAGGTTAAATAACACACCTAGGGCGAAGAAACCAGCAACCGCATGCACAAGGCCTGCAGCACCAAAGTCATGAACACCCCACTCGGTAACTAACCAACCATCAGCATGCCAGCCCCAAGCAGCGGCAACAACCCATGCGAATGAACCTAGTACAATCGCTAAAACAACAAAACCCACCGTCTGTACACGCTCGATTAAAGCGCCTGACATGATTGATGCTGTTGTTGCAGCGAATAAAGCGAAAGCACCCCAAAATACACCCGATGCATTATCGGCGATATTTGGTCCCATATATTGTGCTGACTCACCCCAAGGCAATGCAATTGCGTTGGCATACTCAATACCAGAAATAGCCATGTAGCCTTCTGATCCCGTGAATCCAGTTGGTAAGGCCCAGTAGAACCACCAACCGAAGAAGTAAAACGTTATGATTGTAAACGCGAACGCTAACAAGTTTTTGATACCTGAAGACAATGTGTTCTTCAAGCGAGTCGCGCCCATTTCATAGGCGAGGAAACCCGCGTGAATAATCATCATCAGTGGTATCGATAAAAAATAGTACGTCTCAGCAAACATGGTGTTTGTGATCTGTGCCGATTGTTTGACCGCTTCTAGATTAGCGGTCAATAGTGCAATTTGTTCTTCCAAAATTACTCTCCTTTAGTAGTAAAAAAACAACTTTTATTTCTTAGCAGGCACATTTCTACACCCACCGAAAATAGTATATAGCATCAAATCAACAATAAATGACTTATATTGAACTTTTTTAAAGAACAGAAAATAGTTCATGTTGGGTTGTAGATAACTAGATAAATTTTGCAGTTAATTGCTGTTTTATTTGATTTTTTAGTCTTACAGTGGAATTATTCAGACAAAGCTGATATTGTCCGTTAGCTGAATTCAATTCGTAATCTTGCGTCCAATCGTGATGATTCTCAGTCAAAGACTTAACGCTATCAACAATAAACAACAGCTCCTTGTCTGTCATCGTCGGATGCAGAGATATCCTTATCCAGCCTGGCTTTTGTGACAAGTCACCGCCATCAATCATATCGGTAATTTTTTTGGATTGTGCTTGATCGATACCAAAAAGATGGTGACCATAAGTGCCTGCACAAGAACAGCCGCCTCGACATTGGATGCCAAAGCGATCATTGAGCATATGCACACCTAAGTTGTAATTAAGATCTGCGATGCAAAAAGAGAAAATGGCTAGTCTATCTAAGTGATTTGACTCCAAAATCAACAAATTTGGAATATTGGATATTCCGTCAAAAAACAACTTTTTTAGGTAATCCTCTCTTTTTTGTATGTTTTGCACCCCCATTTCACTCTTTAAACTAATGCACATTGCCGCCTTAATTGTTTGCAAGAAAGCTGGTGTGCCACCGTCCTCTCTAACCTCAATATCCTCGAAGTATCTATGCCCACCCCAAGGATTAGTCCACTCAACCGTGTCTCCGCCAGGATGATCAGGTACTTCATTATGATAAAGCTCGCTATTAAAAACCAACACACCGCATGCGCCAGGACCGCCTAAAAACTTATGAGGCGAGAAAAAGACAGCGTCTAAATACTCACCTTGTTCCTGCGGGTGCATATCAATATCAACATAAGGTGCAGAACAAGCGTAATCAACAAAACAATAACCGCCCGCTTCGTGCATTAGTTTGGCAATTTGGTGAACAGGTGTAGCGATACCAGTAACGTTAGAGCAGGCTGTCACCGACGCAACCTTCATCGGTCGGTCTTTGTACTTACACAGCAAAGCTGTGAGCGCCTGCAAATCCACCAGCCCATCTCTATTAGGGGGGATCACCTCAACAACGGCAATCGTCTCAAGCCAACTGGTGTGATTTGAATGATGCTCCATGTGGGTGATAAATACCACCGGTCGATTAGAATCACTTAGTTGCTGTATTGCATCCCTGCGAAAACCCAATATTCTTTGGAACTTATTAATAACACCCGTCATCCCAGAATCGGTTGTCAAGATCACATCGGTGCTCGCGGCATTGACGTGATCTTTAATCAATTGTTGGGCGCTTTTATAAGCGTGTGTCGTTGCCATGCCGGTGCCGCTTGCCTCGGTGTGTGTATTGGCAACAAAAGGCATAATTTCTTCTTGTATACGTTTTTCTATTGGCAAGTAATTACGTCCACTCGCCGTCCAGTCCGCATAAACAATGGGCTTCAAACTACCATCAGGCGCCTCGATAGAAGCATCGATGCCGATAATGCCTTGACGAAATTGTGAAAAATACTGCTCTGTCATTGACTCTGTTAAGTAAATTGAGTAATAAAACCGCAGATTTTACGCCTGACCGGCTTCAGGGGTGTCGCTGAAGGAAGTCAAAGACACGCTTACCAACTTCATCCGGTGCTTCCAATAAGAGTGAATGCTTATAGTGATCAAGAATGACTAATTCAGAACTAGGCAATGCCGAATGAATGAGCCGGTTAAGTCTAGGATTGCAACCACCATCATTTTCCCCCGTCAACACCAAGCAAGGCTGTTTAACAGTGGACAACCAAGGCGACATTTCGGTTTCTGCGTAAATTCGAAAGACCTCTAAAAAAACCTCTGAATCCGTTGCCAAAACTTGCTTTAAACGAAAATCAACCCTCTCAGGGTTATTAGTAATAAAAGTATCGGTAAACCATCGATTTGTCAAAGTGGCTAGCACTGTCTTTATGCCTTGTTCGTGCATACCGTCAACTACCGCCATCACTTTTGCGCTGTCGTCTTTACTGCGAAAAGCGGCTGTACTGATTAATGAAACACTGCGTGTACACTGTGGGTATTTTTTTGCGTAAGCAGGACCAATCATGCCGCCCAAAGAATGGCCAACAATATGGATTTTATCGATATCAAGCTTGCGACGAAGCAACTCTAGATCACCAACCAAGGCGTCCAAGGAATAAGGGATTTCGCCTTTCTTGGACTCGCCGTGCCCTCTCAAATCATAACTAACACAAGTGAAATCACTGTCTAGGTGTTTTCTAACACTATCCCAAGCACTTTTTCGAGCGCCAATACCGTGCACCAAAAAAACAGCTGGGCCGCTGCCACTTATCTCGTAAGCGCAATCAATAAAAGACATTAGAATTTAATCGGGATACTTGTCAGCACAGAGCTTGCCGGCCGAGCCCCAGTCCTCTTTTTTAACGTCAGTAATTACAACCGTTAAACCGGCTGCCGTTCCACCACAGGCACGCACAAAACCATCCGTCAGCTCTTTAACTAATTCGCGCTTTTGCTCACGCATCCTACCTTTAAACATTTCCACTCTTATAATCGGCATTAAGTCTCCCTAGTTAAAATGAGGCATAACCTCTTCTGAAAATCTCTGAATAGACTCCATTGTGTCTTCATGGCTCGCACCAAAGTTCATATTAAGAATCATTCGATCAATTCCGATCTCGCTATACACCGACAGCTGATCAATCATCTCTTCGGGCGTACAAATCAACAGGCTGTCCGCCAATTCTTTCATGGTTTGTTTTCTCGGTAAGATTTCAATCATGCCATTTTTGACGATGCCAGGCCCGGTAAACACGTTGTCAAAACGAGCAAAATACTCATAAGCCCATTCAAGTTTCGCCCTTTTATCAGATTCATTATTAACAATAAATGCACCTCTAGATAAAGACAAGGTTAAATCTTTACCGGTCTCACCCATCTCGTTTTTGGCTCGATTAAAGCCATCCACTTGGTCAAGCATTAATTGATGATTGCCCGCAAGCGGTGTCGTCATAATATGGAAGCCACGCTTGGTGCAGGCATAAATACCCTCTGGGTTTAATACGGCCATCATAATCGGTGGGCCATTTTCTGTCATTGGGCGCGGCATGACCGTTAAAGAATCAAAGTTGTAAAAGTCACCCCTCCAGGAAACCTCTTCTTTTGAAAGTAGTGTCGTTAACACATCAAGAGACTCATTAAATTTGTCCCGAGATTCTTCGAGCGGCGAACCCAGCAGTGCCATTTCACATGAAAAAGCCCCTCTGCCGACACCCAGTATTAATCGATCACCGGTAAACATTTGCGCGGCAATTACTTCCCCCGCGTAAATCCGCATATCATGGATTGGCAAAACCCCAACGGCGGTAATAATTTTGATGTTTTTTGTTGCCGTGGCAATCTTCACTGCAAACTGTAAAGGTGCGGGCATCATTAAAATATTAATTAAATGATGCTCAGTCAGTGCGACACTGTCGTAGCCGCATTGATCCGACAACACAGCTTGCTCAAACATATCTTGATATAGCTGATACCCGGTATATTCCTTGCTGCTTAAATAGGCCGATAACTGTTGACAGAACTGCACTCTACACTCCAAAAAATCTGAGTGAGAATATTAACACGACTCATCGAACTCAATGAATAATAAAAACGAAAGCTGTTATCGATAATTTCGATAAATTACTATTCTGCTCTCATCGCCTTTGCGTGATAAGCAACGTGCTCACCAATAAAAGTGGAGATGAAATGATAGCTATGATCGTAGCCCTCTTGCATTCTTAGCTCTAAAGCTTGAGATGAGTCAGCACAAGCCTTTTCGAAATTCTCACTCAGTAATTCGTCATAAAACTCATCTGCTAGGCCTTGATCAATAAGGATATGTGGCATTTTATTGCCCGTCTTAACAAGTTCGGTGGCATCAAATTGCTGCCAATCGTTTTTATTGTCGCCAAGATAAGCGCCAAAGCACCCCTGCCCCCAACCGCACTCAATTGGATTACAAATCGGCGCAAAAGCGGAAACTGATTGATATTTATCTGGATTCTTCAATGCACAAATAAGAGCACCATGACCGCCCATTGAGTGTCCAGAAATAGAACGAACGCCTGATTTCAAGGGTAGATTATCCTCAAGTAAGTTCGGTAACTCGTTGACCGCATAATCGTACATTTGGTAATGTTTAACCCATTCGCCCTCGGTGGCGTTAACGTAAAAGCCCGCGCCCTGACCCAGATCATAGCGCTCAGCAACATCCGCCACGCCCTCACCTCTCGGGCTGGTGTCCGGAAATACCAAGGCAATACCGTGCTCAGCAGCGTAACGCTGCATGCCCGCTTTAGTGCGCACGTTGTCATCGGTACAAGTCAACCCTGAGAGCCAATACAATGTTGGCACTATTGCGCCCTCGGCTTCTTTCGGTAAAAATACCGAAAAAGTCATCGTGCAATTGCAAGCCTCTGACTCATGTTCGTAGCGATTTAGAAAACCTGAAAACTCTTTTACTGATTCAATAAGTTTCATAAAAGTCTTTGAAATAATAATTAGAAAATTATAACGGAGCGAATGCTTTCGCCGCTGTGCATCAGGTCAAATGCTCTGTTGATGTCTTCTAGTGGCATGGTGTGTGTTACCAACGAATCGAGCTCAATTTCACCACTCATATAGCGATCGACATAACCAGGGAGTTCCGTTCGCCCTTTCACGCCGCCAAAGGCTGTGCCCTTCCAAGTTCTTCCAACCACCAAATTAAACGGTCTTGTTTCAATTGTTTGACCTGCGCCCGCAACACCAATAACAGTAGAAACACCCCAACCCATGTGAGTACACTCTAAGGCATCTCGCATGACGTGGGTGTTACCAATACACTCAAATGAGTAATCAGGGCCGCCGTCGTATGTGTCTTGCATATATTCAACAAAAGACCCGTTAACGTCATTCGGGTTAACGAAATCTGTCGCTCCTAGTTGACGAGCAAATTCGAACTTATCCGGGTTAATGTCGATGGCAATAATGCGCTCTGCGCTTGCCATCACCGCACCTTGAATACAAGAAAGGCCAATGCCGCCCAAACCAAAAACGGCTACCGTTGAGCCGGCTTCCACTTTGGCGGTATTGAGAACCGCACCAATGCCAGTTGTTACACCACAACCCAGTAGGCAGGCCTTATCAAGTGGCGCTGCAGGGTTAATTTTTGCAAGGGCAATTTCTGGAACGACTGTGTACTCAGAAAACGTCGAGCAACCCATGTAATGAAAAATATCTTTGCCTTTGTGCGAAAAACGACGAGTGCCATCCGGCATGTAGCCGGTCCAAACTGTGCCAGCAATCGATTGGCATAGGTTGGATTTTGTTGAAAGACAGAACTTGCACTCACCACACTCTGGAATATAGAGCGGGATCACATGGTCACCGACTTTTAAGTTTTTAACGCCAGCACCCAGTTCGACCACCTCACAACCACCTTCGTGACCTAATACGCAAGGAAATGAAGCCTCAGGATCTTCACCAGAAAGAGTGAATGCATCGGTATGGCAAACGCCGGAAGCGTGTACTTTTAACAAGACTTCGCCGGCTTTTGGCCCCATAATATCAATCTCTTCAATCGACAGTGGTTGTTTTGCCGCCCAGGCAACTGCTGCTTTTGTTTTCATGTCCTCTCTCCTTGATAAATTGAACGAATAGTATAAGCCATCTTTAGATTTGGCTTTGTAAAATTCGGTTAACTGCCGTAATGCTCAACGATTTGTTTGACGGTGTTACGAAACTGATCCTCATGAAATTCAGCAAATTCTTTGAGTGTGCATAGAGTTTTTGAATCTTTTACTTTGTCTATAAAAACCACACCATCCAAATGATCAAGCTCGTGCTGAAAGGTGCCAGCGGTGATACCTTTAACGGTAATGTCGATTTCAGCCCCCTCTCTGTCCAGCGCCCGCACTTTGATTTCTGGACAACGCTCAACCTCGCCCCGCACATTGGGCACAGACAAGCAGCCCTCATAAACCGACAGTCTTTCCTCCGAAAGAAAAGTAATCACTGGATTAATAAGGACGGTCAGCGGAATATCGGGCTTATATGGGTAGCGGGGATTTTGATTAACCTCGATCACGCAAACTCTCAGTGGTACGGCAATTTGCGTTGCCGCCAAACCCGCACCATTGGCGTGATACATCGTTTCAATCAAATCATCAACAAGTTGTTGCGTTGCTTCTGATTTAATATCCTCAATAGGAATGTCTTTTGCAATTTCACGCAAAGCGGGATTGCCAATTTCAATAATATTTCGAATCATACGTTTCTTTTATGTGGCTGAATGAAGCTAACCCTCTTCTTCATCTCTACCCTGTTGGGCTTTTTCAATCAATTTAAGCGCCGTATTATAAAGCTCAAATGCGCCAATATAAGCGTCGGTTCGATACTCTTCTGGAATCACCGCTAAACGATCATCAAGATCTTGCATGGCCTGTTCAAGGGTGTCTTCACAACCAAACATATCGTGTTGTGCCAATAGCTTTTTTGTCTCGTCTCTTGTCATAATTGAATCGCCTAATAATCACTTGATTATGGATATCTTAACATGATATTTTTCGACATTGACGGCCTTTTTATGCACCTAATAAGGGCAATTTTGGCAACCACTGTCACAACATTCACCTCGTTTAATATGTTGCCACTTGCTGAAAATATAAAGTCCATCCTTAACTTCATAGTCAACATGCTCAAGATATTCAATCGCTTCGCTTTTGTTTCGATACGGCTCGGCAAGTTGTAGCATCTGCTTAATACCATTTTCTTTAATCAGCACATCAATTTGCTTATCGACAGCCTTAGACAAGCAGGCCGGACAACGACAGTCTTGATCAAAATCCAGCGGCATGATTGGAGGGAAAGACTTGCACCAGCAACTGCCTGTGCCTGTGCCACATTTCAATGTCTCACCACAAACCGAACAAGGAGTTGATCTCATAATGCATTTGAATCCATAATCAAAAAACTACATATTAACAGTTAATTTTCTTTTTTGATATATTGAGAGGAAGCCGTAAACAACAAAAGCCAAAGACAATGCCTGTTGGACAGCCAAAATGGGCTTGTCTTGAATATACATCAACAAGCCAGCGCTGACATTCATCAGCATAAAAAAAGGCCAGCCATAAATACTATTCTTTGCCAGTAAATAACTACCAAGCAAAAAACCAATCATCACACCGATTTCTAAGAATTGCGAGACAGTGTTAATTCCACCATATTCGAACAAGCTATAACCAACACCAAATAGAATAAATGCATAAGTAGAAATTCGGGCCAACCACTCAAGATATTTATTCTTTTTTTCGTTATTGTTAGCAACATTGTACAATCCGAGAATCATCGCTGGAACCCCACCAATTTCAATGGATGCAGCAATCCAATTATGGTTTTGAATCAATATAATCGCCCATGCCGGTACACCTAAAATATAGACAAGCCATCCGGACATCTTTAGCTTTCTTTTTAACTTGAACCCAGCACTTTCAGCAACTGAAAAGAATACCTTGTTTAACAGATAAAAAGAGCCAGCCCAAAACTGTAATAAAAGATCCATAGAAATGATTAAATTATTGACGTATTGCTTTGATTTTTAAAGAAATAACCTATGCCGTTAATTCTTTATAAGTCACAGTAAATGCAGCAATTGCTTTATCCAAATCATCCTTAGAGTGAGCCGCTGAGATTTGCGTGCGGATTCTTGCTTTACCTTGGGCAACAACAGGAAAGAAAAAGCCAATGGCAAAAATACCACGCTCGAGTAATTTCTTACTCATTGTTTGCGCTAATTTTGCATCACCAAGCATGACTGGAACAATTGGATGATCGCCATCATCAACATCAAAGCCGGCCTCTTGCATACCCTTGCGGAAATAATGAGTGTTCTTTTCTAGGCGATCTCTGAGCTCGGTTGAGTTGGACAACATCTCCAAAACTTTAAGCGAGGCCGCACAAATCGAAGGCGCTACCGTATTGGAGAATAAATAAGGGCGAGAGCGCTGTCTCAACATGTCAATAATTTCTTTTCGCCCGGAGGTGTAACCGCCCGAACCGCCGCCCAGCGCCTTGCCAAAAGTACCGGTAATAATATCAACGCGATCCATAACATTGCAATACTCATGCACACCACGCCCAGTCTTACCCATAAAGCCTACAGCATGACAATCGTCGTGGTGAACCATGGCGTCGTACTTGTCTGCTAAATCACAGATTTTATCAAGCTGTGCCACTGTGCCATCCATCGAGAATACGCCGTCTGTGGTAATCAAAATGCGCCTTGCACCACCTTCTTTAGCCTCGATTAATTTAACCTCTAGATCGGCCATGTCGTTATTGTTATAGCGGTAACGCGCCGCTTTACAGAGACGCACGCCATCAATAATCGAGGCGTGGTTTAGCTCGTCAGAAATAACCGCATCCTCTTTGTTGAGGATAGTTTCGAACAAACCGGTATTGGCATCGAAGCAAGCAGCATAAAGAATGGTGTCTTCCATGCCGAGAAACTCTGTGACTTTACTCTCAAGTGCTTTATGAATACTTTGTGTGCCACAAATAAAACGCACAGATGAGAGGCCAAAACCCCAATCACTAAAGCTGTCTTTCGCCGCTTGAATAACCTCGGGGTTATTGGCAAGACCGAGATAATTATTGGCGCACATATTAACAACCTCTGCGCCACCCTCTAGAGTGATATGATTATTTTGATCGGACGCAAGAACGCGTTCCGTTTTCCACAGTCCTGCAGTTTCAATTTCTGCCAAATCTTTTTGCAGACCTTCTTTTGCGCTTTTAAAACTCATAATAATCGCTTTTGGATTCCACTTCCCAATTGAGAATAACCTTGCCCGACTGCCCGGAACACATCACATCAAAGCCTTTTTGGAAATCGGTGTAGTGGTAATGGTGGGTAATAATTTTGTCCAGAGGTAAGCCGCTTTGAACCATCATTGAGCCCTTATACCAAGTCTCAAAAATTTCACGGCCATAAATACCTTTGATTTGCAGGCCTTTAAACACAACCAAATTCCAGTCAATACCCGAACCAGAGGGCATAATCGCTAGCATGGCAATCTTGCCGCCGTTAATCATGAATTTGAGCATGTCACCAAACGCCTGGGGAGAGCCAGACATCTCTAAGCCAACGTCAAAACCTTCAAAAATACACAACCTATCAAGAAAAGCCTTGGAAATTTTTTCTTTACCCACGTTGAGTGGAATGGCTTTCGGAACAACCTCCCTCACAAGGTTAAGACGATATTCGTTTAAATCCGTAATAACAACATTGCGTGCGCCGGCGTGAACAGCAACCATGGCGGCCATGATTCCTATCGGTCCAGCGCCAGTAATAAGTACATCTTCACCCAGCATATCAAAGGAAAGTGCGGTGTGAACAGCGTTACCAAAAGGGTCAAAACACGCAAGCAAGTCTGTAGAGACGTCTTGCGTTGACCTAAATACATTTTCAGCAGGCACGGCAATATATTCTGCAAAAGCACCATCACGGTTAACGCCAATACCAATGGTGTTTGGGCAAAGGTGTTTACGACCGCCCAGACAATTGCGACACCTGTTACAAACTACGTGACCTTCTGCCGAGACTACATCATCTATTTTGAGACCCTTAACACCCGGCCCAATCTCTGCAATAACACCAGCAAATTCATGACCCGTTATCATTGGCGTTTTAATCGTTTTCTGCGCCCATTCGTCCCAATTATAAATATGGACATCGGTGCCGCAAATGGCTGTCTTTTGCACCTTGATAAGAACCTCGTTACTGCCAACTTCTGGCATGGGAGCATCCTCTAACCAAATACCTTTTTCCCCGTGACTTTTAACCAGTGCCTTCATTGAGTAACTCCTATTTGATGTCTCAAAATTAATACGCCAAGAGTGGCTGTTTGATGAGATGACTATTTTAATTAATGTTACTTTGTACTTTGGATTTATTTTTGAGACATGCAATGAATAACTCAATTAAAACCAAATAATACCAACCACTTCACTGACTATACACCCATAGAATCGCCTTCCAATAATATTTTGAATGGCAAGCGCAACTTAGTGAAAACCTGTATTTATTGAGTTATTTCCATGACTTGCGCACCACCCTAGACTGCAGCCAAATAGCAGCATCAGTTGCTGATAAAGCCCAATAATAGTGGATTATAGTGGTTCATTTTAGTACTTATATAGTATTTGTACACTGGGATTTATTTGGTATCATCTATTATTAATTAATCTAACACGTGAATTGATCACCACAGGATAAAGAATGAGACTAAAGAAAGCATCAATTGCCTTAACATTATCACTAGCAATTTCAGGCACCTCTCAGGCAGGTTTTTTTGACAATCTTTTTGACTTCGGTCAAGAAAGTGCAGACAGTGTTGTTGAAGGCACAACCTCAGCAGTAAAAAGTGTCGGTGACTCCATTGCCGATTCCGCCAGCTTTATTACCTCAAACCTTACCGAACTTAAAATCAAGGCAAAGCTGGGTGATACCGATGCAGAGTATGAATTGGCTGTTATTTACGATACTGGCAACGGCGCTGAAGTAGACAAAGAAAAAGCTTTTGGTTTGTATGAAGATGCCGCCAACGGCGGCGTTATGTTGGCGCAATTTGCTCTAGCGCAAAAATACGATAAAGGCGAAGGGGTTGCACAAAACCCTCAAAAAGCTTTTCAGCGTTATTTAGAGGCTGCCGAGCAAGGCTACGCCAGAGCGCAATATCATGTTGGTGCTAAGTACGATAATGGTATAGGCACTCTAGAAGATAATACATTAGCACTGCAGTGGTACCAAAAAGCTGCAGATCAAGGACACATCGAAGCACAATACAGCACCGGCCAAAAATACCTTAATGGTGAAGGCGTGGAATCAAATTCAGTAACAGCGGCACAATGGTTGCTTTCTGCAGCAAAGCAAGGGCATAGTAACGCTCAAATTGCAATTGGCTCGCTTTATATGAACGCCGAAGGGGTTGACCACAACTTAGACGAAGCCTTAGCCTGGTTTGAAAAAGCAGGTGACCAGCAAGGAATAACGGTAGCTCAGTACAAAATCGGACTGTCGCTAATAGGTATCGATGACAAAAAAGCTTTTGCATGGCACTTAATGACTGCAAAAAAAGGACATACAGAATCACAGAACTCCATCGCATCAATGTATGACACCGGCACTGGTGTTGCTCTCGACCACTTCAATGCGATCGAATGGTACAAGGAGTCAGGCAACAGTGAAGCAATAACCGCATCACAAAACAAATTAGCCAAATCGTATACGGATAGCAATGAACATGAAAATGCCATTGCTTGGTATGAAAAGTCAGAGAATCAAGCTGGTATTACTGCCTCACAAAATGCTCTAGGTGACGCCTTTTCTGCAAATGGAGAATTTGAAAATGCCATTGCTTGGTATGAAAAGTCAGAGAATATTAAAGGCATTACAGGCAACCAAATTAATCTAGGTAATGCATTACTTGGTAAAGATGATACCAAGGCGCTAGAGTGGTTTGAAAAAGCTGGTGACACTGAAGGTGCGACTGCAGCACAAATTAATCTAGGTAATGCATTACTTGGTAAAGATGATACCAAGGCGCTAGAGTGGTTTGAAAAAGCTGGCGACACTGAAGGTGCGACTGCAGCACAAATTAACCTCGCATTCATCCTTGCAGAAACCGACGAAAGAGGCGCGTTCGCTTGGTATACCAAAGCTGCCGAAGGCGGTCATATTGCAGCACAATACAAGTTAGCTCAAGTGTATGACGCTGGCCAACTTATCACAGAAGACAACGCAAAAGCTGTTTACTGGTACCAAAAAGCAGCTGAGGCTGGCCATATCGAGGCACAGTACAATCTTGCTTATAAATACGACATTGGCGAAGGTGTTGCTGAAGACAATACCCAAGCTGTTGTATGGTATTCACAAGCCGCCAACAATGGCCATATTACTGCTCAGGCGAATCTTGCACAAATGTATGATCTGGGCGAAGGTATAGCAGAAGACGACGAGTTAGCCTTAAAGCTTTACCTTAAGGCAGCCGATCAAGGACATGCTATTGCACAGTTGAATCTAGCTATTAAATACGACAACGGTGATGGTGTCTATGAAGACAACCAAGAAGCTATCCATTGGTACCAAAAAGCAGCCGATCAAGGCTTTGCTGTAGCGCAAGCCAACTTAGGCGTTATGTATGCGTTGGGTGAAGGCGTTGAACAAGATTATGCAAAAGCAATGTCACTGTACCTCCAAGCTGCAGAGCAAAAGTATGCACCAGCTTACTACAGTATTGCGCTGGCCTATTCAGACGGTGAAGGTGTCGCAATAGACCACCAAAAAGCCTTTAACTATTTCCTAATGGCTGGAAAACGTGGCCATGCAGATGCACAGTATTCTGTTGCACTTATGTTGGAACGTGGTATTGGTATTCAAGAAAATGATAAACAAGCATTCGAATGGCATAAAAAAGCGGCAGCTAGTGGCAACGCACTCGCACAATTTGCCATTGCGCAAAAATACGACATGGGTGAGTACGTGCTCGAAGACAATGAGCAGGCTTTCCAGTGGTATCAACAAGCAGCACAAAGTGGTCACACCATTGCACAATACATGATAGCGGAGAAGTATCGCACGGGCGATGGTGTTAATCAGGACTCAAAGCTGGCATATACTTGGTATCAACAAGCGGCAATAGAGGGGCATACTAATGCGCAGTTCTACACTGCGCTAGCCTTTGAAACCAATGACGGTGTAAATGGTGATTTATCTAAAGCTGCGCAATGGTATAAACGTGCTGCCGATCAAGGTCATGCCGAAGCGCAATCAAACTTAGCAATGATGTATGCCAATGGTAATGGTGTTCTTGAAAACCATCAAACTGCAGCCATACTTCTTAAAATGGCTGCTGCGCAAAATAACGCATCAGCACAAGCAAACCTTGCAGCAATGTATGCCGAGGGCACTGGTGTTTCCGAAGATGACAGACAGGCTTATAACTTATACAAAGCTGCCGCAGAACAAGGCCATGCAAGTGCACAGTTTAATCTTGGTCTGATTTACGAAAGTGGCGAAGGTATTTTCAAAGACTTTGAGCGTGCCGTTCACTGGTACACCAAGTCTGCACAACAAAATCATGCTGCAGCGCAATCAAACTTGGGCGTCATGTATGCCAATGGCAAGGGTGTGCCTGCTGATTTCGAAAAAGCCCTGAAGTGGCTCCATCTCTCAGCAGAACAAGGGCATCCAGCAGCTCAATCAAACTTGGGTGATATATATGCCAGTGGTAACGGCGTAGCGCAAGACACTCAGCTGGCTCTTCAGTGGTACCGCAATGCTGCCAAACAAGGCTACGCAGATGCACAATACAACATGGGGCTGGTCTACACCCAAGGTGTTGGTGTTGCAATAGATTCTCAGCAAGCGCTGCAATGGTACCGCAAGGCCGCCAATCGTGGGCATGCTGAAGCGCAGTTTATGTTGGGTCAAATATTTGCGGGCGGCCACGGTGTGGGTGCTGATATTGATACAGCATCTAAGTGGTATGTTAAGTCTGCAAACCAAGGGCTTGCAGACGCGCAATTTGCACTAGGCAACCTGTATATAGAAGGTAACGGATTGGTACAAGACAGCAAGAGTGCAATGCGTTGGTACTTAGCAGCCGCAGAACAAGGCCACACGGATGCACAAACCTCTCTTGCCGATATGTATGCCAGGGGTGACGGTGTACTTGAAAACGATAAAAAGGCGGCTCAATGGTACCGTAGGGCAGCCGAGCGAGGCCATGCGCATGCGCAATTTAAACTAGGGCAAACGTACGGCACTGGCTCAGGAATACCACAAGACCCATCCAAGGCAATCTTCTGGTACTCTCATGCGGCCGAGCAGGGTCATATCGATGCTCAATATCACTTAGGTCAGGTATATGAAAATGGCAATGGTGTTGACGAAAATGACCCATTGGCGCTTCAATATTACCATCAAGCGGCCACTCAAGGCCATACCAAATCACAAGCAAGTCTAGGTTTAATGTTTATGAATGGCGAAGGCACAGAGAAGGATAACCAGCAAGCCCTTCAATGGTTCCGCGAAGCTGCTCGTAACTACGATGCGACAGCGCAGTTCAATCTCGGCCTGATGTTTGAATCCGGCAAGGGCGTTACAGCTGACAACTTGCAAGCCGTTGAATGGTATCGTGCCGCAGCTGATCAAGGATTTGCATTGGCTCAATCAGCCATGGGAAGAATGTATGCTGAAGGCAATGGCGTATTTGAAGACTCTCAAAAGGCGCTTAATTGGCATGAAAAAGCAGCCTCTCAAGGTTATGCAGACTCGCAATATCAATTAGGATTGGTGTACGACCTAGGAGATTCGGTTATCGAAGACAATTTGACTGCTGTCTCTTGGTATCAAGAAGCCGCAGACCAAGGGCACGCCGAAGCGCAATATCGCCTGGCGCACAAATACGATCTAGGCGAAGGTGTGCTTAAAGATGACAGTAAAGCGATTCACTGGTACGAGATTGCCGCTCAACAGGGGCATCAAGTAGCTCAGTTCAATCTTGGATACAAGTTTGATGCTGGCGAGGGTGTTGCGGAAGATAACAAAGCCGCCTCTGTTTGGTATCAAATGGCCGCCGAAAATGGCCATGCAGCTGCTCAATACAACCTAGGTCTAATGTATGCCAACGGTGAAGGCGTTGAACAAAATATGACCAAGTGCAAGCAGTGGATTCAGAAAGCCTTTGAGAATAATGACGCAGGCATCAGCCAAAGAGCTGAAGATTTCTGGAATATAAACGACCTTTGGCAGTATTGATTTTCTAACAACTTAATAACCGGGAAGTTCCTTCTCGGTTATTAATGCGCGAAAACAGTTGCAAATTAAAGAAGTCTGTGTTAGAGTAAAAATGTAACATTCAATTAAGAGCTGTGTTTCAACAAATAATTTACCTTTGTCTCTCCCAATAGTACAAGGAGAAAGTTTGTAGTTTTTGAGTGATACGTTAATTGCAAGATGTATTATATGTAATGCCTGTCTTCTCCTTTAGAAAAGAAAGTATGCAATTAACCAGCCTCGTCTAGGTCTTCCCTACACGGGGCTAATTT
>DUCF01000059.1:2189-2785 GCA_012959965.1 Candidatus Thioglobus sp. | reverse complement strand
TTGTCTTCTAAAGCACCCATCCAAGGCGCCATTTTCTCTTCTTCTGTCCCAGGTAGGAAGCCAATGTCTTCACCAACTGAAACAGTCACACGGGTCATAATGATTTCAGAGTAGGTTTTTTTATCGAGTGTTTGTGTTAATGCAGCTGCTAATGTCAGTAACGTTTTACCTGTGCCAGCTTGACCAAGGAGTGTGACGAAATCAACCTGAGGATCCATGAGTAAATTTAAGGCAAAGTTTTGTTCGCGGTTGCGAGCAGTAATACCCCATATATTATGTTTAGGGTTAGTGTGGTCTTGGATGACCTCTAATACCGTGCTGTCACCTTCAACCTTACGGACGATTGCGTGGAACGGTTTCTCATAATCATAATAAAGGAACTCATTAATGAGAAAGCTGTTGACTAATGGACCTGAAAGGCGGTAAAACATATTGCCTGACTCTTGCCACGATTCCATGTCTTTGCTGTGATTATCCCAGAAGTCTTTAGGTAATTCCCTGTTCCCGCTATGCAGCAGGTCAGTGTCTTGTAATACTTTATCGTTAAAGTAATCTTCTGCTGCAAGACCCATTGCACGCGCTTTGATGCGAATGTT
>DUCF01000059.1:0-1999 GCA_012959965.1 Candidatus Thioglobus sp. | reverse complement strand
GTGGGCAGCCTTTTTCTAAATCAATTAAATCAGTGCCGACAATTTCCTCCAAATAACGGCTGGCTTGCCTTGCATTTCGGGCAACCTCTGTGAGCCCTCTTTTATTGTTATCTAGCTCTTCTAGCGTCACCATCGGCAAAAAGATATCGTGTTCTTCAAATCGAAAGAGTGACGATGGGTCATGCATCAATACATTAGTATCGAGTACAAAGAATTTTGCGTTTGCCGAGTTCTTTTTTGTCATGGATTTTCTTTAGCGAATAATTAAAAAGATTAAATTGATTTCACGAATGCCAGCACCTCTTCTACATGGCCTGCCACTTTTACTTTACGCCACTCTTGGATAAGCACACCATCTTTTTTGATCACAAAAGTGCTTCTTTGGATGCCACGCACTTGTTTGCCATACATATTTTTCATTTTGATGACATCGAAAATCTGGCAGGCCTTTTCCTCAGCATCTGATAGCAGTTCAAATGGGAAGCCAAACTTTGCTTTAAAATTCTCATGAGATTTAAGACTGTCACGAGAAACGCCGACTATTTCGGTATTGGCTGCTTGGAATTCACTATAGAAGTCTCTGAATTGCATACCTTGTGTTGTACATCCGGGCGTCGAGTCTTTTGGATAAAAGTAGATAACTAGGTTTTTGCCAATATAGTCAGATAGTTTAAAGGAATGACCGCTAGTTGCAGGGAGTTTGAAATCAGAAACAGTTTTGTTGAGCATAAATCTTTATGGTTGGTTCTTTGTGTATACAGTTCTATTGTTGTAAAAATTAAGAATTAATGCAAGTATATTCGCAATAATTTTCAATCAGGCTAGTTTTATTTCAATGCGCTTATTGCGGAAAGGGTAGTGCGATTTTCGTTCCTTTTGACTGGGTTGCTTACATTAGCCATTGGCTAACTTAAAGCTGATTGGTACAGAGATGTTAAATAAACTACCTGCTAGCGCTTTGGGTGGTGCTGGGAATGGCGCCGCTTTTTTTGCCATGGATAAAGCGCGTCTGTCCAAAGCCTTATGACCACTACTTTCACGAACGCTCGTTGAGATTACATTGCCATTGCTATCAATCTTAATGTCTAGTAATACTGTGCCTTGCCAGCCCCGTCTTTGCGCTATTTTTGGGTATGATTTATGTTGTGCAAATGCCCGCCCCAATAGCCTGCTATACGCGTTTGTAGCAGCATTGATATCGGCTTGACTCGGCCCAGGCGGGGGTGGTGGAGGTTCAACAGGGGTTGGCGGCACAATGACTTCTGGTGCTTTCTCAGCTGTTGGTTGTACTGCAATCACCTGTTGAGTCACTTCAGGTTTTTTGATTGGAATAAGCGTTGGCTTGACAATCGGCGTTGGCTTGACAATCGGCTTTGGCTTGACAATCGGCTTTGGCTTGACAATCGGCTTTGGCTTGACAATCGGCTTTGGCTTTGGTGGCTCAGGAATATCAATAGGCGGTAATGGCACTGCAACAGGTGCTGGTGGAGCAGGTTGTTGTAACTCTATTTTTAGCACCTGTGGCTTCTTTGGTTCGGCAGGGAAGTCAAAGCTTGGTACAACGACAGCGATGAGCACATGTAACAGCATTGAAGCAGTAACCGCCCAAATAATGCTATTTTCGTCAAGCCAGGAGTTGTTAACTGAAAGATCCAAAGTAAGGTGCCAGAGTAAGGTGCTGTGAAAAGGTAAGCCTTTGATTATACTACGGCTAGCCTTGGTTTGTTAAGGCGATAAACTGGTTTTTATAACCCATATTACTTACCTTATGTTAAATAACCCCTTCAAATGCTTGGATATCGACGATAGTTCCTGCTTCACAATGCCCAATGGTTTCATCAAGCACAATGAAACAGTTGGATTGACTCATGCTGCTTAATATCCCAGAGCCTTGATTCGCTAATGGCTTGACTTTCCATAAACCACTTTCTTCAAACAAGATGCCGCGTTGAAATTCTGTGCGTCCTTTTGCTTTTTTAATTGGCGCTGTGCATTCGAC
>DUCF01000058.1 GCA_012959965.1 Candidatus Thioglobus sp. | reverse complement strand
GACGCGATGGTTCCAATTGGTCGTGGTCAGCGTGAGCTAATCATTGGTGACCGTCAAACGGGCAAAACGGCCGTTGCAATTGACGCGATCATTAACCAAAAAGGCACTGGCGTTAAATGTGTTTATGTTGCGATCGGTCAGAAAGCATCATCAATTGCTGCGGTTGTTCGTAAGCTTGAAGAGCACGGCGCATTAGAGCACACTATTATCGTTGCTGCGGCAGCCTCTGATTCAGCGGCACTTCAGTACATCGCTCCATATGCAGGTTGTGCAATGGGTGAGTACTTCCGTGATCGTGGTGAAGACGCACTTATCGTTTATGATGACCTTACAAAACAAGCATGGGCTTACCGTGAAGTATCATTACTATTGAAGCGCCCACCAGGACGTGAAGCCTATCCAGGTGACGTATTCTACTTGCACTCACGTTTGCTAGAAAGAGCATCACGTGTGAATGCTGAATACGTAGAAATGATGACTAACGGTGAAGTTAAAGGCAAAACAGGCTCTTTAACAGCATTGCCTATCATTGAGACGCAAGCGGGTGACGTATCTGCTTTCGTACCAACAAACGTAATTTCAATTACAGACGGTCAGATCTTCTTAGAAACTGACTTGTTTAACTCAGGCATCCGTCCTGCGATTAATGCTGGTCTATCAGTATCACGTGTAGGTGGTGCAGCACAGACTAAGATTATTAAGAAGCTTGGTGGTGGTATTCGTCTTGCACTAGCACAGTACCGTGAATTGGCAGCATTTGCCCAGTTCGCATCTGATCTAGACGCAGAAACGAAAGCGCAAATCGATCGTGGTCAGCGCATTACTGAGTTGATGAAGCAAGCACAATACGCACCATTAACAATTGCTGAAATGGCAACATCTCTGTACGCTGGTAACTCTGGCGCACTAGATGACATTGAAGTAAGTCAAGTTGTAACTTTCGAAGGCGCGCTTCTTGCATACATGAATGCAAATCAAGCTGAGCTAATGGAAACAATCAACAGTACTGGTGACTATAACGACGAAATTGAAGCCCAAATTAAGGCGGCAATTGCAGACTTTAAGGCCAACCATACTTGGTAAAAACAATGACAGTAGAGTGTACACAAACTAACTGGTAGACGACGATGGCGGTAGGAAAAGAAATTAAGACGCAAATCTCGAGTATTAAAAATACTCAGAAGATTACTTCAGCCATGGAAATGGTTGCTGCGTCTAAAATGAAAAAAGCACAGAACAGAATGTTGGCTTCTCGCCCATATTCTGAGAAGATTGCTAAGGTGATTGGTCACTTGGCGCATGCCAGCTCTGAGTATAAGCATCCTTATATGACGACTCCTGAGAGTGTGAAACGCATTGGCGTTATCATGATATCAAGTGACAGAGGTCTGTGTGGTGGTTTAAACACCAACCTGTTTAGAAGTTTTTTGAAAAAAGTACTTGCTTGGCAAGCCGAAGGTGTTGAAGTAGAGCTTTGCACCATTGGCAAGAAAGGTACGTCATTTTTCAAAAATTCTGGTCTTGAAATCGTCTCGGTATTAACCGATATTGGTGATACACCACATTTTGACGACCTACTAGGTGCGATTAAAGTGATGCTGGATCGTTACGATTCAGGTGAGCTTGATCAAATCATGGTGGCTTATAATCACTATGAAAACACGATGACGCAAGTACCAACGGTAAAACAAATTGTGCCGATGGAATCGTCAGAGATGGAAGACATGGGTCATCATTGGGACTATATCTATGAGCCGGATGCAGAAGCCGCATTGGGCGCATTATTGGTTCGTTATATCGAAGCATTGGTTTATCAAGGAATCGTTGAAAACATTGCTTGTGAACAATCATCACGAATGATTGCGATGAAGAGTGCAACTGATAACGCTGGCGATATGATTCAAGAGTTAGAGTTAATTTACAATAAGGCAAGGCAATCTGCAATTACTCAGGAAATTTCTGAGATTGTTAGTGGCGCCGCTGCTGTTTAGATTTAGAAAAAGGAAAAGCATATGAGCACAGGTAAAATTACACAAATTATTGGCGCGGTTATCGACGTTGAGTTTCCAGCAGACGCGATACCTAAAATATACAACGCCCTTCTTGTAACAGAAACAGGTCTTACGTTAGAAGTTCAGCAACAGCTGGGTGACAACGTTGTAAGAGCGATTGCAATGGGTGGTTCTGAAGGCCTCAAGCGTGGCCTAGAAGTGACAAATACAGGAAAGGCAATTACTGTTCCTGTAGGCACGAAGACATTGGGTCGTATCATGGACGTATTGGGTAAGCCAATCGACAATGCTGGTGACATCAACCCAGAGGCGGAATGGGAAATTCACCGCTCTGCTCCTGCCTACGATGAACTATCTCCTGCAGCTGAATTGCTTGAAACAGGTATTAAGGTAATCGACTTAGTATGTCCATTTGCGAAAGGTGGTAAAGTTGGTTTGTTTGGTGGTGCTGGTGTTGGTAAAACAGTAAACATGATGGAGCTGATTCGTAACATTGCGATTGAGCACTCAGGTTACTCTGTATTTGCTGGTGTTGGTGAGCGTACTCGTGAGGGTAACGACTTCTACCACGAAATGAAAGATTCAAACGTATTAGACAAAGTGTCATTGGTGTACGGTCAAATGAACGAGCCTCCGGGAAACAGATTACGTGTTGCTCTTACTGGTCTAACAATGGCTGAGTACTTCCGTGACGAAGGTCGTGACGTACTACTATTTATTGATAACATTTACCGTTATACGCTAGCGGGTACTGAAGTATCAGCACTACTAGGTCGTATGCCATCTGCGGTAGGTTACCAGCCAACGCTTGCATCTGAAATGGGTGCTTTGCAAGAGCGTATTACATCAACTAAGACGGGTTCAATTACATCAATCCAAGCGGTATACGTACCTGCGGACGACTTGACTGACCCATCTCCTGCAACAACATTTGCTCACTTAGACGCGACAGTTGTACTTTCACGTCAAGTAGCGGAATTAGGTATTTACCCTGCGGTAGATCCATTGGACTCAACTTCACGCCAACTAGACCCTCTAATCGTCGGTCAAGAGCATTATGATGTTGCTCGTGGCGTTCAAGGTGTATTGCAGCGTTATAAAGAGTTGAAAGATATTATTGCGATTCTAGGTATGGACGAGCTTTCTGAAGAAGACAAGCAAACTGTATCACGTGCTCGTAAAATTCAAAGATTCTTGTCACAGCCTTTCTACGTAGCAGAAGTATTTACCGGTTCACCTGGTAAGTATGTATCATTGAAAGACACGATTTCAGGCTTCAAGGCTATTCTTGAAGGTGAACTAGATGCAATCCCAGAGCAGTCATTCTATATGATGGGCTCGATTGATGATGTTAGAGCAAAAGCGGCGGAGACAGCGTAAATGTCAGTAATTCATGTTGATGTAGTTAGCGCAACTGAGGAAATATACTCAGGCGATGCAAAGTGTGTGTTTGCACCTGCCAGCATGGGTGAAATCGGTGTGTATCCTTTACACGTTCCGCTAATAAGTACACTTAAGCCAGGAGAGGTAAGAGTTGAAACAGAAAATGGCGTTGAATCCATCTATGTTTCGGGCGGTATTGTTGAAGTTCAGCCACATACAGTGACGATCTTCTCTGATACAGCCATCCGTGCCCACGACTTAGACGAGTCTAAGGCAATTGAAGCTAAACAACGTGCAGAAGAGGCTATGGCCAATGCACAGTCTGATCAAGAGGTTTCAACAACTCAAGCAGCACTTGCTGAGTCTATGGCCCAGCTTCAAATGATTAGTAAAATGCGTGGTAGGAAAGGTTAAATTGCATTAAAGCGGACTTTTTCAAAGTCAACAATCTTGTTATCACACACTAAAACGCCTTCTTCTTGAAGGCGTTTTATTTTTACGCTGATGTCATCAGCAAATCCACCCAACTCTCCGTTTGATTTAACCACTCTGTGGCAAGGCACCTCAGGTGCAAATGGATTTTTATTCATTGCGCTACCCACGGCTCGGTGCGCTCGTGGCCTACCAATCATCTCAGCCAGTCCGGCATAGGTAATCACCATTCCACGTGGAACTTTCTTAAGTGTCGTGTAGCACTGGGATTGAAAATCGGTCATTTTAAATAGGCGACCATTAAGTCGTCGTACTTATTCTGCGCAGTCAACAGAAGGTCACACACCTCCCTAACCGCGCCATTACCACCGCCATTCTGTGTGACTAATACCGCGTGTTCTTTGACAAAAGGATGGGCATTGGCTACGGCAATTGGCAAGGCTACTTTGGACATCACCGGTAGATCAATTACATCATCGCCGACATAGGCAACTTGGCTCGGCTGCAAATCCAGTTTTGTCAGCAGCTCTTCATAGGCGATGACTTTGTTGGACTGTCCTTGGTAGTAATGCTTTACACCCAGCCCATCCATTCGATGGGCAACGCATTTGGCGTGTCTTGCTGAAATGATGGCAACCTCAACACCTGAATCTCTCAGCATTTTTACACCATGACCATCCAGTGCATTAAAACGCTTGAACTCGCCACGGTTGTCATCAAAATACAGTCCGCCATCGGTGAGTACGCCATCAACATCTAAAATGAGAAGTTTTATCGATTTAGCGATGTCTGAGACTTTGATGTCAGGAACCATAAGACGAGAATTATTGAGAACGTAAACTATTGCGCTTATTGTACCAAGGGTCGGCGTTGTGCGCTTTAGCTTTTAATTGCAAGAAACGCTATTTCTATACCTGCCTCTGATTAGCTTTCGCCTTTGCTGATTGCTATCGATAAATGAAGAACGGTTATGGAGCACATTGTTACAAACCAATCCTTCGCCTGCGGCCAGTTTGTATTGGTGGTGAATTTCTGAGTCACCAGTAAGAAAGTCATTTAGTGCGCAAAGTGCATCGGTAATTTCAATTGATCCTAGCCAGCTAATATTTCTTTTGCGTTGAGTAAAGCGCATTTTGGGTTTTTGAGACACCTTATCAATAAAAAATACTGGCCCAATAGAGGCCTCTCGTACAATTTGATTGTCCTCTCGACGCGTGGGAATGGTGAGTGTTGTTGGTTGTGATAGTGCGCTTACAATGTCAGGATTGAGCTCTCTAAAGTGAATATAGAGCATCTCTGGGTCTATCCAGCGATTTTCTCCACCCTTAGTGGCCGGTTGAATGCAATACAAGGAAAACGCACCGACAAGGGCATCCATTGGGTTGTAGTAGCCGTCGGTATGCCAGTTAAGGGCTTTGTTGCTATAAGGCACATAGCCGCCCTTTTTGGGGGCATTGGTGTCTTCAATGACAACGAGACCGTCGTCTTCCACGCAGAGGTGCTGGTCAAAATCAACAAGACCTAGTTGCGCGTTAATGGAGTGTATCGGCCCTCTTATCTCGACATTAGGTTTGATTTTAATAAACGAGAGGTTGTTGCTGCGACAATTGTCTGTAATTACTTTTTTTTCAGCACTTGAGAGCTGCAAAGGGTTGTTAACCTCTACAAAAAGAGATGCGGGGTTTGGGTGATAATTGGCGAGCTTTTCGTCTCGCCAAGTTTCGTATCGTTTTTGTTGGAAGTCCTCCAACATCAAGCGTTGCTATGTAGTGGCTTTCTTTTCACCATAGCGCTTGTTAATAAACATTTGCTGAGCGATGGAGAGAAGGTTGTTGGTCACCCAGTAAAGTACGAGTCCTGCAGGGAAGAACAAGAAGAACACGGTAAAGACTATCGGCAACATCATCATAATTTTCGCCTGCATTGGATCAGCTGGCGGCGGGTTAAGACGTTGCTGGAACCACATCGAAGCACCCATGATAAGCGGCATGATGAAGTAAGGGTCTCTCGCTGAAAGATCTGGTAAGTAGAAGAAAGACATATGTCTTAGTTCCACCATTTCTTGTAATACCCAGTACATAGAGATGAAGACAGGGATTTGCACCAGAATCGGCAAACAACCCGCTGCAGGGTTGACCTTTTCTTTCTTGTAAAGCTCCATGGTCTTTTTGCCAATTTTTTGCTTGTCGTCGCCATAAGTCTCTTTGATCTTTGCCAATCGTGGTGCGAGCTTGCGCATGCCTGCCATTGAGCGATAAGATTTTTCAGAGAGCTTGTAGAAAGCTAATTTAATCGTTAGTGTGACAGCAATAATGGCGAAGCCCCAGCTGTTAATAAAGCTATAAATCCAATGGAGGTAGGTTGATAATGGTTTGGCGAAAATGTAGAGGAAGCTGTAGTCAACTGTCCTGTCCAGGCCTTCGGCTAAATTTTCCAGGCGAATGTGCTCTTTCGGGCCAATGAAGAGTTCACTGCTTGCAAGTGCCGCTTGTGCGCCAGGCGCAATAAAGACGCGTGGATTGATGGTCGTCAGGACGAATTTTCCTTGCTCAGTTTTTGCTGTGTAAGTGCTGGCAGTATTGGCATCCGGTATCCATGCAGCAAAGAAGTAGTGCTGGATCATCGCCGCCCAGCCTCCTGTTGAAGTGGTTTTTGGCTGCTCGTTAAATTCATCAAAGTCAAATTTTTCAAAAACACCATCATCTTCAGCGTTTTTAATATAAATGGCACCGCCAGCAAAATTTTGCATCATAAGGCTTGAGCCGGCTTCAATGGCACTACGTGTTAGACGCGTGTAAGTGCCAACCTCTTGTTGAGAGTCGCTGTTGTTGGTAACAACGTAGTCTAGCTCGATTGAGTAGCTATTCGGCTTAAAGTGATAGTTTTTGGTGATAGTAATACCATTTTCACCTTGCCAAGATAGAGGAACAATTAACTCGCTGCTGCTACCTAAGAAGTAGTTTTGTTTCGCAGAACTGTATTCTGCATTTTCGTCTGGCAACTGCTCTGTTGGGTACAGACCGCTTTGAGCATGAAAGGTATTGCCGTCAACGTTGCTCAGTAGTTGAAATTTTGCTTCTGAGTTTAATTCGTTATCGTAGTCGTTAAGGTAAGCGCTCTGAATCGTGCCACCCCTGTGCGAGATTTCAACGGTTAAAAGATCGGTGGTAACCGTTGTAAAGGCGCTCTGACTTGTTGCTGCAGAAGTGCCAGTCGGCACGTCAGATGCAGTGGTTGAGCTTAGTGCAGTGCCAGGGATGTCGCCGGATTCGTTAGATGAGTCAAACGCAGTAATGCTGGTTTGGGTGACGGTGTTGCCATTGACATCTGTTGTTTGTTTGACTTCCCACTGATCCCATAATAGAAATACAGTTAATCCGATAGCGATAACAAGAAATAATTTTTGATTGTCCATAATAATTCTGGGTTTTAATTAATGAGAGAGTTTTTTTGGTACTGGGTCAAATGTGGCCTCGGCCCAAGGGTGGCATTTACTAATGCGTTTTGCCCCTAAACCAATACCTCTTATTGCACCGTGCTCTTGAATGGCCTCAAAAGTATATTCAGAGCAACTCGGTATGTGGCGGCAATTATTACCTAACAATGGGCTAATTAACCATTGGTAAAGTTTAATTGGAATTAGAAGTAGTACACGCATACGCCTACGCCTCAGAAGCTTTTCTGAACAAGTTCGACAAGTCATCCATCAAGCTTTTATTGTCCACTTGACGAGTTTTTTTGGCCATAACGACCACGTCAAAATTGTTCAACTGAGCTTGCTGCAGTCTAAATGTTTCTCGCGCTAAGCGTTTACGAAGGTTGCGATCCACAGCCTTTTTATACACTTTTTTTGAGATTGCCAATCCAAGCCTTGGCGTTGACTCATTCGAGGGGGTGGCAACAAGTTGCCAAAATTTCCCATGGGAGCGTTTGCCCTTCTGGAAAATGTGTGCGTAGTCACTAGCTTTAGTTATGCGCACACCTCGAGTGAGCGAGCAAATCATTTGATTATGCTGCTAGGCGTTTACGACCTTTTTTTCTGCGTGCATTGATGATAGCGCGACCAGAGCGTGTTTTCATTCTGGCTCTGAAGCCATGAGTACGTTTACGTTTTAATACGCTAGGTTGGAAAGTTCTTTTCATAATGAATATCTGTCAGCAAAATCTTGCAATTTTACCATACTTGTTTCAGATATACATATTTGTTAAACTAAGCTTTCAGTGTCATAATAGATAAAAAAGGTTAAACCGATGGACATTGTATTTTGGCTTTGGTTGTTGAATGCACCTCAACTCGGTGTTAAGACCTTTTACAGCGCACTAAAAGTGTTTGAATCGCCACAAGCCATCTTTGACGCCAATATTTTGTCTTTAAGAGAAAGTGGCGCTTTTGCTAAAAAGACACTGGATTATCTTGCGCAAAAGGATTTGAATGCCGTCGATAATGACTTGGACTGGGCTAATGGCGATAGGTGTCATATTATCAGTTTAGTTGACCCTGCCTATCCTAAGCCTTTGGCGCAAATTTCGGATCCACCGCCGTTGCTCTATGTGTTGGGCAGTGTTGATGTGTTGAGCAAGCCCCAATTGGGTGTTGTGGGCAGCAGAAATCCAACAGCAGGCGGCAAACTCATAACTAAAGAGTTGTCGACAAGCTTGAGCTTGAGTGGTCTTGTGATTACCAGTGGCATGGCTACTGGGATTGATGGTGAGGCGCATATTGCCGCGCTTGAGACGGGTGGTGAGACAATTGCCGTTTGTGGTACGGGTTTAGATAGAATTTATCCAGCAAAGCATCGAGCCTTGGCGCACCAAATTAGTGAGCAAGGCGCGTTGGTGAGTGAGTTTTCAATTGGCACAATGCCAATGGCGCAAAATTTTCCTCGAAGAAACCGCTTGATTAGTGGTATGAGTCTCGGTGTTTTGGTGGTTGAAGCAAGTATTAAAAGTGGCTCCATGATAACCGCGCGCTTAGCTCTTGAACAGGGGCGTGAGGTTTTTGCCGTGCCGGGATCGATTCACTCGCCTTTATCAACTGGACCGCATGAATTATTAAAACAAGGTGCCGTATTAACAAGGAATGCTGAGGACCTACTGAATGAGCTGTCTTTTGAGTCAGAGCCTTGCATTCCCCTGATTAAACAGTACAATGGCGACAAAGATGTGGATAATGAAATCAGCGAATTATTAAAATTCCTGTCATATGAAGCAATATCGGTGGATGAGCTAGTTGAAAAAAGCAAACTGAGTCCCCAAGTAGTAAGCCAGACGTTACTAATGCTTGAGCTTTCTAATAGGGTGAGTAAGGTGGGTGTAGCAACTTTTGTATTAATTTGATGAGGTTTTATGACAAATAATATTCTTGATGTCTTGACTTTTATGTTCGACTTCTTATTTGAATCCTCTGAACAGGGTTCCGCACACGAGCTTGACGACGACCTGTTAAAGGCGCATTTGTCCGAGGCGGGATTTGATGATGGGCGTATTGATAAGGCCCTTAATTGGTTAGAGAATATCGCCGCCTTGCAAGAAGGCAGGCTTGACACTTTTGTCACCACGCACAATTCCGTACGAATTTACAGCGAGGCAGAACAAGGCAAACTTAACGCCAAAGCACGTGGTTTCATTATGTTCATGGAAAACATGGGCCAGCTCAGCGCCGTACAGCGTGAAATGGTGATCGAGCAGGTAATGACACTGGAAGACTCAACGCTGTCAATGGACGACCTTAAATGGGTTGTGATGATGGTGATTGGTAACAGTGAAGAGACTGCCATGCCAACACAATGGTTGGAGTCCATCGTTTTTTATGATGACAACCCTTCCTTACACTAGACCACAATATGTCTAAAAATCTGGTTATTGTCGAGTCACCGGCAAAAGCAAAAACAATTGAGAAATTTCTTGGCAAAGATTACGTTGTCAAGTCGAGTATTGGTCATATTCGTGACATGCCCAAAAAAGACATGGGCATTGATCTTGAGAACAATTTTCAACCCACTTACGCCATTAGCAGCGACAAGAAAAAAGTCGTAGCCGACCTGAAGAGGTCCGTTAAATCTGCCGAGAAAGTTTATCTCGCGACGGACGAGGACCGAGAGGGTGAGGCCATTGCTTGGCATCTAAAAGAAGCCTTATCATTGGCTGACGACACGCCAAGAATCGTTTTTCACGAAATCACTAAAGGCGCCATTACCGAGGCGATTGCCAACCCGAGAACTATCGATTACCATCTTGTTGACGCACAACAAGCAAGGCGAGTCATTGACCGCTTAGTGGGCTTTGAAATTTCGCCGGTTTTATGGCGCAAAATATCTGGCGCACGATCAGCCGGTCGAGTGCAATCCCCTGTTGTTCGATTGGTAGTGGAAAGAGAGCGTGAAATTACAGCGCACGTGGCCAGCCGAAGCTTCAAGGCTAAGGCGACATTGATGGATGATGCGAACGAATTGATCGAAGTTAAACTAAAACAAGACTTTGGCTCAAAAGACGAGGCAATGGCATTTGCCCAAAGTCTTCTCGAGGCAAAGTTGAGTGTTGCTTCGGTTGAAACTCGGCCATCAAAGCGCTCACCAAAGCCACCTTTTATTACTTCAACTTTGCAGCAGGAGGCCTCTCAAAAATTAGGCTTTTCGGTCAAGCAAACCATGACCATTGCGCAAAACCTATATCGCGAAGGCTCAATTACTTATATGCGTACCGACTCGTTTAACCTTTCTGAGACGGCAATGACTGCTGCTAAAGAAGTTATCGAGACAAACCTGGGCGCAGAGTATTACCAAGAGCGCCGCTACAAAACAAAATCGGCGGGTGCACAAGAGGCGCATGAGGCTATTAGGCCGACAGACCTCACCAAGCCAGGTATTTTGGGCTTAGACGATCAAGCGGCCAGACTGTATTCTTTGATATATAAGCGCACATTGGCCTCGCAAATGAGCGACGCTCAATTGCAAAAATCAAGAATTACGGTGGACGTATCAAACAGAAACGAGAATTTTATCGCTGATGGCGAGGTGTTGTCATTTGCAGGATTTTTAGAAGTTTATGACTACATGGCGGCTGAGGATAAATTATTACCACAGCTCGACAAGGGTAGCCCTTTATCCCTTCTGGATTTCAACGCCAGAGAGTCTTTTTCTAGAGCCAAGCCAAGATATACCGAAGCCTCTCTTGTTAAAGAAATTGAACAAATGGGTATTGGTCGACCGTCAACTTTCGCGACCATGGTTACCACAGTTCAGGACAGAAACTATGTCACCAAAGAGACTCGTGACGGCGTTCAGCGGGAATACCAGTTAATTGAAATTGCCAACGGTGTCGTATCAGATTGCACTCAATTCGAAATCACCGGTGCAGAGAAAAACAAACTGTTCCCAACCAATGTTGCTTACTTGTTGGTAGATTTCCTAGTGAAAAACTTTAGCAATATTATTGGTTACGAGTTCACCGTCAACCTTGAGAATAATTTTGATAAGATTGCCCAGCAGGACAGTCCTTGGCAAGACGTTGTTCGTGATTTTTACGAGCCTTTTCACGCTCAAATTGAGCTGGCGAAAGATATCTCCAGGGACGAGACGCACGGCAAAAGGGATTTGGGCGAAGACCCAGTCAGTGGAAAGCCGGTCAGTGTGCGCTTTGGCCGTTATGGCGCTTATGCACAGATTGGTCATCAGGACGACGAGGAAAAACCCACTTTTTCTTCACTAAGGACCGGCCAAGACATTGAAACTATTACCCTTGATCAGGCGATTGAGCTTTTCAAAATGCCAAGAACGGTCGGTGAGACAGCTGATGGCGAAACCATTAAAGCGAATTATGGACGTTTCGGTCCTTATATTCAGTATGGCAAAAAGTACGTATCTTTAAAAGAGGTCAGCCCAGAAGAGGTCGATCTTAAAACCGCATTAGAGCTGATTGCTGCCAAAGAAAAAGCAGACGCCGAGCGCCTTATTAAGGCTTTTGAAGGCTCCGACATACAAATTCTGAATGGCCGCTTTGGCCCTTACGTTTGGAACGGAAAAAAACGCGGAAAAGGCCAAAAGAACGTCACTATTGCAAAAGTATTTGGCGATAAAGCTCCTGCAGATCTAACTCTAGAAGAGTGTGAGAAGGCTATTGCCGGCAAGACTAAGGCCAAGGCAAAAGCCAAAGCAAAGAAAGGGAAAAAGAAAGCAGCGCCTAAAAAAGCTAAGTCCTAATCGAGCGAGCGAGATCACCGCTTGATTTTTACTGACACCTAAGAAGATTCCTTAATCTTCAGTGCGCATACTATTAGTATAATTAGCAAATGACAAAAATAAAAATCTGTGGCTTTACCAATGCGGAAGTTGCTAGAGCGGCAGTATTCGCCGGTGCTGATGCTATTGGTTTGGTTTTTTACGGACCATCTCCGCGAAACGTAAGCATCGATGTTGCACGTGAAATCGTGGCCGCATTGCCGCCATTTGTTAATCGCGTGGGTTTGTTTGTCAATGCCAACCCAAGTCAAATTGACGAAGTGTTATGTGAAGTGCCTCTCGACACCTTACAATTCCATGGGGACGAAACCCCCCTAGACTGCGCACAGTACCATATTCCTTTTTATAAAGCCGTTCGCGTGACTGAGGCAACCGATATTCAACAAGTGGCCGCCGACTTTTCAGAGGCGAGCGCACTTTTATTGGATGCGTATAATCCAAATACTTATGGCGGAACCGGTGAAGTGTTTGACTGGTCACTAACGAAGACTGAAATTGATCTGCCGATTATTCTAGCAGGGGGTCTCACGTCTGATAACGTGGCAAATGCCATTGCTCAAGTCCGACCCTATGCCGTTGATACTTCAAGTGGTGTGGAAAGTGCAAAAGGTGTTAAAGATATTGATAAAATAAGACGTTTTATTAGCAAGGTTCGCCCGTGAGTTACAATCTGCCCGACGACAAAGGTCATTTCGCCCAATATGGGGGTGTTTTTATTGCCGAGACACTAATGACTGCGGTCACTGAGCTTAAAGAGGCATACGAAAAATACAAAGATGACCCGGATTTTTTGGCCGAGTTTGAAGACGATTTAAAAAATTATGTTGGCCGTGAAACCCCGCTGTATCACGCAAAAAATCTAAGTGCTAAATTGGGCGGTGCGCAAATTTATTTAAAGCGTGAAGACTTAAATCACACAGGCGCTCACAAAGTTAACAACACCATTGGCCAAGCCCTGCTAGCGAGCCGTATGGGGAAAACACGAATTATTGCCGAAACAGGAGCAGGTCAGCACGGCGTTGCTACAGCTACGGTTGCCGCTAGATTGGGTTTGGAGTGTGTGGTTTATATGGGCGAAGTGGATGTTGCCCGTCAAGCTCTGAATGTCTATCGTATGAAACTATTGGGTGCCACTGTAATTCCAGTGACATCGGGCTCAAAAACACTTAAGGATGCGCTAAACGATGCAATGCGTGACTGGGTAACCAACATTGACGATACTTTTTATATTATTGGCACGGTTGCGGGTCCACACCCTTATCCGATGATGGTTAGAGACTTTCAAACGGTTATCGGTAAAGAGGCCAAAAGACAATTCGCTGACCAAGCGGGTGGTTTGCCAGATGCCTTGATTGCCTGTGTTGGTGGTGGCTCTAATGCTATCGGCCTATTCCACCCATTTATTGACGATTCATCGGTAGAAATTTACGGCGTTGAGGCGGCGGGTCATGGCATTGAAAAAGGCCCTGAGGCGCACGCGGCACCATTATGCGCAGGCAGCGTTGGCGTACTTCATGGCAATAGAACGTATCTTATGGAAGATGAGGACGGTCAAATTATCGAAGGTCACTCAATCTCAGCAGGACTAGATTACCCTGGTGTTGGGCCAGAGCATGCTTATTTGAAAGATACGGGCAGAGCACAGTACGTCTCGATTACTGACAAGGAGGCTCTAGCGGCTTTCCACACATTGACAGAAGTTGAAGGCATTCTGCCGGCTCTTGAGTCTTCGCATGCAGTGGCTTACGGAATTAAATTGGCGCAACAGTGGTCTAGTGATAAAACAATTATCATTAACCTATCCGGACGTGGTGATAAAGATATCCATACTATCGCTGAAATCGAAGGCATCGAATTTTAGAGGCTAATTTTCCCAAAATTTTTGTTGTCGATATTTTCAAAAACGGCCACTTATTAAGCATAAGCTCCCATCTTTCAAATTTCTTACGCCTCGATTTTGGAAAAATTAATTTTCTAAAATACTTAAAGAGGTAACGCCTCCTGATTGCGGCGGAAGTTGCTGCGCTCAGGGATTCGTACGGGGCATACATTTCGGCTTTTGCGTGTGCTCTTCCTTGTGTCAAACGGGGGCTGCCGCTTTAAAGCACTACCCTTATTTCATTAGTTTGTATTAGCGCTTTCCGCTGATTAGATTGTGTCATAATGAACGCATTTGATATAGTGCTGTAACGGCCAGTGGAGAAAAAATGGAGAAAAAATCATTTAATTTACAAGATAGGGCTGGCGTTTTCTCTATTTACTTGGTGATTTTATTTGTTAACGCTTTTGTGGATGTTTCGCACAAACAAATAATTATTAGCACCATCTATAAGTTAAGTGGTGATGGGCCGCAGTACCTTTACAACGAGTCCACTCAAATCATCATGACCGCCGCTATTAGCGCCATGATTCTCCTGCCTTTTATTGTTCTATTTACTCTTTCTGGTTATCTTTCTGATCGCTTTGCCAAGCCTAATATTATGCGTTGGAGTGCTTTTATGGCAGTGCTCGTTACGTTGGGTATTGTGTACGCCTACTATCAGGGTGAATTCGAGTTGGCGTTTGGCCTTACATTTATCTTGGCTACACAGAGTGCCATATACTCACCTGCGAAGTACGGCTACATTAAAGAATGCTTAGGCGAAAAAGGTCTCAGTATCGGTAATGCCTTCTTAATGTCAATTACTTTGATTTCTATTTTATTGGCAACTGCCGCTTCGCCAATCTTATTTGAGTCGTATCTAACGACGCATTTAGCCCAACAACCCGAAGGGTACTTTTTTACAAGCCCTGGGGAAATATTACAAGTTGTTGCTCCGTTGGCTTGGGTGTTGGTTGGATTGTCGGCCGTGGAGTTTATTTCAACTTTTGGCCTGAAGTTTTACGCAACAAAGTACAAAGAAACCAAATTATCTGTCGGCAAGTGGTTAGTTGGTGGCTACTTAAGAGAGCATGTGCGCAACATGAGAGCGAATCAAGTGACTTGGTATGCGATACTTGGTACAGCAGTATTCTGGAGTATTTCTCAAAATATGCTTGCGGTATTGCCGGCTCATGCCAAGGCAAATCTGCACATTGAGAGTGTGGCGTTGCTTAGCTTATTAATGGCAATTTCAATTGTTGGTATTATTATTGGTTCTTACGCTTCTAGTAAAAATAGCCAAAATGGCATCAAGGTAAACAATGTTTATTATGGCGCGATCATCCTTATTGTTTGTGCTGCGCTAATCCCTACCTTCTCAGTGCCAGCATTTTTGACCGAAACATCACTTGGTTTTGAGCTGATGGGCGATGTGATCAGCTTGGGTCTGGTGTTGACAGTATTGACAATATTTGTCTTTGGTATAGGTGCTGGTATGTTGGTTGTGCCACTTAACGCTTTGATTCAAAGCAGCGCTGCACCTGATAACCTTGGAAGTGTAATAGCAGGCAAGAACTGGGTGCAAAATATTGCCATGGTGGGCCTGCTGTGCATAACTGGGTACGTGGCTTACAACAACGTGAACAGTGAATACATACTCTATTTCAACGCAGTCATTGCACTGGTTGGCTTTACTGTTGTCCTGAAAAAGCTTAAGTCGATCTATTAAAACCGTGAGGGGTTTTTTTGCAAAACTCATTTTTGGCGCGCGCTATCGCTTGACTATAACGGGCGCAGAGCAAGTGCCAAAGAGCGGCCCTGTTTTGCTTTTGGGTAACCATATCTCTTGGATTGACTTTATCTTCCTTCAGTGGGCGCTACCTAGGGCTGTCTGCTTTGTTATGCATGCGGAATATTACGATTGGCCGGTTTTGAGGGCTGTTCTTAAGTGGTTCGATGTCATTAGTATTCAGCCTACGAGCAGTAGGGGTGCTATAAGAAACATTGTCACTGCATTGGAAAACAACAAGGCCGTCGGTTTTTTTCCGGAAGGGCATATTTCCACAGATGGTGAGTTTGCGCCGTTAATGCGTGGCTTTGAAAGAATCCTAAAAGAGGCCGACGCAGAGGTGGTCGTGATACCTTTTGTAATTAACAACATGTGGGGGGATTTTTTATCGCTCGCACCCAAGGAAATTAGAAGGCGACAAAAACTCACTTTAAGAAGGCCTGTTGGATTGAATTTTGGCCCGAAACTGGATTCAAGTGCGACCCGTGCCGAGGTTTCTCATTCCATCGCCAGTATGCTGAATTAAAGCACTGTTTAACGCAGCTTTATTGGATAACTCGATAACTGCTAGTCAATTTTTTCGTTTGAGAAAATAATCTCCCAGTGGTATTATCCAATTCTTCTCGTCTTGCAATTCATGGAAAATGCCCAACAGTACAAATAGTAGAAGGCGTGGAGGTCGTTCAGCAAGAATGGCGCACAGAAAAGAGACTGAAAAAATTCAACCGCCAAGATTTATGTCCCGTAATATTCCTTGTTACGAGCTTTTGTGCGAGGAGGAATTGGTTCGTATTGAAGAGCATGCTGATTGGATTTTGCAAGAAGTTGGCATTGAATTTTGGGGTGATGAGGAAGCAATTGCACTGTTTAAAGATGCAGGAGCATCCGTTGACGGCAATCGAGTGCATTTTGACAAAGGCCTTGCTAAGTCGCTATGCGCAACAGCGCCGAAAGAATTTGATATGCTTGCACGGAACCCAGATAGATCAACTATTTTTGGCGGTAATCGGCTTATTTTTGCCCCGGCTTACGGCCCGCCTTTTGTCTATGATCTAAAAGACGGCAGACGCCAAGGGTCTATTCAGGATTTTCAGAATTTTGTCAAACTAACTTATATGACGCCCTGGCTCC
>DUCF01000057.1 GCA_012959965.1 Candidatus Thioglobus sp. | reverse complement strand
GAGTGCGCAGTACCGTGTATTCGTATTGACCACTTGAGCTCTCATTTAGCGACACTTGCACAAAGATTCTATCAACAAGCGCAATTGGTTAAATTAATTGGGGTCACCGGTACCAACGGCAAAACATCGGTCAGCCTATTCATTTCACAACTGCTTGAAGCTATTAATGTTAAAACCGGCGTCATTGGCACACTTGGCATCAGTGGCTCTGAGGAAAAAAGCGCCAACACAACACCAGACACCTTAACTCTTTATAGAACGCTTGAGCGATACCATCGGGAAGGCATAGGGGTGGCTGTAATAGAAGTCTCCTCACACGCATTAATCCAAAATAGAGTGTCGGGATTGGTATTTGAACAAGCCATTTTTACTAATTTAACGCAAGATCACCTCGACTATCATAAAACCATGGAAGACTATCGAGAAGCCAAAAGTAAGTTGTTTTCAGATGAAAACACGCAATGCGTGATTGTAAATCGAGACGATGAAAATCACGATTATTTCTTGAAAATAGCCTCTGATAAAAAACAAGCCTCTTTTTCTATTGATGATTTCCAATACTGCAATAAAAGCGAACAGGGTTTTCTCTGCAGGCTCGATCAGTTTATTTTTGAATTGCCATTACTGGGTCGTTTTAATATTTCAAATGCGCTTGCAGCCCTCACCAGTCTGAGAGAACTAGGGTATAGCGACGACGATATCTTACCCCAGCTAACTAGAATCACAGCACCACTGGGCAGAATGCAAAAAATAGCAGAGCATAACATTTGGATTGATTACGCCCACACGCCAGACGCGCTTGCTAACGCAATAAACACCCTTCGCGAACACTTTCCAGAATTCAAGTTAAGGGTGCTATTCGGCTGTGGCGGCAATAGAGATACTGACAAAAGAGCAAAGATGGGCAAAATTGCCAGTGAACTGGCTGACAGTGTTATTCTGACCAGTGACAATCCCAGAAATGAGGACAGTCAAGCGATTATTGATGACATTCAAAGCGGCCTAAAAGAGGGTTTTGAAGCCGACATCATCGTGGATAGAGAGCTCGCCATTCAAACAGCCATCACCACGTTAAGTGAGGATGAATGTTTGTTAATCGCCGGAAAAGGTCACGAAACCACGCAAACGATTGGTGCACAAATCTTGCCTTTTAGCGACATCGAAGTTGCTGAGAATGCTCTGCTCTGACACTCAAACCACTGCTGACATCACTGGCGGCAGCTCGAGTGCCAATGTTGAGTTCGAAGGAATTTATACCGATACAAGAGAAGAAGGAAAAGGCAAGCTGTTCATTGCCCTAGAGGGCGATTCATTTGATGGTCATGATTTTATTCAACACGCTGAAGATGCTGGCGCGAAAGCCATTATTGCGCACAAAGAAATCACAACAAATCTGCCAACAATTATCGTTGGCAACACCGAAGAAGCCTACAGGGCAATCGCCAGTTGGCACCGACAATCGTTCTCACCAATAGTCATTGCAATCACTGGCAGTAACGGAAAAACCAGCACCAAGAATATGCTGGCAAACATCCTCTCCACTGATGCGCCGACTCTTTGTACACAAGGCAATTTAAACAATCATCTAGGCGTACCAAAAACTCTGCTCAACATAAAAAAAGAACACAAGTACTGCGTTATTGAAATGGGTGCAAATCATGTTGACGAAATATCCTTACTCTGCCACCTTGCCAAGCCAGAATTTGCGATGATTACTAATGCTAACAATGCCCACTTGGGTGAGTTTGGCTCTATTGACAATCTTGTCAAGGCTAAAGGTGAAATTATTGGCGCACTACCGACCACAGGTGCGGCATTTATTAATGCTGACTCACCGCATAAATCCACTTGGAAGAAAATTGCCGACAATCGTAACTGTGTTTTATTCGGTAACAATACTACCGTCTTTGCCACAAATATAATCGAACAAAAAGATCTATTGCAATTTACCTTGAACTGCAACAACGAGGTAACGGAAGTGACTTTGCACATGATTGGCAAACATCAAGTGGAGAACGCGCTCGCTGCCACCGCATGTGCCGCACAACTTGGTATCAACATTACCGATATAAAACAAGGACTTGAAGCAACCAACCCTGAAAAAGGCAGACTAAACCTTGTACACTGCAACGACTTTACCGTTCTAGACGACAGCTATAACGCCAATCCGCACTCAATGAAGGCCGCCATCGACACTCTAGCGACACACCCTGATGAAAAAATTGCAGTACTCGGCTCAATGGTTGAGCTGGGTGACAAATCAAGCGAACTTCACCAAGAGATAGGCGATTACCTAAGAGCAAGTTCTGTTGACAAAATATACACAATTGGAGATGACGCCAAACATTATCAAGGGAAGCAATTTGACGATATCGAATCACTGTATCAACACTTATGCAAACACCATTCGGGTGCAACGATACTTATCAAAGGCTCACGCATGATGCAGCTAGATAAATTGGTAAATCTTTTTACAAAAACAACAAACTCTGCTTGACCTTTTTATTAAAAGTGGTGATAATTACGCGCTTTATATCTTCGCTTAAAAACAAAGGTGTAAAGATTTTATCCGACAACAGTATTAAATACCGAAATGGATAATTAGTGTTTTTTATTAAAACTTGTGATTCACATTTTTTATTGAAATATGCGCTCGTGGCTCAACTGGATAGAGTACTCGGCTACGAACCGAGCGGTTACAGGTTCAAGTCCTGTCGAGCGCACCAACCCTAAGTTTATTCTACGGCTCGGCCCTATTTGATAGAATAACCATCTGATGATGACACTTCCCAACATTCTCACCCTCTCAAGAATTGGACTCATTCCAGTCTTTATGGTGCTGTTCTATTTACAACCCAACTATTTAGAGGGCACCCCTCTGCCTTGGATTAATAACTCTTTAGTGGCAATCTTTATACTCATTAGCCTGACGGACTTCTTTGATGGCTTACTAGCAAGACGTCTCAATCAAATATCAGAGCTCGGCACTTTTCTTGACCCAGTTGCCGACAAACTCATGGTATGCGTTGCCCTTATTCTACTGACCGACTATTACGCCACATGGTTTGTCACAATACCGTCTGTCATTATTATTTCTAGAGAACTTCTGGTCTCTGCACTGAGAGAGTGGATGGCTGAGGTGGGTAAAAGAGCACATATTGCGGTGTCATGGATTGGCAAAACAAAAACATTTATGCAAATGCTTGCTATTTTGTTTTTGCTTTACCACCAACCATTATTCACGCTCTCAAAGGACGATATTTATTACGCCGGTTTGGCGCTTTTATTTGCAGCCACCGCCCTCACTTTATGGTCTGGATTTAATTATTTGATTGCAGGCCTAAAAACATTTGACAGCTAGGAAAAACACACTATAATTTCACATCTATGCGGGAATAGCTCAGCTGGTAGAGCATCACGTTGCCAACGTGAATGTCGCGAGTTCGAATCTCGTTTCCCGCTCCGGATAGCAAAGCGGTTATGCAGGGGCCTGCAAAGCCTTATAGACCAGTTCGACTCTGGTTCCGGCCTCCATTTTCTTTGATTCGTTTCACTCGGATTTTTTCTACAAAAAACCATTCTCTTTTCAAAATCTTCGTGTCAAAGTGTAATAAAATCAATGCACTTTCACTGGATATTTTCATATGCAAGTCCTTAAAGCCCTAGAACAACGCAAATCAATACGAGCTTTTCTCGACAAGCCCGTTTCAGAAGAACAAATCAATACCATGCTCGATGCCGCAAGATACGCGCCATCTGGGGTAAACACCCAGCCTTGGAGTGTTGTTGTTGTCAGCGGTGAAAGTAAGAAAAACCTGCAAAGCAAAATAGAGGCAGCTTTTCGCTCTGGCGACAAGGGGGAGCGAGATTACCAGTACTACCCAACAGAGTGGGCGGAGCCCTATAAATCAAGGCGCAAAGCATGTGGCTTGTTAATGTATTCAACACTAGACATTAAGCGCGAGGACAAAAAGCGCCAAATGGATCAATGGGCGGCCAATTACCGTGCTTTTGATGCGCCAGTCATGCTGCTATTTTTTATGGACTCGGGCATGCAATCCGGCAGCTTTATGGATTGCGGCATGTTTATTCAATCCGTTATGCTGGGTGCGCTTGATTTGGGCCTTAGTACCTGTCCACAAGCGGCGCTTGCCGACTATCAACACATCATAAAACCCGAGCTGGACGTCGGTCACGATAAAATACTGCTCTGCGGTATGGCGGTGGGTTATGAAGATACCAAGGCGCTAGTCAACAGCTATCGCACACCAAGGGAAGAGGTGAATTCGTTTACCGAATACTTTCGTTAATTAACTGGATTGGTGTCGACCTGACAGTTTAGTTGCATTCCTTAAAAACCAGTGCGCGACATTTTTCACACTTCTTCATGTCCAGTTTTTGGTAGATCCCTTGAATAGCCAACTCTTTAGATTCGTAGAAATTGTCTTTACCAATTTGCTCAATAAAGTGCACTTTTTGTAAAAACTCAACAACAGAGTTCTTGACCGAAACAAAGTAGAGACTGCCGCCCAATTCTTTCAAACGACGATTCTCAGCCAATAGACCTTCAACGCCAGCCAGGTCGATAAAGTTGACCGCATTTGCAACGATAAGAATGTGATAAATTCTTTGATTATCAACAATTTGGTTGATTTGTTTTTGAATGTGGTTAATCGAGCCAAAATAAATGGACATATCGATACGAATTATTTTTAATTGAGGGCACTGAGTTAAGGGAGTGGTTCGTATGGATCTTAACTTACGCGCACTCTCCTCATGGCCACTTTCAAAAGCCAGAGTATGAACCTCAGGCGCTGCTGTTTTAGCGATAAACAACATCAGCGAGAGCAGCACACCCAAATAGATCGCAAACTCCAGCTCCAACAATAAAGTCGAGAGAAAGGTGACGAGAAAAATCGAGGTTTCTGATTTGGAAAATTTATATGTTTTTTTGATGTGCTTAAAGTCAATCAAATTATAAGCCACTAATAAAATAACACCCGCCATTGCAGCCAGTGGTAAATACTTCATCAATGGTGCAACCAAAAGCACAATAAGAACCAATATCAATGCCGCAAAAATAGCAGAAAGTGGCGTTTTCGCGCCCGCCTCATAATTTACACCAGTACGAGTGAATGAGCCAGAGGATGCATAACTTGAGAAAAAACTACCAACAATGTTTGACAGACCTTGGCCGACAAATTCCTGACTAGGTTTAATCCTTTGGTATGACTTGGTAGCCACCGAGCGACTTATTGATACCGCCTCGATTAAACCCAAAAGCGCAATAGCAAATGCTTCCGGTGCTAGAGATTTCAAAGTGTTTAGTGAAAAGTTTGGCATGGAAAGAGGTGGCAAAAGGGCTGGTATTTCACCGACGGTTTTAATGGCAGTCGTTTGTCCGCTCAAAAGGACAGCAACAATGCCTCCAACAAACATTCCTATCAATAAGTTAGGGTATCTTGGCTTATAAAGCTTAACCAAAATAGCGCTAAAAAGCGTACTTAAGCCCACAGCAAGAACAAGAATCGAATCCCAAGACCTAAGGGCAGCTATCCCTTCTCTCGGCCCATCTCTGAGTCCGGCAACACTTTCGAAAATCGCATTCCAAGTATCGTAGAAACTCAAACCCCTAAAGACCTCAATACCCAGTATGTGCGGTATTTGACTCGTAGCAATCAACAAGGCTGCACCGGCGGTAAAACCTATCACCACATTGTGCGAAACAAAGTTAACCAACATACCAAACTTCGCCAAACCAAACGCTAGTTGATAAACGCCCGCCAAAAAAGTCAGGGTTAATGCCATCGCAACAAATTCTTCACTGCCAATTACCGCGTGTTGACTCACTGCCGAAAAAACAACAATTGAAATTGCCGTTGTAGGGCCAGAAACAAGATGATGAGATGAGCCAAACAAGGCCGCGATAATAGGCACCACCATGGCGGTATACAAGCCGTATTCTGGTGGCAAACCAGCAATAGTCGCAAATGCCACGCCTTGAGGGAGGACGATAATAGCGCCCGTCAAACCGGCAAAGAGGTCTGCCTTCAATGTCTCTCTGGTGATTAATCTAAACCAAACCAAAAAGGGGAATAATTTCACCAGCCTGTGCATTTGCTACTACTCGAATATAAATGGATTATTTGATTATGTAATATTTTACTACGAATTCAATATCGACCTAAGCACCACAAGAGACCATCTTATGCACCAACTGAACGCTCGTTGGTTTTTTAAAACCAGCCCTGTACTAACGCCATAAAAGTAACCGTGCCCGCAACGATACTCAACAACGCATTGCGTCGCCAAAGATGGGTACCAATAGTCACAATAAGTGCAATTGCGGCATAAAACCCTTCTGCGGAAAGATAATCGACAGATTTCAGCATATAGACTACCAAGATAGTCATCACCATCGGTGGTGTGTACTTTGCAATAAATTGCAATAATGGGTGCTGTCCACGGCCGCTAAAGAGCACAAATGGGGGTAGCCTTGTGGCAAATGTCGCCGCCGACATAATGGCTATCACAATGAATAAATACTCAATATTCATCACGCACCTTTTGATTGGTTACGCGTAGAAGCATCATAATAATAAGGGAAAGAGAAATGGCGAATAACAGCATGTGTTGTGCAAATAGCAATAACGCAATGGCTGATGCAATCAGGGCGATAATAAAGGGCAACGGTTTTCTTACTTTTATCCATTGCTCAATAAGTAACACCGTAAAAAGTGCTGTCGCGGCAAACTCCATCCCTTGCGTATTAAACACAAGTTTCGTTCCCGCCCAAGCGCCCAAAGTGCAGCCCAAAATCCAATAGCTCTGGGAGAAAATTGTCATCAGGAAATAAAATTGTGGCTTGTCAGCCCCTTCTGGCACCTCAATTGTACTCATTAGAGAATACACCTCGTCTGTTAGGCCAAATATCAAATACAACTTCCTTAACCCCCAGTCGCCAAAACTGTTGAGCAACGCCAAACCGTAAAATATATGCCGCGAATTGAGAAAAAAAGTAGCGATGGCAATTTCGACAAAACCTGCGCCAGCGGCAAGCAAGCCAACAGCCATAAACTGAGCTGCTCCAGCATAAATACAAATTCCCATCAGGGTTGCAAAATACCATGGATAGCCAAGCTCTTGAAAAAGCAGGCCAAAGGCGATACCCAAAGGTAGGTAGCCAAAAAATATAGGTAGTGTGGTTTTGAGTGCGGCTCGAATCATTAGCGGCAATTATAAATACAGCTCAAGGTGAATGGTCACTATTAATTATCGCCCAACTGCATTTCTATAGTATGTTCAATATATAGAATATATTTCTATAAACATAAGCTTAATTGAAAACAATAGTGTTATGTTTTCTATTTATTGTCATTATTTAGAAAAAAATACTATAATCACCCTACTTTTTGAGGCGACATACGCTTCATAACAATTAAACAACAAGGACTTGCGTCATGAGCCCATTACCAGAACACAGACTTAGCCATCTAAGACAGCTAGAAGCTGAAAGCATCCATATCTTTAGAGAGGTAGCCGCCGAGTTCAACAACCCTGTCATGATGTACTCCATTGGCAAGGATTCATCTGTGATGTTGCACTTGGCGAAAAAAGCATTTTTCCCTGCGGTACCACCTTTTCCATTATTGCATGTTGACACAACTTGGAAGTTCCGCGAAATGATCGAGTTCCGCGATAAAGTGGCCAAAGAATCTGGCATGGAATTGTTGACTCACATCAACCCTGAAGGCGTGGCAATGAACATCAGTCCGTTTACGCATGGCTCAAAGGTGCATACCGATGTGATGAAAACGCAAGGTCTTAAGCAGGCACTAGATCAGCATGGCTTTGATGCTGCCTTTGGTGGCGCAAGACGCGACGAAGAAGCATCACGGGCAAAAGAACGCATTTTTTCATTCCGTTCAGAGAAGCACCGCTGGGACCCAAAAAATCAACGACCTGAATTGTGGAGCCTTTACAACTCACGCATTAAAAAAGGCGAAAGCATCCGTGTTTTCCCAATTTCAAACTGGACAGAGCTTGATATTTGGCAGTATATCTATTTAGAGCAAATTGAACTTGTGCCACTTTACTATGCCGCCCCAAGACCGGTAGTTGAGCGCGACGGCATCAAGATTATGGTTGATGATGATCGTATGGAGCTTGAACCAAGTGAAGTACCAAAAGAAGAGTGGGTTCGTTTCCGCACACTCGGCTGTTACCCATTAACGGGTGCGGTTGAATCAAGGGCCACCACATTGACAGACATTATTCAAGAAATACTTCTTACCAAAACTTCCGAACGCCAGGGTCGCTTAATTGACTCTGACCAAGCGGGTTCGATGGAAGCCAAAAAAGCTGAGGGGTACTTCTAATGAGTTATTCTGACGACCTAATCCAAGAAGATATTCATGCCTACCTTGACCAGCATGAGCACAAAACCTTACTAAGACTTCTGACTTGCGGTAGTGTTGATGACGGCAAATCTACCCTTATCGGACGCTTACTGCACGATTCAAAATTGGTTTATGAAGACCAGCTAGCAGCCATTAAAAACAGTCACGATGGCGCCAAAAACGGTGAAGAGTTCGACTTAGCACTACTCGTTGACGGTCTTGTGGCAGAACGCGAACAAGGCATTACTATCGATGTTGCTTACCGTTATTTCTCAACTTCGAAGCGAAAATTTATTATTGCCGACACCCCTGGACACGAGCAATACACTCGCAACATGGTTACGGGAGCATCAAACTCAGACCTTGCAATTATCTTAATTGATGCTCGAAAAGGCTTAATTACGCAAACCAAACGCCACTCATACCTTGTGTCTTTACTAGGCCTTGAACACGTTGTAGTGGCGGTTAACAAGATGGACTTGGTTGACTTCGACGAGGCTACGTACGAACAAATCAAAAGCGACTACACAGCCTTTGCCGAACAACTCAATATTAGCAAGATTGACTTCATTCCCCTGTCAGCCCTAAAAGGCGACAACGTAGTTAATCCGTCTGAAAATATGGATTGGTACAAAGGTCCAGCTTTACTGCCGTTTCTTGAAGAAGTGGAGCAAACAATTGATCAAGTTACGGATGGTTTTCAGTTACCAGTGCAATACGTTAACCGACCTAATGCAGATTTCCGCGGCTACTGTGGTACTCTGAATCAAGGCAGTGTTGCACCAGGCGACCCAGTTACAGTTCTACCGAGTGGTTTAAGTGCTACAGTTGAGCGCGTTATTACCGCCGATGGCGACCTAGATCGCGCTTACAAAGGCATGGCTATCACGCTAACTCTCGCTAAAGAGATTGATATCTCTAGAGGCGATCTATTGGTTCATTCGCAAGATAATTTTGCCATTACCAATCAACAAAAATTACGCTCTCACTTAGTGTGGATGGATCAAACGCCACTTGCCCTTGATAGAGATTACGAGTTAAAGTTAGGCTCGCGTCGCGTTAATGCACGCGTTGATATTATCCACCACCGTGTAGATATCAATACTCTTAAGAACGTTGAGGCCGACACATTAGAGCTTAACGAAATTGGCCTATTGGATGTACAGCTTGACGCATTATTGCCAATCGAGCAGTTCACCCACAACAAAGGTTTGGGCGCTTTTATTCTGATTGATAAAATCACCAATGCCACGGTTGCCGCTGGCATGATCAGTTCGCAACAAGCCGACATGGTTGATCATCACCGAGCCGAATTTCATACTGCTGACGCCAACAAAGAACTTGAGGGCAAGAGTGCAGAGCAAATTGTTAAGTGGGCATTAGCGCTTGAAGGTAAAGCCATTGTTACAACAAACTTTGGTCCGCAAGAGGCGGTGTTATTACACATGGTTAATCAAATTGCACCAGATACGGAAGTGCTTTGGATTGACTCGGGTTACAACATGCCGCAAACCTATAAATTTGCAGATGCAGTGACAAAACACCTGGATCTTAATCTAACGGTATACACACCACTAGTCAGTGCCGCAAGACGCGATGCTGTGATGGGTGGTATTCCAATGATTGACGATCCTGCACACGAAGAGTTTTCCCATCAATTTAAGATTGAACCATTCCTTCGCGCAATGAAAGAAACCAACGCAGATGTTTGGCTAACAGCCGTTAGACGCGAACAAACTGCTGTGCGTCAAGAAATGGACGCCGTCGCTCTAGGGCCAAATGATGTTATCAAGGTCTCACCACTACTGGACTGGACACTTGCTGACATGCAATACTACCTTGAAAAACATGACTTACCTGACGAAACACGCTACTTCGACCCAACCAAAGTTGAAGCCGGTCGTGAGTGTGGATTACACACTTTGGGTGATTAATTAAAAACCCATCTCTCCTAAAAAAGCCCGATTCATTCGGGCTTTTTATTTAGCAACAGCCTTGTTTAGCTGTTGAGACACTCTTAATATCTCCAACACAGCAACCAGAGCGCTCACTTTCACTTTTCTGAGCGTCAGCGCCATACATTGGTATATCGCTTAACGTGTGAAAATTCTCCCACGGGATGCCTTGCGGATCAAGTGTCCAATACTTGTCAGACTCTGCATAACAACAATTCGCACCTTTTTCTGCAATATTTTCGATATTACACTGGTTAAGTCTTGCGGATATTTCCTCAAGCTCAGTATCGCTTTCAACCTCCAACCCTAAATGATTAACGCCATTTTCCCGTCCGCGATTGGATATTGCAAAATTCACCAAGGGATCATCCAGCCGCCACTTAGCATAATCGTCATGCTGAACCGTTGGTTCGGCGCCAAACAGCGCTGAATAAAAACCAATATTTTTGTCTAAATCATCGACCGATACATGAATATGCATTCTTTTCATTATTAACTCCTATTAATCACAACAATCATTCTCTTGCATTTCAGAACAACACTCAAGTTGAAGAATATCCAGTACATTTTTCAACGGCTCTAGATTTGCAAAACTGCGGATGCTTCGACTTTCTTTAACCTGTTTAATTAAACTTGCTTCAAACAAGCCTTTTAAGTGGAAGTTAAGAGTTGAAGGGGCAATATTAAGCTCAGTGCCAATTTCGCCAACTATTAGCCCTTCGCTACCATGCTTTATTAAAAGGCGAAAAATAGAAAGTCTAGATTCGTTACCCAGTTCCGTTAATACTTTCACAATGGTTATGTCGTTCATAGGGCTGATTATACACACTTATTTCTATATTTCTAGTTTTGTAGATATAAATAAAAACATATAAATTATCAAACAATCTTTGCTTGTCTTATTACTTCAAAATTATTATTCGTACCAAACCGAAATAATAAGCTCCGCAGGATCCAAACTCCCTCCAGAAGCCGACTATTTTATTTCGATTACATTTATATTAGGATTGGCTGACAACCAGTCATTCACTTCGCTTTCAAGAATGACTAGCGCCTTTTTCAAGTGGCTAAACATTCCACCTTTTATTGAAAAAATCTTAACTTGCATTTTGTCCTCACTGTTCAAAATAAACGTTAAAGTCTATTGTACTACGAGCAATACAGCACAATTCGAGAAAGAGAATTTGAGATTAATCGATTTTGTTGTAGCGCCTCAGGGCGGCCTCTCTTGGCTAAAGCCAATTCACCTTCGACGATTTCTTTTTGAACTCTTTGTACGCTTGTCAGAAAAAGTATCAAGACCTAAAGATAAAATTGACAATTTCTCAAAGAGGGTTTCATATAAAAATATCCAAAATTAGCGTAGTGGATAATAAAATCTGTCAAAAAATGAACTTTTTAAACGAAAAACACCAATTTAAGGCTACTTATTACCTAAAATCGGTGTTTTATAGAGAGAAAATCGAAAATTGTCGATTTTTTGTATTTATTGCAGTGCTTTTAGCCTCAAACGAAGTGCATTAAGCTTAATAAAGCCCGCAGCGTCTTTTTGATCGTATGCACCCTCATCATCTTCAAAAGTAGCAATTTTTTCACTAAATAGTGAGTTGTCAGACTTGCGGCCAACGATGGATACGTTGCCTTTGTAAAGCTTAACACGAACAACGCCACTGACGTTTTCTTGTGAAGCATCAATTGCCGCTTGCATCATTTCACGTTCTGGAGCAAACCAAAAACCGTTATAAATCAGCTTAGCGTATTTAGGCATCAGCTCATCTTTAAGATGTGCCGCTTCACGGTCAAGGGTGATTGACTCAATGGCGCGATGCGCTCGAAGCATTACAGTGCCCGCTGGCGTTTCATAGCAGCCGCGTGATTTCATACCAACAAAGCGATTCTCAACTAAATCTAGACGACCAATACCATTCGCACCTGCACGACGGTTCAGATCTTCCATTACCGTTGCTGGTGACATAGTCTCACCATTAATAGCAACAATGTCGCCTTTTTCATAAGTGATTTCAATGTATTCTGCTTGGTCTGGGGCATCTTCCGGTGACACTGTCCAACGCCACATATCGTCTTCTGCCTCGACCCATGGATCTTCTAAAATATCACCTTCGTAAGAAATGTGCAATAAATTAGCGTCCATAGAATATGGGGATTTTTTCGATTGCTTATGATAATCGATTGGAATATTGTGCTCTTTAGCGTAGTCCATTAAGCTTGAACGCGAGGATAAATCCCATTCACGCCAAGGCGCAATCACTTTAATATCAGCATTAAGCGCATACGCATTAAGCTCGAAACGTACTTGATCATTACCTTTGCCGGTCGCACCATGCGAAATTGTATCGGCACCAACTGCCGCTGCAATCTCTACTAGTCGCTTGGAGATTAATGGACGAGCAATGGAGGTGCCTAAAAGATACTCACCTTCGTAAATGGCATTCGCTCTAAACATTGGGAAAACAAAGTCCCGCGCAAATTCTTCACGAAGATCTTCAATGTAGATTTCTTTGATGCCCATGGCAACAGCTTTCGCGCGTGCAGGCTCAACTTCTTCACCCTGACCGATATCGGCCGTGAAAGTTACAACCTCGCAATCGTATGTTTCTGTTAACCACTTTGCGATAATGCTGGTGTCTAAACCGCCTGAATAGGCCAATACAACTTTATTCATTTTCTGTTAATTCTTGATGTTTATAGTTAAATGTTTGCTCGAAAAGCACAGTAGCATCATCAAGAAGCACTTGCACTCTCCACTCTCCAATCCATGTATGCCAAAGATTCTTAGACGACCAAATACGCCATCTTGGACCTCTGATCTCAAAGCGCACATCAGCCATCACCTTCTCGTCATAAATCCAACGATGAGTAATGTGCTCGCCTTTTAAGTTGCGAATGTTGGTGAAGAAGTAAATTTTACCTAAAGAGTTGTCGAGTTCTTCAATAATATCAATGGGCACTCTGTCTTCGACATTAAGAGCAAACACAGCCTCAGAGATGTTTTCATGCGGCCAATCGTGCGCTAAAACTGAAAATGTGAGAAAGAATCCAAGAACTGCTATTGCGATTTTTTTCATTTAATCCACCCAGTTAATGACGTGTTCAAATAATTGATCTTCGCTAACTTCATTATCTCTGTAAGTACGGCCCCGTACCGAAATGCCAGCCAAGTGCACACTATCTTTATCGCCGCTAAGCAGAGGGTGCCAGCTGAACAAGTCTTTGCCTTCATATAGTAACCGATATGCACAGGTAGAAGGCAGCCAATTAAACTTTTTGCCCCAATCTGGCTTGATTGTCAGGCAATCTGGGACGTAGGTTTGTCGGTCTTCATAATGAGGGCACGCACAGGTTTCTTCGTCAAGATAGTGACAAGCAACATCGGTGAAATAAATTTCGCTGCTATCCTCATCTTCTAACTTGTGCAAACAGCAACGCCCACAACCATCGCAAAGAGATTCCCATTCGCTGGGTGTCATTTCATCTAGGGTCTTAGTTTGCCAAAAAGGTTTGTTGTTTTTGCTCACTACTGAGAGGGTTGCGTAAGAATATACCTAAGAATCGCCTTACCTTCCTCATTGCCAGAGCGTGCGGATTCGCTCGCCCAAAAATAAGCTTTTTGACGATCCATTTCAATGCCGACACCCTGCAGATACATCATTGCTAAAGTGTTTTGAGACTCAGCAGAGCCAGCTTCAGCAGCCCTAGACATCGAAAGGAATACTTGCAGATCATTACTGCTCGACCCTGCACCAAGTCCACCAATATCGGCCACCTCTCCTTTATGATCGGTTATACCTAAGGACTGCATCTGGTTAAAGACCTGCTGGTTGAGATTTAATGATTGTGCTATAACACCGAGATCTGAACTTGTATCTTCACCAACTTCAACCTTGGTATCTGCGCCACTAACCTCGGGTGTTGTGTTTGGTGCAGCTTCCAATCCGCCTACGTCAGCCTTCGTGGACTCAACGATTAACTCTTTTTGCTGCAGGGAAATAATTTGTGAAACCCCTGTGCCAATTTTGGCGCCGGTAATTATTGGCTTTAATTGCTTAGAAATTTCACCCGTCTGCTTTAGTATTTTCTCGTTTGATTGAATGCTACTCTTGGCCTTTACAGCTTCATTTCCACTCGTAGGCTCTATTTTCAATGGCTCCACTTCAATGCTTGGTTGCGAAGTGGTGGTATTCATCTTAAAAGCTTGTGGTACTTTCTTGGCAGACTTGGAGAACGAACTGGGTAACATTTTACCCTGCGTTTGTTCTGGCTTAATTTTTGACTCTATGATTGCAATTTCAACGGCACTTGGTTCAATAACGCTAGAAGCGTTATTGTTGGCGATACTGGCTTTCTCAGTATTTTTAATTTCAACTTTCTTCGCTGGCGCTACTTTTACCACCGCTACCACTTCAGCTTTAGGCGACACTTCGACTGGCTCAGAAACAACAACCTTTGTCACTTCTTTGGCTGGCTTCGCTTCAACCTTAACTACTTCCTCAGCAGCTGTACTTTTTTCAACTTTAACAATGACAGGCTTGCTTTCAGCTTTGTTTGTAGTTGCAGCTGCATTCGGATTTTGTTTGATACTCTCCAGTAATACCTGTGCAGAAGTGTTTTTCTGCGCAACAGATTTTTCCAGCCAGACCAAGGCGTCGCCAATATTACCTTCGTCAAAATACTGCTTACCCAAGGCGTACTGAGCAGCATCGTAACCGCCCTCTGCTGCTCTTTGTAAGTAAAGTCTAGCAATTGTATCGTCCTGCTCAACTACCTTCCCTTGTTGATAAATGACATAAAGGGCGTACTGCGCAACCTGATTCTCTTGAGCGGCTAAATCTAACAACATGGCAATGGCTTTTTGAGGGTTATTGTCAATCCCATGACCATCCAATAGCAATTTAGCCAAGCGATACTCTGCGTCCAAGTTACCCTGCTCAGCGGACTTTTGGTACCAAGTCATACTGGTTTCAATATTTTTCTCAACCCCTGAACCTAATTGATACCTCATTCCCAATGAGTACTGAGCCTCGGCGTGACCTTGTTTGGCCGCCTTTTCAAACCAATAAACAGCCGCAGAGGGGTCTTTACTAACTCCCGAGCCCAACAAATACCGAAGCGCTAAAGAGTACTGCGCTCGAGCATGACCTTGGGTGGCTGCCATTTGATAAAGAGCAACCGCTCTTTGTAGATCTGTCGCAACCCCGTCACCTTTCAAATACATGGTTGCCAACTGGTATTGAGCCTTGACTTGTCCGCCCTCAGCTGCACGACCAAACCAATATAGTGTTTTGCCACTGTCCCTATCTATTTGCGTGCTAGAACGATATATTTGACCCGCTAAAAATTGCGCATCGACATTATTTTTCTGAGCGGCCAACTCAAGGAGCTGTAGGGCCAGCGCATCGTCCTGCCCAACAAGTTTGCCTTGGTAATGCATTTCGCCCAACATTGCCTGTGCACCTGCATGGCCTTGATCCGCAGCCAATTGATAATATTCAACTGCAGCAGAATTCTCGCCTTCGCGGAGATAAAACTCAGCTAATTCAAACTGAGAATCGGCGCCATACTGACTGGCTGAAATTTCGTATAAATTCCTCGCAAGATCTTTATTGATTGCCGCTCCCGTGCCAGTGTCATACATTTTTGCCACAATGAGTTGCGCGGTTGCATGGCCTGAATCGGCTGCTTTTTTATACCATTCAAAAGCTTGGACGTCGTTAGCTGGTGTTTCTTCGCCATTACGATACATAACACCGAGGCTAAATTGAGCCTCCACAAACCCTTGCTCTGCTGCCTTTTGATACCATGCAAAAGCGTTAGAAAGATCTTTCTCGACACCAACACCGTGATAATAACCGTTGGCAACATTAAACTGCGCGCTTGCATGACCCTTCTCGGCAACGCGTGAATACCAATAAAAAGCCAATGCAAAGTCTTGCTCAACGTTGATACCGTTGTGGTACATATTGGCCAAACTAAATTGAGATCGTGCGTCGCCCTCACGAGCAAACTGCTCTAACTGCTGCTGAAGAGTTGAGGCAGAGTTATTTGAATTAGAATTGTCCAGATTTTCAGCGGCCAACGCACTGAATCCGATGAGAGCAATAAGAAGTGGAATCAGTCTCAACATATTATGAGGTAACGTGCAAAAATGGCATCAGTTCCGATTATAAACACATTTTTAGCAATAGAGGCCCTTGCATAAATCATTTTTGATTTGATAATGGGATTTTTTCATTTTGCGAGGCATAATTTTTGAAACCCTACTTGTTGTCTGGTGATGAAATTTAACACAGGAAAATGGAGAAAACCCTTATCCCAAAGGGCTGAGGCTAACAATGTTAATAAATGCATAAAAATTCTTATCAATAGCTAATGCTATTAGTTTCAAATTTTTACACATTTTTTATTACTCAGCAAATTTCAAAATGATTTATGCAAGGGTCTCTAGTAATCTCTCAATTCCAATAGCCACACCGGAGCAAAACGGCAATGGTGACGACAAATCAGCTAAAAACTGCTCATCAATTGCCATCGCTGGCTTTCCAAGTTCTTGGCGTTTCTTAAGCTCGATCTGAAAACGTTCACGGTAATCCTCGGCAGTTTGCAACTCTTGGTAGCCATTAGCAACCTCAACGCCGCCAAGATACAATTCAAATCGATGCGCCACACTATTTTCAACTTGAGCTAGTGCTGCTTGCTGTGATGGGAAGTCGTAGATAAAACAAATTGGATGATGGTGTAACTTTGGCTCCACGAAATGCACAAACAAAAGCATTTGTAGGTCTTCAATCCAGTGAAAATCAGCGCTCAGGCCGTGCCCTTTTGCAAAGACCTTAAGGGTGTCAAAGTCTGTTTTTAGGATATTAATACCTGCATAGCGGACAAAAGCCTCACTGTATGAAATCTTTACCACTGGATTGGAGTTGCCAAGCACATGAACCAATTCAGCAGCTTCATCCATCAATCGGTGCATATCGAAATCAAGTCGATAATACTCCAACATGCTAAATTCGTTGAAATTACGCTCGCCGTATTCATTGTCTCGATAAACCGGGCAAATTTGAAAAATGTCCCCACTACCTCTTGCCAGCAATCTTTTCATTTCAATCTCTGGAGAG
>DUCF01000056.1 GCA_012959965.1 Candidatus Thioglobus sp. | reverse complement strand
TTAGAATTGTCCAAAGTTTACGATAGTTGTCATCCGAGGGCAAAAAAATGAACCCCGGTTTTAGACAAAGATTGGCCTTGCGATATTTGTGCAGTGGTGTGATTGCGCATCCGACAGACACGATTTACGGTCTTGCTTGTTTGGCAAACAACCCTTTGGCTGTGAGTCAGTTGATTCAACTAAAGCGCAGAGACAGCTCAAAAGGTCTCATTTTGCTGGCGTCTGATATTGGCTATGTAGAGCCTTATGTCGACTCGACTTTCACCTCTGACCTTGTTGATGGCGTGCAAATGGCAAAAAAACAGCCCACAACTTTTTTAGTGCCGGCGGATTCAAATACATCAACCCTACTTACTGGCGGTGGGCCGCTGATTGCCGTGCGCATCACCGACAATCCATTGGTGCAGTATTTTTGTGAGAATACTGGCTCTGCCTTGGTATCGAGCAGTGCTAATGTGCAAGGGCAAAAGACGGCCACCAGCCTGCTGCAATTACAAGCTCATTTCAACAAGGGTCTTCCGTTTGCGTTAGCACCTATTCAGTATAATAATCAAGCTTCAATAATTATTAACTTGCTAACAGGAGAGCGCATTCGATGATTGAGCAAATCAAAAGCTACTTATTGGAATTACAAAAAAGTATTTGCAGTGAAGTGGAATGCCTAGACGGTGTCGAGAATTTTGCCGTAGATGATTGGAAAAAAGAAAACGGTGCGGGATACGGCAAGACAACCGTCTTAAGCGATGGTGGGGTTTTTGAGCGAGCAGGGGTTAATTTTTCCTATGTTGAGGGTTCTAAGATGCCAGGCTCGGCGACTGCGCTTCGACCCGAGTTAGAGGGTAGGAATTACAAAGCCTTAGGCGTTTCTTTGGTGCTGCATCCGCAAAATCCTTACGCACCTACCTCACATGCTAACGTGCGTTTTTTTATTGCTGAAAAAGCCGGTGAAGAGTCTATATGGTGGTTTGGTGGTGGCTTTGATTTAACACCGTACTACGGCTTTGATGAAGACGTTATCCATTGGCACGGTGAGGCAAAAAATGCCTGCACGGCTTTTGGTGAAGATGTTTATCCAAAATATAAAAAATGGTGTGATGATTATTTCTACCTCAAACACAGAGACGAGCCTAGAGGAGTTGGTGGTTTATTCTTTGATGATCTCAACGAAGGGGGTTTTGATGAGGGTTTTGCCTTTATGCAAAGCGTTGGTAATGCGTTTTCCAAGGCTTACTTTCCGATTGTTGAGAGGCGCAAAGACACTCCTTTTGGTGAAAGAGAGCGCAACTTTCAATTGCATCGCCGTGGACGCTACGTTGAGTTTAATTTGATTTATGATCGAGGCACTTTATTTGGCCTTCAAAGTGGCGGACGAACCGAGTCTATTTTGATGTCTATGCCGCCGGAAGTTCGCTGGTCTTATCGGTTTGAAGTCGAAGAGGGTAGTGAGGAAGAGCGCTTGTACGCTCATTATTTAAAGCCTAAGGAGTGGGTGTAATGTTATACAGTTTAGATGCAATTCGTTTGATGTGTCCAATGCCGGTGATTAGATTGAGTCAAAAAATCAACGAGTTAGAAGTGGGTGATACTGTTGAAATTACTGCCACTGATCCAGGGGTCAAGCACGACATACCTGCTTGGTGCAGAGTGCATGGCCACAACGTGCTTGATGTAGAGGAAAAAGGCGACCAGATTATACTACTGGTTGAAAAAAATACGGTATAATTCGCGACTGAAATAATTTAAGAATAATCTCTTAAATAACTTTCATTCTTGTTTGCAACGGCGCAGACTTCTTGACAATGCCTGTCAGTGTTTTTATCAAAATTAACCATAGGAGTATGTATGTCTGCAAAAGATGTAATGAAAATGATTGAAGAGCACAACGTTAAGTTTATCGATTTTCGTTTTACCGACACAATCGGCAAAGAGCAACACGTTAGTGTACCTGCGCATTCAATTGATGCTGAGAAATTAGAAGAAGGTCAAATGTTTGACGGTTCTTCTATTTCTGGTTGGAAGCCAATTAATGACTCAGACATGATTATGATGCCTGATGCTGATACAGCAGTCTTGGATCCATTTACAGAAGAAGTAACCCTTAATATTCGTTGTAATATTATTGAGCCCGCTGACATGAAAGGCTACGAAAAAGACCCGCGTTCTTTGGCGGCACGCGCAGAAGCTTACTTAATTGAAACAGGTATCGGTGACACTGCTTATTTTGGTAACGAACCAGAATTTTTCGTATTCGACAGTGTTAAGTGGGATACAGGCTTGGGCATGATGGGTAAATCATTCTACGAGATTATTTCTGAAGAGGCCTCTTGGGCTTCTGGTCAAGATTTTGAAGGTGGAAACAAAGGTCACCGTCCAGGCATTAAAGGCGGTTACTTCCCAGTGCCGCCAGTTGATTCACTGCATGATCTACGTGCACAGATGTGTTTAGCGATCGAAGAAATGGGCGTTACAACTGAAGTTCATCACCACGAAGTGGGTACTGCTGGCCAGTGTGAAATCGGCGCACTTTTCAACACCTTGGTGAAAAAAGCTGACGAGACACAAATTCTTAAATACTGCGTACATAACGTTGCCCACCTTTACGGCAAAACTGCGACATTTATGCCTAAGCCAATTGCGGTTGATAACGGTAATGGTATGCACGTTCATATGTCAATTGCCAAAGACGGAAAAAACCTATTTGATGGCGATGGTTACGGTAAATTGAGTGAAACCGCACTTCATTACATTGGTGGTATCATCAAGCACTCTCGTGCTTTAAATGCCTTCACCAATCCTTCAACTAACTCTTACAAGCGCTTGGTTCCTGGCTTTGAAGCGCCAGAAATTTTAGCCTACTCGGCTAAAAACCGCTCTGCTGCGATTCGCATTCCTTTTGTGTCAAATCCAAAAGGTCGTCGTATTGAAGTTCGTTACCCAGATTGTACTGCTAACCCTTACTTGGCGTTTGCAGCATTATTAATGGCTGGCCTTGACGGCATTAAGAACAAAATTCACCCAGGTGAGCCTGTGGATGTAGATTTATACGATGCTGACACTACTGGCATTCCAAAAGTTTGCGGCATGCTTCATCTTGCTCTAGAAGAGCTTGATAAAGATCGTGACTTCTTGAAAGCTGGCGACGTCTTTACCGATGCGGTTATCGATTCATTTATTGAATTAAAGATGCGAGAAGTTACAGCAATGAGAGCTACACCTCAGCCGCTTGAGTTCGATATGTACTACAGCTGCTAATTCGTTAGAAACTGTTTAAAAGCCGCGCAAAGCGCGGCTTTTTTGTATTAATTTACACCTCAGGCTACGGTAAAATAGTCCAATTATTGACTCATTATTTCCCATTAAAATAACATGATAGAAATTAAAAACGACTGGCACTTAGATGAAATAAACGCACTTTTTCAAATGCCATTTAACGACCTTCTTTTTATGGCGCATAGTATTCATCGCGAGGTTTTTGATCCTAACCAAGTACAGGTTAGCTCTTTATTAAACATTAAAACCGGCGCTTGTCCTGAAGATTGCTCGTATTGCTCACAAAGCTCTAAGTACGATACGGGTCTTGAGCGCGAGAAATTAATGGAAATTGATCTTGTTTTACAACAAGCACAAGAGGCCAAAGACAAAGGTGCAACGCGTTTTTGTATGGGTGCTGCTTGGCGCAATCCAACCGACAAAAGTCTCGACAAAGTCATTCCGATGATTCAAGGTGTTAAGGCGATGGGTATGGAGACTTGTGTAACTCTTGGTATGTTGACGCCAACTCAGGCGGACACCCTGAAAGAGGCGGGACTGGATTACTACAATCATAATATTGACACATCAAAAGAACACTACGGTAACGTTGTGTCAACACGTAAATTCCAAGACAGATTAGACACACTTGATGCTGTTTACAATGCCGGCATTAATGTCTGTAGTGGTGGTATTCTAGGTTTGGGCGAGACACAGGTTGATCGTGCATCTATGCTCCAGTCTTTATCCAATCTTGAGGCGCACCCTGACAGCGTGCCAATTAACCTCTTAGTGCCAATTCCAGGTACGCCTTTTGAGAGTGTTGAGCCGCCAAGTGAAAGCGAGTTTGTCCGTACTATTGCTGTTGCTAGGATTCTAATGCCAAAGGCCGTTGTTCGCCTATCGGCAGGTAGATTGGAAATGGGTGAGGGTATGCAAGCTCTGTGTTTCTTTGCTGGCGCTAACTCGATTTTCTACGGTGAGCAATTACTGACAACCGACAACCCAACAGCGGGCGATGATCAAGCGCTTTTTCAGCGTTTAGGCATCAACAGGTAATCAGCGATAGCTCTTGCTGGATTAGGCTGTTGCAGCGTCTCCAGCTTATCTGACATTGCCTTAAGCTTTGCTTTATCAAGAGATTGTAATATCTCATCGATCGACTTTTTACTTAAACGATTTTCTTGTAGAAGGATTCCAGCACCAGCACCTGTTAAGTGTTTAGCGTTGGATGTTTGATGATCATCTACTGCAAAAGGAAAAGGCACTAATATAGCGATACTTTTCGTTGCAATAAGCTCGGATACTGTCATCGCGCCTGCGCGACAAATAACCACGTCTGCCCACGCGTAAGCCTCACTCATTGACTCAATAAACGCCTCGACTTTGAGGTCGACACTAGAGTGGTTTTGATACAGGGCTTTGGTCGAATCCAAATGCTGTTTGCCGGTTTGATGCCAAATATTGACGGGTGTTGTTATCTTGGCAACGGTTTCGTTTATTCTCTTAGCGCCTAAGGAGCCACCTAACACCAGTAAGTTTTTCACTGATTCTGGCGGTGTTTTTGATTTTGCGGTGAACGACAAGGGGTTTCCAACTGTAATCGCCCCAACCTCCGGTTTAAACGAACCTTTAAAGGCCTGAAAAGTTCTTCTAGCGAGCCTTGACAAGATTAAATTGGTTGTGCCGGGAATGGTGTTTTGTTCATGAATTGCCAGTGGAATAAACAGCATTCTGGCAACCACGCCACCGATGCCAGAGGCGTATCCCCCCATACCAATCACTTGATTTGGGCGAACTCTAATAAAGACCAAGAGTATTTGAAAGAAGCTCAGAATTAAGATGAAAAACGCCTTAATTAAAGTAACGAAATTTTTACCTCTAACGCCCGAAGAGCTGACTCGGTGTAACTGATAGCCATGCTTTGGCACAAGGGTATTTTCCATTCCTTGCTTTGTTCCTAGCCATGCTATACTCGCACCGCGACCTTTAAGCTCGGCTGCAATTGCTAGTGCGGGGAAAATATGCCCACCAGTGCCACCCGCCATAATCAAGATTTTGTCAGACATACTTTCTCTGTTTTGAATAATGCGTTTTGCTTTCCATATCGATTCGCAGAATAATGGCTAACGAAATAATGGCAAAAATCATTGATGTGCCGCCATAGCTAAGAAGGGGAAGTGTAAAGCCCTTGGGCGGTAATAAGCCAAGATTCATACCAATATTAACGGTGATTTGCATCGCAAACCAAGTGCAAATACCAAACGCCACATACGAGCTGTATTTTCGACCCTTTTTCAGTGCGGCCTGGGCAATATTAAAGCCTTTTGTTAAAATAAAGAGAAAGCAGAAAAGTACGAAAAGCATACCCACAACACCCAACTCTTCACCAATAACAGCAAAAATCATATCCGTGTGGCGCTCGGGCAGTAAGCCATATTTTTGCACTCCTGCACCCAAGCCTGTGCCAAACCAATCACCACGTGCGATGCCGATTAGGGCTTGTTGAGTTTGGAACACTTTTGAGCTTGTGTTTAGCCACAAATCTTCCTGCCAGAACGAGGTTAACCGAACCCAGCGGTTTTCATTGAAAACAATTAGAACGGCAATCAAGCCGACAAAGCCAGTGGCAACAACACTCATTTGCTTGAGATAGGATCCGGCTGCAAAAAGCATTGCCATCGCCGATAGCGAAACAATAAGGGCGGCGCCAAAATCTGTTTCGAGAAGTAGTAGAATGTCAGCACAACCAATAATCAACAAGGTTTTGACAAATCCCATCCACGGGCTACGCACGTCTTTTTCTTGACGAATAAGAAAGCCAGCCATAAATAGAATCATCGATAATTTCATTAATTCTGAAGGCTGGAATTTAAAATAAACAAAGTTAATCCAGCGAGCTGAGCCGTTAACCTCGTGGCCAATGGGCTTGGGGAGAAATACAATAACAAGCAGCACCAGTGTCAGCGCAAAAAGTGGCGCTGAATATTTTTGGAAAATTGACATTGGTGTTCTCAGAACCAGCAACCCCGCCGCTAGGCCAAGCAAAATAAAAAGTGTTTGTTTGAAGAAATAGGAGTAGCTTTCGAAATAGGCGAGTGAGGCGGAAAAAGACATAATCCAGCCAAATACAATCAATAGTAAAATCACTGATAACAATGACTTATCAGGCATTTGCTTGGTTTTCATTACTGAGTTTGATTGCATAAAAGTTCGTCTTATTATAAATTCTGTAGCAAAAGCCGTAGCTATTAATTTCAGAGTATCCAGGCTAACGTAATAATTCCTCTCAGGGTATAATAGTCGCCTTTTGTAAACACCCCAAGCCCATGATTTCTACCGCAAATGTCACCATGCAATTTGGTGAAAAGCCTTTATTTGAAAATATTTCAGTTAAATTTCAGAACGGAAATCGTTATGGTTTGATTGGCGCTAACGGTTGTGGTAAATCCACTTTGATGAAAATATTAACCGGCGAATTAAAAGCGAGCGCTGGCTCGGTAATGATTGGCGACGGCCAGAGACTCGGCGTTTTGTCACAAGATCAGTTTGCTTTTGAAGCGTGCCGTGTGGTTGATACTGTCATCATGGGTCACAAAGAATTGTGGAAAATTAAAGCCGAGAGAGAGCGCATTTATGCTCTGCCTGAGATGAGTGAAAAGGACGGCATTAAAGTTGCCGAACTTGAAATGGAATTTGCAGAAATGGACGGCTACATGGCCGAGTCTTCGGCGAGTGAATTATTACTGGGCCTCGATATTCCACTAGACCAACACTACGGCTTGATGAGTGAACTTGCTCCAGGTTGGAAATTGCGTGTGCTTTTGGCACAAGCACTGTTTTCTGATCCAGAAGTTTTGTTATTGGACGAGCCAACGAACAACCTGGATATCAATTCTATTCGCTGGTTGGAGGGCGTATTAAGCGCTCGTAAAGCAACGATGGTGATTGTTTCTCACGACAGACACTTTCTTAATGGTGTTTGTACGCACATGGCAGATCTTGATTACGGTGCACTTAATGTATTTCCTGGCAGTTACGATGACTTCATGGTCGCAGCAACAGCCATTCAAGAGAGAATGCGCTCTGACAATGCCAAAAAAGAAGAGAAAATCAAAGATCTTAAGCACTTTGTATCACGCTTCTCTTCCAACGCATCCAAGGCAAAACAAGCGACTTCGCGCGCAAAGCAACTTGATAAGATTGTACTTGACGACATTAGACCATCATCAAGAGTCAGTCCTTATATTATCTTCAACCAAACTAAGGCGTTGTTTAGAAACGTTCTTGAGGTTAAAAATGTCTCCAAGAATTTTGGTGACCTGAAGGTACTTAATGATATTAACCTGTTGATTGAAACCGGTGAAAGAGTAGCAATTATTGGTCAAAATGGTGTTGGTAAGACAACTTTACTACGCTCGCTTATGGGCGAGCATACACCAGAAAGCGGCATGGTGAAGTGGAGTGAAAACGCTAATATCGGTTATTACGCCCAGGACAACAGCGCGGATTTTGAAAAAGACATGACCGTATTGGATTGGATGAGTCAGTTTAAGAGCGAAAAGGATGATGTACAGGTGATGCGTGGTGTTCTTGGCAAAATGCTTTTTGGCAAAGAGGATGTTAGGAAAAGCGTTAAATCGCTCTCAGGCGGCGAAAAAGGCCGTATGCTTTTTGGTAAGTTGATGCTGCAAAAACCCAATATTTTGTTGATGGATGAGCCGACTAACCACTTGGATATGGAGTCAATCGAGGCACTCAACCTCGCACTTGATAATTATGAGGGTACACTTATCTTTGTAAGTCACGATAGAGAATTTGTTTCGTCTTTGTCAACTCGCATTATTGAACTTAAAGAGGATGGGGCGCACTACTACTCTGGTAATTATGAGGATTACTTGCTTTCCCAAAAGTAAATGCTAATTGCTGCTGCCAAAAGATTCGTCAATTCAGAAGGTTTTGATTCAGCAGCGATTTTATCCTTTAAGACTTTGTTTGCCTTTGTTCCAGCCTTGGCGTTGGCTTTAAGTGTTTTTTCGCTTAGCGATTATTTTGTCGACTTTCAGCCACAGCTCGAGGCATTTTTGTTTCAGCACGTCTTGCCAAGCGATGCCGATCAAGCAAAATCTTACTTGTCGACTTTCATTAGTCAAGCGCAATCTCTGCGCGGTCCTAGCATTGTATTTTTTATTGTGACCGGCGCATTCTTGCTGCTCAGTATTGATCAAAGAATGAATTTAATTTGGGACAGGGCGTCTCAACGCAGCTGGCTTAATGGCTTGCTTTCCTATCTGTTCATTTTGTTTGTTGGGCCAATCTTACTGGGTGTTTCTTTATTCCTAAGTTCTTATATGTTGGCTTTGGATTTGTTGTCGAGCGTTTCTGATTACGCATACACGCCATACATCGTGGCATTCGGCTTATCTTGTTTGGGTTTGAGCCTAACGTATTTATTGGTACCTTTAGCCGAAGTACGCTTTATTAACGCCCTGAAAGCCGGCATTATGGCAGCCATTATTTTGGAGTTAATCAAGTTCTCAATTTATGGTTATTTGTTTGTTTATTCCAATCTTGAAGTTATTTACGGCACGTTATCGACTTTACTGCTACTGCTCTTTTGGGTGTATATCGCTTGGGCAGTTATTCTGTTTGGTGCGAGTGTTTGCGCCACTTTAGACAACGAGTCTTAATTGTTCTTTTATTTATATTTAGCGTAAAATTCGCCTTAATTTACAAGCCCTATACTTTATGTTTACTGGAATCATTCAAGCCGTTGGGAAAATCAAAAATGTAATAGCCTCTGAAAAGGGCGCTTGTTTCGTTTTTGAGTCCAATGCTATTGATTTAAATGATGCAAAAATTGGCGACAGTATTGCGGTTAATGGTGTTTGCCTGACTGCGGTCGAATTAACGAATAATACCTTCTCAGCAGATGTTTCTCAGGAGACGCTGGATTGCTCTATTTTTGCTAATTTTCAAACAGGCGACAAGGTTAATCTAGAAAAAGCGTTAAGGCTAAATCAAGGCATTGACGGTCATTTGGTCAGTGGTCATGTTGACGGTGTGGGTGTTGTCAGTAATCGTTACAGTGAAGGCGAAAGCACGCGCTTTGAGATTACTGTCGCACAAGATTTGGTAAAATACATCGCTCGCAAAGGCTCAATTTGTGTAAACGGCGTGAGTTTGACAGTCAACAGCATTGAAGGGAATGCGTTTGGCGTCAATATTGTGCCGCATACTTTCACTGTTACTACGCTGGGTGATTTGCATATTGGTGTAGAAGTAAACGTCGAAATTGACATTATTGCGAGACATTTAGAGCGGTTAGTAAACGCAACAAAAAACGCTTAGAATCATTAGAGAACAAAACAATATGAAAGCAACAACTGAAGAGCTTTTAGAAGATTACAGACAAGGCAAGATGATCATTCTTATGGATGACGAGGATCGCGAGAACGAAGGCGACTTACTTGTACCCGCTGACAAAATCACTAAAGAGCACATTAACTTCATGGCTACTTACGGTCGAGGTCTTATTTGTTTGACGTTGACTCGTGATCGATGCAAACAGCTCAATTTACCATTGATGGTAACGCACAATGGTGACATTCATTCCACCAATTTCACCGTTTCTATTGAAGCGGCAGAAGGTGTAACCACGGGTATTTCTGCTGCAGATAGAGCAAAAACCGTACAAGATGCAGTGGCCTTAGACGCCAAACCAGAAAATATTGTTCAGCCCGGCCACGTTTTTCCATTAATGGCGGAACAAGGTGGTGTTTTAATCCGCGCTGGCCATACTGAGGCAGGTTGTGATTTAGCTCGTTTGGCTGGCTTTGAGCCGGCGTCGGTTATTGTTGAAATTTTAAATGATGACGGTACTATGGCAAGACGCCCAGACTTGGAGGTTTTTGCCGAAAAACACGATATTAAGTGGGGCACGATTGAAGACCTTATTCGCTACCGTGTTGAGAATGAAAAAACCATTGAGCGTATCAACCAAAGACAATTCCAAACACGCTTTGGTTCTTTTAAGTTGGTGTCTTATTTGGATTCTATTAATAACGACACGCACCTAGCACTCGTTAAAGGAAAAATTACCGGAAAGAGCGAGCCATATGTACGCGTACATATGGAAAATATCTTTACAGATGTGCTGCAAGAGAAGAGTTCTGGCTTTAGTATTGACAGCGCTTTAGAGCAAATTTCAGAAGCTGAAACAGGTGTGTTTCTATTACTAAGAAAGCAGAACAATCAAGACATTCTTGAAAGTATTGATAACCCAAACTACAGGCAAGCCGACGACCTTAGAACGTTTGGAATTGGTGCGCAAATTCTCGCAGATTTGGGTGTCGCTCAAATGAAAATCCTTGGTAGTCCAAGAGTGTTGCACGGTCTTGAAGGTTTTGGTTTAACAATTAGTGAATACGTAGATACACAAAAATAAGGAAATTATGTCAACATTTAAATTTGATCGTAAAGTCAATGCCACTTTTTTAGCGGATTCAAAAGTCGCTATTATCATTGCTTACTTCTACAAAGATATTGGCGATAAGCTCTTGGCGGGCGCAGAAGATACACTAAGAAAATACGGCATTCAAGACGACAACATTGATGTTTATTACGCACCCGGCGCTTTTGAAGTTCCTTTGATGGCAAAGCGTCTAGCTCAAAACCCAGCTTATGATGGCATTGTCACTTTAGGTGCCGTGATCCAAGGCGAAACACCGCATTTTGATTATGTATGTTCTGAGTGCGCAAGAGGTGTTGCTGATGTTTCTTACCAGTTTGAGACGCCCGTTGCATTCGGTGTTTTGACAACCGACAGCATGGAGCAAACATTGGGGCGAGCTGGTGGCTACAAAGGCAACAAAGGCGAAGAGGCGACCCTTGCAATGATTGAAATGCTTTATCTGCTTGCCAAAGCAGACGAACAGAGCGCCAACTAAATCGCAACTCATACTATGCAAAAATCTTACAAAACTCCAAAACAGCGCTCAAGAGAGCGCGTTGTACAGGCGCTTTATCAATGGCGTATTTCTGAGGGTGACTTGCTTAGTATTGAGCACCAGTTCTTAACGCAAAAAGAGGGCAAAATTTCTAAAGCTTTTTTCTCGAACCTTATTCGCGAAATTCCAAAAAACATCACACTACTTGACGAGCTAATCGCGCCGTGTATCGATCGAGATATTGAAGAGCTTGGCCCTGTTGAGCACGCAATTCTCTATCTTGGCGCATTTGAACTTAAATTCAGTATCGAAGTGCCTTACAAAGTGGTGATCAATGAGTCTGTTGAAATAGCAAAACTGTTTGGCGCCGAAGGCTCTTATAAGTTAGTCAACACTGCACTTGATAAACTCGCAAAAGACTTACGTAGCGTTGAAATTAACGCTTAATTAGCGTATACCACGTTGCTTCTCAATTAGCTCGTAAGCGCTAATAATTTCTTGGGTTTTTTCTTTAGCAATCTTCATCATCTCTTCTGGTAAGCCTTTGGCAACAAGTTTATCCGGATGATGCTGAGCCAATAATCGGCGATAGACTCGTTTCAGCTCTTTATCGGTTAAGCTTTTCTCTGCGCCCAATATAACGTAGGCATCGTCAACAGTGAGTTTGCTGGCATGATTACTGGACACGGAAAATTTCTGAATCAGGTTTTCTAATTCATGAATAGGAAAGTGCAGTTTTTGTGCGATATATTTAAGGGCATCGTGCTCTTTGTCATCCAATACGCCATCAGCATAAGTAGCCTGGATTTGAATCTCAAGAAACATACGTATTAAGTGTGTGCGTCTATGACTCTCAAGGCGAAACTGCTCAAGCACCTCGTCTAGATTGAAATCTTCGCGCTTACCTTGGTTAAACAATTCTTTCGCAGCTTTTTGCATATCATCTGCTAATTGCATTTGCTGCATGACTTGCTGCGCTAAGAGGATTTCAGATTTTGAGACCTTGCCATCGACCTTTGCAAGGTAACCCATAACTGAAAACAAACTGCTAAAAAATGCTGCTTGAACGCGTTGTTGATCGCCAACATTGAAATTACCAGTAAATCCGCCGAAATTAGATTTACGTTTAGAAAAATTACCTGCGAATGCCACACCAAGCATCGCACCTAGCGGCCCACCAAGCATAAAGCCTACCGCACCACCTAAAACTGTTGTCCACCAACTCATAATGATTACTCTATTTTTTGTTAAAATTCTAAGCTATATTTTGTACCAAACTTCGATAATTGCAAGCAAAAAGACGGAAAATATTTATGAATGCAACACAACTCTTGAATCATTTTTTAGCTTGCTCGTCCAATACAAGGGGATTACTCTAAATTAGGGGATAGTAGTCTCTCTGCTTGCTCGACTGAAACCTCTTTCCGATTGGCGTAATCTTCAAGTTGTCCTTGGTTGATTTTGGCGACACCAAAGTATCGTGATTCTGGATGGGAGAAGTACCAACCACTAACCGATGCAGTTGGTAGCATGGCGTAGTTGCTGGTGAGTGTCATGCTGGTGTTTTTCTCAACATCAAGTAAATCCCAAAGTTTTTCTTTTTCACTGTGCTCCGGGCACGAGGGGTAGCCTGGTGCGGGGCGAATGCCTTGGTATTTTTCCTCTATCAGCTGTTCGTTATCAAAGCTCTCGTTACTATAGCCCCATAGTTCAGTGCGTACCTTATGGTGCATTAGTTCGGTAAATGCCTCTGCAAGTCGGTCGGCCACAGCTTTAACCATAATGGAATTGTAGTCATCGAGGTCGGCATCATAAGCCCCAACTAATGGGTTTATATTAATACCAGTAGTCACTGCAAATGCACCCATGTAGTCTTGCTTACCACTATCTTTTGGCGCAATAAAGTCACTAAGACAATAATTCGGTGTGTGACCTTTCTTGTCCAGTTGTTGGCGTAAGTTATTAAGTGTTGTTAGGGTGTCACCATTCTCACTGTATAGTTCAATATCTTCATTAATGCTGCTGGCTTTAAAGATGCCAATCACGGCATTTGCTTGCAGTAACTTGCCATCAATAACCTTTTTAAACATTGCTTTAGCGTCGGCAAAAAGCTGTGTTGCTGCTTCACCGACAACTTCGTCGGTAAGGATGTTAGGGAATTTTCCCGCGAGTTCCCAAGTGCGGAAAAACGGCACCCAATCGATATATTTAAATATTTCGCTCAGATCATAATCATTAAACACTTGCACGCCTAATTGTTTGGGCTTATTAATCGAGTTAAATTTTAGTTTGGGTTTGTTGCTCCTTGCCTTTTCTAAGCTGATGAGTTTGCTGGCACCCCGGTTGGCTCGCCTGACTCTAACTTTTTCGTATTCTTCTGCTATTTGTTGCAGTAATTTCGGCTTTAAATCATCTGATAGTAGGGCGGTTGCCACACCTACAGCCTTAGAGGCATCTTGTACATGGATAACACCGTTAGCGTACTTAGGCTGAACTTTGACAGCGGTGTGGGCTTTAGAGGTGGTTGCGCCACCAACCAATAGCGGTATCTCAAAACCCTGTCGTGTCAATTCCTTGGCAACAAAAACCATTTCATCTAGCGACGGCGTAATTAAGCCGGAAAGGCCGATAATATCGACGTTTTCTTTAATAGCGGTTTCGAGAATAGTGTCGGACGGCACCATCACTCCGAGATCGATTACCTCGAAATTATTGCACTGCAAAACCACACCAACAATGTTTTTCCCAATGTCGTGCACGTCGCCTTTAACGGTTGCCATGAGAATTTTTGGCTTAACAGTAGTGCCAAAATCTTGCTTTTCAGCCTCCAAGAAAGGATCCAAATAGGCCACCGATTTTTTCATTACGCGTGCTGATTTAACCACTTGCGGGAGGAACATTTTACCAACACCAAAAAGATCTCCAACGACGTTCATGCCATCCATTAGCGGGCCTTCGATAACAAAGATAGGGCGACCTAATTTATCCAAAGCCTCCTGGGTATCCGAGTCAATAAACTCGGTAATGCCCTTGACTAGAGAATGCTCTAAGCGTTTTTCGACAGACCATGTTCGCCACTCCAGATCACGCTTATTCTCGTGTACTTCGCCACTTCCTGAGAATTTTGGCGCAAGTTCAACGAGGCGCTCACCCGCTTCAGGGTCTTTATTAAGAACAATATCTTCAACAGCTTTTTTTAAGTCCTTGTCAATATCATCGTAAACCACCAACTGGCCGGCATTGACAATACCCATCGTCATGCCCGCCTTTACCGCGTGGTACAAAAATGCTGAGTGGATTGCTTCACGCACAGGATTATTACCTCTGAATGAAAACGAGACATTCGAGACACCGCCAGAGACTTTGGCATAAGGAAGAGTTTGAGTGATGATGCGAGTAGCCTCAATAAAATCAAGTCCGTAGTTATTGTGCTCTTCAATTCCGGTAGCGATGGCGAAAATGTTTGGATCAAAGATAATGTCTTCCGCTGGAAAACGTACCTCGTTAACCAATATATCGTAGGCGTTTGTGCAAATTTCTATTTTTCTCTTTAGCGTATCCGCTTGGCCGTCTTTATCAAACGCCATAACGATAATAGCCGCGCCGTAGCGTTTGCAAAGATTGGCGTATTTAATGAAATTGTCTTTGCCTTCTTTCAGGGAAATGGAATTAACAACCGCTTTGCCTTGAGTGCATTTTAGGCCGGCTTCAATAATTTCCCATTTGGAAGAATCGATCATAAGTGGTACTTTAGAAATATCGGGTTCAGAGGCAATTAACTTAAGAAAGCGTTCCATCGCTGTCTTGCCGTCAAGCATGCCTTCGTCCATATTGACGTCAACCATCTGTGCGCCGCTTTCAACTTGAGTGCGACATATATCAAGCGCTTCTTCGTATTCTTCGTTAAGGATAAGGCGTTTAAACTTAGAAGAGCCAGTAATATTGGCGCGCTCGCCGACATTGACAAACAAGGAGTCATCGCCAATATTAAAAGCCTCAAGGCCGGACAATCGACATTCAGGCTTAATGCTTGGCAGTTGTCTTGGTGATAGCCCTTCAATTGCATCTGCAATGGCCTTGATGTGCGCCGGTGTGGAGCCACAACAGCCACCTAAGATGTTGACCAAACCTGAACTGGCCCATTCACCCACTTGTTCACTCATGGTGATGACGCCTAACTCGTATTCCCCAAACTCATTCGGTAGGCCGGCATTCGGGTGTGCGGAAACGTAAGTTTCGCAGACACGAGATAATTCAGCAAGGTATTGACGCAATGAATCTGGTCCCATCGCACAATTAAGGCCAATCGAAATTGGCTTAGCATGACGTAGCGAGTTGTAAAAAGCCTCGGTCACTTGGCCAGAAAGGGTGCGCCCAGAGGCGTCCGTAATCGTGCCCGAAATCATGATTGGCAGCTCAACGTCATCTTCTTCAAACACTTGCTGTACGGCAAAAATAGCCGCCTTGGCGTTAAGTGTGTCAAAAATGGTTTCAATTAGAATAATATCGCTGCCGCCCTTAATCAACCCACGAGTAGATTCGGAATAAACACCAACCAATTCGTCAAAAGTAACGTTACGAAATCCAGGGTCGTTGACGTCTGGTGAAAGCGAACAGGTGCGCGACGTTGGGCCGATGACGCCGGCGACAAAGCGCGGTTTATCTTCGGTGGAGAATTCATCGGCGATTTTTTTGGCTAACTTGGTGGCAGCAACATTAATTTCATAGGCAAGGCCCTCCATCTCGTAATCAGCCATTGAAGTGCGAGTGGCGTTGAATGTGTTGGTCTCGATAATATCTGCACCAACTTCAAGGAAGGATTTATGAATGTCGTTGATGATGTGCGGCTGAGTCAGGGAAAGTAAGTCGTTATTGCCCTGAACAAGGGTGTGCCAGTCTTTAAAGCGCTCGCCACGATAGTCGGATTCTTGCAATTTGTGGCGCTGAATCATGGTACCCATCGCACCGTCTAGGAGGAGGATGCGCTCGCTTAGGAGCTGCTTTAGTCTGTTTGTATTATTCATGGTATCAGACGCTCTCTGGTGTGAATTAGGCGTTCATTATAAAGAGGGTACTTAATGAATATAAATGGTATTATTTCATTTAATTATTAATATTATTCATAGTTTATTACATACAAACCTTGTTGAATTAAATTGTTTGATGCATAACATTTTGAAGAATAGATTTGATTTGATTTGATAAACAGTCAGCGATCATGTTATGATTTTTTTGGTGTATATATTTCTTGGTTAATTGTTTTATATAAACGCGCATTAAGGTTTAATGGTTGCTTTCGCACACTCTGGCCTATCTATTTATAACCTAACAGAAGCAAAGAAAGTCTTGACCAGAGTCAAAAATAATCGTAATTGCGTTGTGTTTGTGTGGTAAAAAAAGAAGCATATAGGTACTTATTTCTGGACTATGATTCAATATCTTCTGGCTCTACACTTATCTCTTATATGATTATATTCATAGAATAGAATTACCCCAACTATTGAAAAACTATCTGAAAATTGAAGTTCTGGTTCAAGGTTGAATGGACATGGAAATCAATCGCTCTCATTGATGGTTTTTTATAGTTCTTTTTAGTTTTTTTTTAAACGGCTTGTTCAAAAAATTGAATTGTGCTTTCATAAAAAAAGAGTAAAAAATCAACTAAGGAGTGGAATCATCCGCTCTTTATTATACAAAGGAGAAACTATGAATAATATATACAAAAAAGTCGGTGCGACCCTAGTAGGTGCTATGGCAGCTGCAAATGTAATGGCTTTGGATGAGCTTAACGTTGCTTACTTTGAAGAATGGCCTATGCCATTTGAGTATGCAAAACAAATCGGGGCATATGACGAAGCCCTGGGAATGACAGTAAACTGGAAGGCGTTTGGTACTGGTACAGCAATGTCTGCTGCCATGGCTTCAGGTGACATTGATATTTCTGTGAGTCAAGGTGTGCCGCCATTCATCGTTGCAGCTTCTACTGGTCAAGATTTACAAATCGTTGACGTGGCAGTTAGTTACGCTGATAATGATAACTGTGTTGTTGCATCAGCTCTAGAAATTGATGCTAGCAATGCCTCTGAGTTGGCCGGATTAAAAGTTTCTGTGCCAATCGGTACCGCTGCTCACTACGGTTACTTAAAACAGATGGAGCATTTTGGTGTCGAGGTATCATCAATGCAAGTTGTTGATATGGCTCCGCCAGAAGGTGCTGCTGCCTTTTCTCAGGGAAGTGTTGATATGTTCTGTGGTTGGGGTGGATCGCTTCGCCGTGCTTTGGAACATGGCAATGTACTTCTAACTGGTGACGAGAAAGTAGCTCTTGGTATTCTTGTTTGGGACGTAACCTCTACAACAGCAAGCTTTGCTGATGAAAATGCTGAAGTGTTAGCTACCTTCTTAGGTGTTACTGCTGCTTCTAATGCAATGTGGAACTCAGGTGGATTTACTTCACTAATGCTTCCTCTTATTGCGAAAGACGCAGGTATGGATGAAGCTGCAACAGCTGACACCATGTCTACATTTGTTTTCCCGTCAGTTAGTTCACAGCTATCAAATGCATGGCTTGGTGGTAGCGGACAGGCCTTCCTTAAGGGTGTAGCGGATGTATTTGTTAGTGCTGGAGAAATTCCAAGTGCACGCGATTCATACGATAGTGCAGTTAATACAGATGGTTTGAATACATTGGCAAACCAGTAAAACACTTAGTATTGGGCTCAACAAGTCTGATACTCAAGTCTTTGTAAGACTTAAGGTGGTACACTTCTGTGTACCACCTTTTTAGTGAAACAAAAGATTGGAGAAAATTTTGAAAGGCCTAACAATTGAAAATATATCGATGCGCTTTGATTTAGCTAATGGTGAATCAATTCAAGCATTAAAAGATGTCTCACTCGACATCAAAGAGGGGCAGATTATAAGCGTACTAGGACCATCTGGTTGCGGCAAAACGACTCTGTTAAATATTATTGCGGGGTTTTTAGCGCCCACCGCAGGGCGTGTTAATCTTAACGGTCATACTGTTACTGGGCCTGATGCTGAGCGTGGCATGGTATTTCAACAAGGGGCATTATTTGAGTGGATGAATGTGCGCTCAAATGTTTCTTTTGGGCCTAGAATGAAGCGCATGCCCAAATCTGAACAAGATAAAAAAGTTCAGCATTTATTAGAGGTTGTAGGCCTGGGTGGCTTTGAAGATAAAGCGGTTTATGAGCTCTCAGGTGGCATGCAACAAAGGGTTGCGTTAGCTCGTTGCCTAGCTAATGACCCTGATGTGATTTTAATGGACGAGCCTTTGGGCGCGCTTGATGCGCTAACAAGGGAAAAAATGCAGGGATTGGTTCTAAAGTTGTGGAAAGAAACTGGCAAAACAATTATCCTTATAACTCACTCAGTTGAAGAGGCGATATTGCTTGGAGAGCGCCTACTAGTTTTAGCTCCCAGACCAGGAAGAATTCATAAAGAATATCAACTGCCATACGCTGAAATGGGTGTAACAATGGACTTAAGAGAGGTTAAAAAAACTCAAGGCTATACTGAAACTCGCGAAGAAATCCTCGCTATGATTTGGGACATGGAGGAGGAAATTATGGGTGGAGCGGGAGAAGGATAATGACTATTTTACTGATTTATATTGCTATTTTTGTGGGTGCTTTTTTCGCAATAAAGGCGATTGAAAAGTTTAAAACCAAAGAAACAGACTTTACCAGTCTTAAAACAGTTACTTTTGGTGATGAGAGTGCGGTGATATCTAACCGTGCTGCTTCTTTTATCTCGGTTTTAGCTATCTTTATGATCTGGGGGGCATTTACAGGTTCAAAATTAATGCCGTTTCATGTCCCCGGGCCGTTTATTGGTGATTTTTCTTTTACTTACACCGCTACAAATGCAGCGGGTGAAACTGATGATGCGCTTGTGAAAGTTGTTGTTTATGATTCAAAATCTGACAAGGTGCTTCCTAAGCCCGATATTGAGCCAGGTCCAGGGTTTGCAAAAAATGACTCTGCTAGCATTGCAGCTTGGCGCAGTGGATTGATCAAGGTTCGACGTAATGATGTGGGTTATGGCGAAAATGACTATAAAGTTGTTTCTATTGATGGACAGAGTATTTCTCCCAGTTCGGAAATTTTCATAGACAATGCCAGAATCTATATGACGGCCAAAGGCACGCTTAGCCTTACCCCAGAAAAAGGTTGGCAAATGGAGTCTCTTTACCTGCCACCACCTGAAGATGTTTGGTCGAGGTTAATAAAGGTAGCCTCTGAGGGGTATAAAAACTTCAGCTTGTTTGAACATCTTGGCTGGTCACTTCTTCGTGTAGTTGGGGGATTTTTAGCTGGCGCCATTGTTGGTATACCATTAGGCTATTCAATGGGCCTTTCGGGTTGGTTTCGTGGCTGGTTTGACCCAATCGTTGAATTTATGCGCCCGGTTCCCCCACTTGCACTTATTCCACTAGTAATTATTTGGTTTGGAATTGATGAAGAGGGAAAAATTATATTGTTATTCTTAGCATCTCTTTGGATTATGACTATTTCCGCGCGCGCAGGTGTCTCAGGTGTGACAATCAGTAAAATTCACGCAGCCTATTCTTTGGGTGCATCAAAGTGGCAGATCATGCGTCATGTTATTATCCCTAACAGTTTGCCGGAAATTTTTACAGGTGCACGTGTTGCGATGGGTGTTTGTTGGGGTACAGTTGTTGCTGCAGAACTTGTTGCCGCCCAAAAGGGCGCGGGCATGATGATTATTAATGCTTCAAAGTTTCAGATGACAGATCTTGTTATTCTGGGAATTGTTCTGATCGGTGTAATCGGCTATTCGATTGATATTCTAATGAGAATTTCAGAAAAATATCTAGTTCCTTGGAAAGGAAAGTAAGATTCCTATAGCAACTTTTATTTATTAATGGAGAGACAATGTCTAATTTAATCCCTTCAAGGGCTCGAGTTGTTATTATTGGTGGCGGCGTGGTTGGCTGCTCTGTTGCTTATCATTTGGCGCATTTGGGTTATACCGATGTAGTTTTATTGGAGCGAAAAAAACTCACTTCAGGCACTACTTGGCATGCTGCCGGCCTCATTGGCCAGCTTCGTGCCACTCAAAACTTAACACAGATGGTAAAGTATTCCGGCAATCTGTATGAAAAATTGGAGGCAGAGACGGGTGTTGCCACAGGCTTTAGGCGCTCGGGGTCAATCAGCCTTGCAACCAATGAGGAGCGTTTTACAGAATTTAAACGAAACGCCTCTTTGGCCAAAGTGCACGGCGTTGACGCCCATATCCTCTGTCCGAGTGAGCTTAAATCAAAAATTGATTTGTTCAATCTTGATGATGTTGTTGGTGGTGTTTGGATTCCACGAGACGGTAAAGGAGATCCAGCCAATATTGCTATGGCTCTTGCAAAAGGCGCGAAAAACCTCGGCGTTAAAATATTTGAAGATGTTAAAGTTACTGCCATTCATAAAGACCACGGCAGGATAACTGGTGTAACCACCGACCAAGGCGACATTCAATCAGAAATTGTTGTTAATTGTGGAGGGATGTGGGCAAGAGAGGTGGGCTTAATGGCTGGAGCAAATGTACCTCTTCACGCCTGTGAGCATTATTATGCATTAACATCTCCGGTTGAAAATTTAGGCGACATGCCAACCGTTCGTGTGCCCGATGAAAGTGCCTACTACAAGGAAGATGCTGGTAAGATATTAATCGGCTTGTTTGAGCCACATGCTAAGCCGTGGGGGCAAAATGGCATTCCTGAAGATTTTTGTTTTGATCAAATTCCGGACGACTTAGAGCATATGATGCCCTACCTTGAGTTGGCGATGAATCGCTTGCCGGTGATGGAAAAATTAGGGCTAGAAACTTTTTTTAACGGCCCAGAGAGTTTTACTCCTGATGATAGTTTCCAAATGGGTGAGTGCCCCGAGGTAAGGAATTTTTATGTTGCTGCAGGCTTTAATTCCATTGGTATTCAAGCTGCTGGCGGTGCGGGCAAGTACATGGCTGAATGGATTGTTGGTGGTGAGCCGCCATGTGATCTCTGGGAAGTGGATGTTAGACGCATGCAACCTTTCCAAAACAATAAAACCTATCTTGCAAATCGGGTTAGTGAGTCTCTTGGTTATTTGTACGAAAACCACTTTCCCTATCACCAATTTTCTACAGGCAGGGGCTTGCGACGCTCACCTTTGCACCAATTTTTTACAGACCACGGCGCTTGTTATGGCGAGGTGGCGGGTTGGGAGCGCCCAAATTGGTTTGTCTCCCCAGAAGATTTAGAGAAGGGCGTTGAAGCAAAATACGAATACTCTTGGGATAAGCAAAATTGGTTTGATTATCACCGCCAAGAACATATGGCGATTCGTGAGAGCGTCGGTATGTATGAGATGCTATCGTTCTCTAAAATCCGAGTTAAAGGTGTTGATGCAATGGATTATTTACAATACATTTGTGCCAATGACGTCGATGTGCCGATTGGAAAAATCGTATATACGCAATGGCTTAACAACAAGGGTGGTATTGAAGCGGATGTAACAATTACTAGACTGGCTAAGGATGATTATCTAGTTGTTGGTGGCGCAATGTGTGCTAATCGTGATATGAATTGGCTGGAGAGAAATTTACCTGATGGTGCAAATTGTGCATTTTTTGATGCAACCAATAGTGAAAACTGTTTGGCTATTATGGGGCCGAATTCAAGAGATTTGTTGCAATCATTAACAGATTATGATCTGAGTCATGAAAATATGCCGTTTGCCAGCACTTGCCAGATGGAGCTTGGTATGGCAAACGTTCGCGCGCACAGACTAACTTATGTTGGTGAGCTGGGCTGGGAGATTTATTTTCCAATCGAATACTCAGAATACGTGGCTGAACTTTTGGTAGAAAAAGGCCAAGAATTCTCACTTAAATTATGTGGTATGCACGCAGTGGACTCTTGTCGCACCGAAAAAACTTATAGGCACTTTGGTCACGATATTACCGATGAAGACAATGTGCTTGAAGCGGGCTTAGGTTTTGCGGTTAAAACGGGCAAAAATCCTTCAAAATTTGGCATCTTCATTGGTCACCAGGCTGTGCTTGAGAAAAAAGAAAAAGGCCTAGAAAAGCGCCTCATGCAATTTTTGCTAGACGACCCAGAAGCCATGCTTTACCACAATGAACCTATATTAAAGAATGGCGAAGTGGTAAGCTTCCTAACAAGTGGCTCATACGGTCATGCGCTCGGCGCTGCTGTGGGCCTTGGTTACATTAATTGCAACCCTGGTGCCAGTGATGAGGAGATATTAAATGATAGCTACACTCTGGAAGTAGCAGGTGAAGTGCAATCTGTTAGGGTATCTTTAGTGTCTATGTTTGATCCGAAAAACACAAAAATTAGGGTTTAAAGCTACGTCATCATTAATTTGATTTGATTGATGAGAAGTCCCATACCTCTATTGATTTTTCTGGTATCAATAGCTGAATAACCTAGGTGTAGATAATTTTGTGGGTGATTGTTGCAGAAAAAAGAGACATGGCCTGGCCTCAACACAACCCCTTTTTTAAGTAGTTCTTCACATAGCAATTTAGAGTCAATTGATTCGGGAATTTTAATCCAAAAAGTGGAGCCACCCAACGTGGGCACACAAGAAAGCAAAGGTTCATTTTTTATCTTTTCGTTAATTAAACCCCAGCGTTCCTTGTTGGTTTTTCGTATTTTGGCAAACATGTTGTGATAATGACCTAGGCCAATGAAGAGCGCAACAGAGCGTTGATTATTTGCCGGCACATGGCGCATCATTAGGCGTCTTAAGGCTCTTGCCTCCGTGATAAAGCTCTCCGGCGCAACAAGGTAGCCTAACCGCAGTCCTGGAGCAAAAGCCTTAGAGAAGCTACCAACATAGATAACGTTGTTGTGCTTATCTAGGCTTTTTAGCGATGGATGCGGCTTTTTTAAGAAATTGATTTCCGCTTCATAGTCATCTTCGATGATGACTGTGCCATTCTCATGAGCAAACTCCAAGAGCTGTTTTCGTCTTTCCATGCTCATCGTAACTCCAGTTGGGTATTGATGACTTGGAGTTGTGTAAATAAGGTCACAACTGGGTTCGATGTTATCAACAATTACGCCTTCTTTGTCAACGGCAACTGGTTTTAATTTGTCTGTTTTAAAGCTAAAAATATTACGCACATCAGGATAGCCTGGGTCTTCAATACAAACAGAGGTGTTTTGCCCAACAAGAAGGTTTGCAAGAATATAAATCGCATTTTGACTTCCTGCAGTAATCAATATTTGTTTTTTGTTAGCCCAAATCCCTCTTTTTGGCAAGACTTTGGATTGAATTTGTTTAATCAGAGAGGGGTCGTCGGAATCGACATGATCGATGTTCCATTTCTTTATTTCGGGTACTGTAGAAGAGTGTCTAACCACTTCACGCCATTCGTAAAATGGAATTAAGCTGTGTTCAAGCTGCCCAACTGTGAATGGATAAGGCTCTTTTTGCCAATCTACAGATTTAACGATATTTACCTTAGTGGATGGCTTTTTGGTAATTAATCGAGCCATCCAATTTGGCTCCTCCGCGACAACAGTTGAAGGCTCAGCGTCGGAGAGTTGTTCATAACTTACTACACTAACAAAATAGCCACGTCGCTCTTGCGCAATGATATAGCCATCAAACTCTAATTCTTTGTAGGCGGCTATAACGGTGTTTCTGGCAACATTTAATTCACTGGCGAGCTCTCTCGAAGAGGGTAGTGGCTCTTTGGGGCGTATAAGACCACCGCTAATAGCGTCGATTAACTGCTGACGGATTTGCAACTGAAGCGTGCGAGGTTTGTCACGACGCAACGAAAAGAATTGGTGCCACATTTCATCCATCATTTTGGTTCATTAAGTCCATGTTTTCTGGTTCTATAGATAAGTTAAATTAACACCGAAAATATCCTACAATTCTAATTATAGATAATTATGACGAAAAGGAGAGTTATGTCTGATAATACAATTATACAAAATGATAGGCAGCATGTTTGGCATCATTTAACTCAGCACAAGGCTTTTGAGACTACTGACCCCTTGGTAATCGTAAAAGGTAAAGGCTTGGTTGTGACTGACGCCAAAGGCGATGATTATCTGGACGCGACTTCAGGCGGTGTTTGGACGGTCAATTTGGGCTTTGGCAGAGATGATATGGTGGACGCCGTTGCGAATCAATTGAAGGACATCCCCTATTTTGCCGGTGCTTTTGGTACTGAACCTGGAGCTGAATACGCCAAAGAATTGACTGACATCATGCCAGGGTTTGACCGAGTTTATTATTCAAACTCCGGCTCAGAAGCCAATGAAAAGGGTTATAAGATGGTGAGACAGCGTGCTCATTCTTATAACAACGGCAAAAAACATAAAATTATTTATCGCGATCGCGATTACCACGGCACGACTATCGGGGCTTTGAGCTCCACTGGTCATGCCCAACGAAAAAATCAATACGGACCCTTTGCCCCGGGTTTTGTGGAAATGCCGCATTGCTTGTGCTACCGCTGCCCGTTTGGAAAAAAATATGGTGAGTGCAATATTGAATGTGCACACGCGCTTGAAACCATCATTCAGCAAGAAGGACCGGAAACAGTAGGTTCGGTTGTGCTAGAGCCTATCACGGCTGGTGGTGGTGTTATACCACCTGTTCCGGAGTATTTTCCAATCATCGAATCAATTTGCAGAAAATATGATGTTTTGCTGCATATTGACGAAGTGGTTTGCGGCCTTGGTAGAACCGGTAAGTGGTTTGGCTATCAGCATTATAAAGTGCAGCCGGATATTGTCACCATTGCCAAGGGTTTGGCTGCAGGTTATGCGGCTATTTCAGTGACAGTAACCACCGAAAAAGTTTTTGAACTGTTTAAGCAAAATCCAGCCGATCCTGAAAGTTACTTTAGAGATATTTCGACTTTTGGTGGTTGTACGGCTGGCCCTGCGGCTGCATTAGAAACTTTAAAGATTATTAAAAGAGAAAGCTTGCTTGAGAATGTCTGCAATATGGGCAACTATCTTAAAGATAAATTATTTGAACTTCAGGACAAGCACCCGGTTATAGGTGACGTTCGCGGCAAGGGTTTGTTTTGCGGCGTAGAACTGGTTAAAGACAGAGAAACCAAAGAGCCGCTTGCCGATCAAGACGTTGTTGCGATTGTCGGGCATTGTTTGAAAAACAAAGTGATGATTGGAAGAACCAATCGCAGTTTTGTCGATGCAAACAACGTCTTGCTCTTCAGTCCGGCATTTGTGGCCAGTAAAAGTGATATTGATTCGATTGTTGATGCGGTAGATGTGGCATTGACAGAGAACGCTTAGTTTAATTAGGAGAAATTATGATCATTGGTATACCCAAAGAAATCAAAAACCATGAATACAGAGTAGGACTGACACCGTCCAGTGTCAAGGAATGCGTCAAACACGGTCATCAGGTCTTGGTCGAGACCAATGCCGGCAATGGCATTGGTGCCAGTGATGAGAATTACATCAGTGCCGGGGCGAAGATTATAGACACTGCCGCAGAGATCTTTGCCAGCGCAGAGATGATTATCAAGGTTAAAGAACCTCAGGCCATTGAAAGAGCGATGCTGCGTCAAGATCAGATACTCTATACCTATCTTCATCTTGCCCCCGACCCGGAACAAACCAAAGACCTGATTGCAAGTGGTGCAATCTGTATTGCTTACGAAACCGTAACCGCAGCGCAAGGCGGCTTGCCATTGCTGGCGCCAATGTCTAAAGTAGCGGGACGTATGGCGGTTCAAGCCGGCGCACATTTTCTTGAACAGCCAAACGGCGGTTTGGGCGCATTACTGGGTGGTGTGCCTGGCGTTGAGCCTTTAAAAGTTGTTATTATTGGTGGTGGCGTTGTTGGTAGTCATGCAGCGCACATTGCTGTTGGTATGGGCGCCGATGTTTGGGTTTTAGATAATAACCCAGAAACACTTGAAGAACATTGGCAACAATTTGGCCGGGCAACGAATGCTGTGTTTTCCACACAAAGTTCAGTTGAAGAGCATGTAACAAGTGCTGACCTAGTTATCGGCGGAGTATTAATACCTGGCTCTGAGGCGCCTAAATTGGTAACCAAAGAAATGATTAAAGCAATGAAGCCTGGCTCTGTTGTGGTCGATGTCGCGATTGATCAAGGCGGCTGTTTTGAAACATCAAAAGCAACCACCCATGCCGAACCAACCTATGTGGTTGATGAAGTGGTGCATTACTGTGTTGCCAATATGCCTGGCGGCGTGCCAAAAACATCAACTTATGCCTTAAATAATGTCACCCTGCCTTTTGCCCTTGATATCGCCAATAAAGGCGTTACTCAGGCGTTGCTGGATGATGAACACCTGAGAGCGGGCTTAAACGTGCATTCGGGCAAAGTGACATGTGAAGAGGTTGCTCATGATTTGGGCTATGAATATTACTGCGCACTGGATGCGCTCAACAATTAATTTTTAACAGGAGAAACAAGAAATGACAAAAATGACCTCAAGTGAGGCCTTTGTAGAAACAATGGTTGCAAACGATGTTAAAGACATCTTTGGCATAATGGGATCCGCATTTATGGATGCCATGGATATCTTTGAACCAGCTGGTATCCGCTTAATTCCCGTTGTTCATGAGCAGGGTGCAGGACACATGGCCGATGGCTATGCTCGCGTTAGTGGTAAACACGGCGTTGTCATTGGTCAAAATGGCCCCGGTATTTCTAATTGTGTCACCGCTATCGCAGCAGCTTATTGGGCGCATAGCCCAGTAGTTATTATTACTCCTGAAGCAGGCACTATGGGTACGGGTCTTGGTGGTTTCCAAGAGGCTAACCAGCTGCCTATGTTCCAAGAGTTTACTAAGTACCAAGGGCACGTCTGTAATCCAATGAGAATGGCAGAGTTCACGGGTCGTTGCTTTGATCGTGCGATGAGTGAAATGGCACCAACACAGCTTAACATCCCAAGAGATTATTTTTATGCCGATGGTGAATTTACCATCCCCCAGCCTCGACGCATTGATCGTGGTACGGGTGGTGAAGAGTCGCTTAACGATGCTGTTAACCTTATCGCCCAAGCCGAGTTCCCAGTGATTGTATCTGGCGGTGGTGTGGTGATGGCCGATGGTGTTGATGAATGCAAGGCCTTGGCTGAGCGTTTGGGCGCACCAGTGGTTAATTCCTACCTGCATAACGACTCCTTTCCGGCCAGCCATGAACTGTGGTGTGGTCCTTTGGGCTATCAAGGCTCTAAAGCTGCGATGAAGTTAATCTCAAAAGCTGATGTTGTTATCGCCTTGGGTACGCGCCTAGGTCCTTTTGGTACATTACCTCAGCATGACATGGATTATTGGCCAAAAGACGCCAAAATCGTACAAATTGACGCCGACCACAAGATGCTTGGTCTTGTTAAGCCAATTACGGTGGGTATTTGTGGTGATGCCAAAGCGGTGGCTGAGGCGCTAACGAATAAATTGGCAGCAGCAACGCTTGCCTGCGATGCAACAAAAACACAAAGAGCGAGCAAGATCGCTGAAGAAAAGGTTGCCTGGGAAGAAGAGCTAGACAATTGGATTCATGAAACAGACCAATACAGCCTGGATATGATCGAAGACCTTGAAGAAGGTTGGTTACATCCAAGACAGGTGCTTCGTGAACTGGAAAAGGCGATGCCTGAAGATGTCATGGTATCAACTGATATTGGCAACATCAACTCGGTCGCTAACAGCTACCTTCGTTTTGAAAAACCGCGCAGCTTCTTTGCACCAATGAGTTTTGGTAACTGCGGTTATGCACTACCAACCATTATCGGCGCTAAAGCAGCAGCCCCTCACCGCCCAGCAGTCTCTTACGCTGGTGATGGTGCTTGGGCGATGAGCATGGTAGAAACAATGACTTGTGTCCGTCATGACATTCCAGTAACAGCTGTGGTATTCCATAATTGCCATTGGGGTGCGGAAAAGAAGAACCAAGTGGACTTCTACGACAGACGTTTTGTGGCAGCAGAGCTAACCGATCAACATTTTGTCAATATTGCTGAGTCAATGGGTGCAGAAGGTATCCGCGTTGACAAGCTTGAAGAAGTGGGTCCAGCGTTGAAAAAAGCCATTGATATGCAAATGAATGAAGGCAAGACTACCATAATCGAAATTATGTGTACCCGTGAGTTGGGTGACCCGTTTAGAAAAGATGCACTCAGTAAGCCAGTGCGCTATTTAGAAAAGTACAAAGATTATGGTGTGAATAAGTTGCATCGTTAATAAAAACATCATGAGGGTGTTTTTCCATCCTTATTTCTCCAAGAGCTGTTTTTAGTTCTTAACCAACGGATAGGGTGATGCCTATCAACTAAGGCAGGGTCGTATTGGCTCTGCCTTTTTTATGTCTAATGTATTATGTATTTGCCTGTATCAAGGGCTGTAATTGGTGCAAGGATATTTTTTTACGCTTCTCTGCCGTAATATAGGTTAACAACATGTTTTGCCTCTGCAAAGAAAAGCCAGCGCTCTAGGAGGAGACCGAAGAAATTACAAATGACTGCGATCAATATAAAATGAAAGCTTGCTGGTTGCGTTATGAGGCAAAGTGTAGGCATAACCACCATTAATAAAATGCTGCAGAAACGCAGCAACAGCATTTTTTTGACTGAAATGTCAAAACCAAACTCTCTCATTAGGAAATTTTTTGAACTTTCACCTGTATGTAGTAGGCGAACTTTTCGTGAAGAGAGTCCAGTTGCGGTTTTAATGCTCAGTTCTGAAGGTTTACCTATGAAGTAATAATAAATTGCTTTTGTGATAAATGCTAAGCAAAGCAGTTCCATGATTAATGTCAATAACAACTCAGATTGCTGATTGTAGTAATTTAAGATTGCAAACATTGTTAGTGCACCTGATAGCAATCCCAACAACACATAATTGGTTGGTACGAGAGGTGAATTCCACGCCCGAATAGTTTTTAAGCAGGCATAAATCATGCCAGTTGAGTACACGGTAAGCAATGAAATAATCATGAGTATGATTGCAGTTGTTTTACTCGTCACACTGTTGGTTTCAGTCGCAATTATGGTGTATATAAAAGCAAATACGACCGGAAAGGTTAGTAGGGCAAAAACACCTTCTCTGGACAACCACGAAGAGCGAAAACGCAAAAAAGCTCGCCACGCATTTTTTGGGTTGGCAAGATGAAGGATTGATGAGAGTATGCCAAGCGCAACAAGCGTCAATCCGATGATGCTACTCACAACTAATGGGCTGAATAGTGACTCGGTAATATCGCCTGTTCGATCAAGAACAACATAAAGCCCAGAAAAAAATAAAAGACCATAACCCAGTCCTGAGGTGATAGTAAAAAATATAATAGAAAAGGCTGGATGCATTGATAACTCCGAGTACTAAATTAACGACTAATAAGCTCGTTGGCCCAGTCTTTCACCTGGCCAACTATGTTTTTTTTCTTTTTCTCAATGGTGATATTGTTTGCCAAACGCGGAGGCAAATATTGATTGGTGGGGTTGTAACCAAGCTCATTCATTAGGCCGTCACCGTTACGCTCACGTGTTAATTTACTAACGTTTGAGTTGGGGTCATCAAAATCACCAAAATGACGAGCGCTAGAAGGGCATGTCATAACGCATGATGGCTGACGGTCAATTTCAGGAAGTGACTCGTCATAGATTCGATCTACACAAAGCGTGCATTTTTTCATTGTGCCGGATTCACGATCCAGCTCTCTAGAGCCATACGGGCAAGCCCAAGCGCAGAGATTGCAGCCCATGCATTTATCTTGGTCAATGAGTACAATTCCATCACTTTTGCGTTTGTAGGAAGCGCCTGTTGGACAAACCGTGACACAGGCTGCATCTTCGCATTGCATGCACGACATTGGAAAGTTAACCGTTTTGTTGTGTGGGTAATCGCCAATCTCATAGCTTCTTACACGATTAAAAAAAACCCCAGTCGGGTCTTTTTCATAAGGGTTTTGATCACTAAGAGATCCAGTTGTACCAGAGGTGTTCCATTCTTTGCAGGAAATAGCGCAGGCATGACAGCCCACACAGGTATCTAAATCAATTACAAGTCCTAAGCGCATTTTGTCTCCTTAGCGTGGTTTTTTTCCACGAGTTAAAACATCTCTGGTTGATCTGACGATATTTACGGGTTCGTGGGTTTTATATGTTAATATCGATGGCTGATCTGGTGCTTCAGGTATTGGTTTAATGGTGTTAAATTGGGGGAAGGATATTGGTGTTTGATCATCCGCTCTGTAGACTTTAACACGAGCATCATACCAAGCCGCTTGGCCGGTTATTGGGTCCGAGTTTGTCATTTCTCGTTGAGATGTGCTACTAGCAGGTAACAGCTCAGATATTAGATGATTTAATAGAAATCCTTTTTCAGATTCGTTTGCGCCTTTTTTTAGCCCCCAGGCGCCTGATTGCTTGCCAATCGCATTCCAAGTCCAAACGGTGTTTGCTTCACAGCCCTCCATTAATTTCACTTGCGCTTTGATAGCGCCGGTTCTTGACTCAACCCAAACCCAATCGCCTTCTGCAATAGCCATAGATTCAGCTTTTGCACGATTCATGTAGAGTTTGTTTTGTGCCATGATTTGTCGCAACCAGGCATTTTGAGAATCCCAAGAGTGGTACATAAACATCGGCCGTTGGGTGGTGGTTGAGAATGGGTATTCATTCTCATCTGTCAGAGCAACTTCAATGGGTTTGTAATAGCTTGGACAAGGTGTGAAGTATTTTTTTAATCTTGCTTTGTCCTCTTCATCGCTAGGGCATGGGCCATCATAAAGCCCTTGACCTGCGAGACGAAATTTTTGCAAAGTCTCGGAGTAGAGCTCCATAACAATGGGCTTGTCATTAAAGTTTAAGTGTGTATCGGCAGCAAACTCAAGGTATTCTTTATTTGCAAAGCGGTAATACTTTTGCGAATCTGGAATATTCTGCTTAAAAAAACTTTCGTTTTCAATATATTTTTCCCACTGGTCAGGGTTAGGTTCGCCTACAATGCTTTTTTCCCCATTCTTACCTCGCCAACCAGCTAAGAAGCCAATGCCAGGGTGTTTTTCCCAATTGGTGATAAATTCTTTATAGCCGGAGTATTTAGCAGTGCCGTCATCATTGGTAAAAGCTGGAAATTTGAGGCGAGTTGCTAAATCAACCATCACCTCTTGCCATGGTCTTACATCTCGATCCAGATCTACAATTGGGTGGCGAATAGCGTCTGCAATAACGTGAGGTTCGCTTATAGGCCGGTCAAGAATTGAAATCGTGTCGAAACGCTCTAGGTAGGTTGTGTCAGGCAAAATGAGATCGCCAAAGTTGACGGTTTCAGAATGGAATGCGTCGACAACCACTAAGTACGGAATTTTATACTCGCCATTCTCATCTTTCTCTCTTAGAAGGTTTTGAGTATTACCTGGATTCATGCTTGAGTTCCACGCCATATTTGCCATGAAAAAAATCAAAGTATCAATCGTGTAAGGGTCACCTTTTACTGCATTGTTGATAACCATATGCATCAAGCCATGATTGGCAATTGGCGCCTCCCAAGAGTAGGCCTTGTCAATTCGTAGTGGCTTGCCATCTTTGTCAATACAGAGGTCTTCTGGAGATGTTGGAAATCCTAAAGGCGGTGTTTTTAAAGGCGTGTTTGGCGCCATTTCTTTTGCAGGTTTAATAGGCGGTGGAATCATTCTTGGGAATGGTGGTTTTGCAAGATGAGCGCCTGGGCAGTCAATTGCGCCCAGCAGTATTTGCAAGATATGGATAGCACGGCACGTTTGAAAGCCGTTTGAATGAGCGGCAATGCCGCGCATCGCATGCATTGAAACCGGTCTGCCAATAAATTTATCGTGCTTTTTCCCTGTCCAGTCAGTCCATTCAGTCTCAATTTCAATGCTTTCTTGAAAAGCAACATGTGCCATTTCTAAGGCGTGTCTTTCTATGTCCTCTGCAGCAATGCCGGTCTCTTTAGAGACCTTGTCTAGGTTGTATTCATCGCTGAGATATCCTTCGGTGAGAAGGGTAAATGAGGTTTTAACGCTAAAGCCTTCGCTAGTTTGCCATTCACCAAATAAAGCAGGCTTGATACCTGCAAGAGAGGCATCGACAAATGTTTCTGATTCAAGCTCCCAGGCCTGGGGCTTACCCTGCTCGTTGCGCCACATTAACCCGTCATTGCTCTGGCCGGGATTTTGAATAACAAGATGTGGTGCATTGGTGTAGCGGATTAAAAACTCTTTATCAAATTGATCGCTCTCAAGTAGTACGCGGGACATCGCAATCGCAAACAGGCCGTCAGTACCTGGACGAATGCTAATCCATTCATCTGCTATGGCTTGATAGCCAGTACATACTGGGTTTACGGTTGCAAATTTTGCACCATTTTTTTTAAGTTTTGAGAGGCCAATTTTCATTGGGTTTGAAGAGTGATCCTCGGCCACGCCCCAGAGCATAAAGTATTTTGTGTTATCCCAGTCTGGATCGCCAAATTCCCAGAAAGATTGGCCTAATGTATAGAGACCGGCTGCCGCCATATTGACAGAGCAAAAGCCGCCATGGGCAGACCAATTTACTGTGCCAAATTGCTGAGCCCAAAGACCTGTTAACGCTTGCATTTGGTCCCTGCCAGAAAAGAATGCCAGTTTTTTTGGATCGGTGGCACGGATTTTTTCTAAGCGAGTGGTGAGTTCATCAAGCGCCTCATCCCATGAAATAACTTCAAATTCTCCCGCACCTCTTTCTGTGCCGGCCTTTCTTCGTAAAGGTGAGCGTAATTTGGCCATCGACTCATGCTTCATAATTCCTGCATTGCCCTTTGCACAAAGCACACCTTTGTTGACAGGATGATTACGGTTGCCCTGGATGTAGCGAACCTTTTTCCCTTCAAGTGTCACCTTAATGCCACAACGACATGCACACATGTAGCAAGTGGTTGTTTTTACCTCTTGATTTGATTTATCCTCGAACAGTGGCAAAGGGTCTTCTAATTCAATATTTTGCGGACAGGTTGTTGTCATTGACTACCTAGTAAAAGATGTTTTTTCTATTGTGTTTTGAAAGCGACAAACTACCAAAAGTTTTCAGACTTTCACTGTAGATGAATGATAGCACCATACATTAAATTGACGTGTATATTAGTATGGTTGGACCAGTAGTTGTGTCTTTTTGGAGTGTTTGTCTAGGGTGCGACATCCTGTTTTTTTCATGTAAACTTGCCGCCTGAAGACAGGAGTTTTGTAATGACATTACTGCAAGGATTAGCTGACAGCGCCAAGCGTGTAACGCCACGCATTTTATTGCCAGAATCAAGCGATAAGCGGGTGCTAGAGGCGGCCGTGTCAATTTCTAGGCAAGGGTTTGCTAAAGTTGTTTTGCTTGGCGATAAAAACACCCTGGCACAATCCATTGATCAATGTGGCGGCGGAAGTCTTGATATTGGTTATCTTGATTCGACGGATGAATCTTTACGTGCTGAATATGCCCAACTCTTATATCAAAAAAGAAAACACGTTGGTTTGGACCTTGATGAGGCCAGAGAGCTTGTTCAGCAGGACTGCGTCTTTGCGATGTTAGCGTTAGAGAGTAATGCTGTTGATGGTATTGTGACTGGTGCAATTACCCCAAGCCAACAAGTTCTTAGCAATGCGCTGCGAATTATTGGTGTTGCAGAAGGTGCAAAGCTGGTGTCCAGCTTCTTTCTAATGGTGTTTGATGAGAATCATCAGAAGTACGGTAAGGAGATATTGTTTTCCGATTGCGCAATGAATGTCAATCCAAGTGCTGAGGAGTTGGCTGAAATTGCGACAAGTACGATTAAATCTGCAAACGAACTGTTAGGTATGACGCCTAAAGTGGCTATGTTGTCGTTTTCAACCAATAGAAGTGCCGAGTTTGAGCAAGTTGAAAAAGTCAGGCTAGCAACAAGTATTTGCCAGAAAAAAGCCCTGGACGCTGAAATTATCGGCAATATTCAATTGGATGCCGCTCTTGATGATGCGGTGCTTAGTCTTAAATACCCTGAAACTTCTTTTATTGCCCCAGCGAACGTGTTGATTTTCCCTACATTAGATGCAGGTAATATTGGCTATAAGCTCGTTCAAAGATTTTCTGGTGCTGAAGCAGTCGGCCCGATTTTACAAGGTCTTGCCAAGCCAGTGAATGATTTGTCAAGAGGGTGCAGTGTTAAGGAAATTGTCAACACGGTCGTTATTACAGCCAATCAGTGCTCGTAGAGCGAAACTACATACTAATGTAGTTAGGCCCACCACCGCCTTCAGGTGGCGTCCAAGTAATATTTTGAGCCGGATCTTTAATGTCACAAGTTTTGCAGTGTAGGCAGTTCTGAGCGTTGATCTGAAAGTAGTCTTGACCTTCTTTCTCAACAATCTCATAAACACCTGCAGGGCAGAATCTTTGCGCTGGCTCATCGTATTTACTCAAATTCTCACCCAGTGGAATATCGACGTCGCTCAGTTTTAAGTGAACGGGTTGATCCTCTTCATGATTTGTTCCTGATAAGAATAATGACGAGGTAATGTCAAAAGTAAATTCATTGTCAGGTGCAGAGTAGTTTTTAGCTTTAACGCTGCCACTTAGTTTTAAGACGTCAGAATCTTTCTTGCTATCCTTGATGTTGATTGGCAACTTGTTGCGGAAAATATTGGATTCGACAAAGTTGTAAGCCGAGCCAATATAGAGGCCAAATTTATGCAGAGCCGAACTAAAGTTTCTTGATTGATGAAGCTCTTTGTACAGTGCGCTTTTTTTAAACAAATCGTCAAAATCGCAAACCTCTTCGTTTAAGATTTTGTTGACGTATTCTGCGGCCAACATGCCCGATTGTAGGGCGCAATGACTGCCTTTGATTTTCCCTGGATTTAGTGTGCCGGCGTTGCAACCAACGATCATGCCACCGTCAAAATCCATTTTTACCAAGGAATGCAGACCGCCCTTGCTAATGGCACGTGCGCCATAAGAAATACGCTTACCGCTTTCTAGGTATTGCTTAATGACCGGGTGTAACTTGTATTTCTGAAATTCTTTGAATGGATTTTGGTATGGGTTGGTGTAGTTTAGGTCAACGATTAAGCCAACTGCAATACGGTTTTTATCAAAGTGATAAAGATAACCGCCGCCAGAGGCGCCTTCGGTTAAAGGCCAGCCAATAGTATGAAGAACATCGCCCTCGGAGTGTTTATCGTTTTCAACTTCCCAGATTTCTTTAAAGCCAATGGCAAAATGTTGTGGTGATTTGCCCTCATCTAGGTTTAAGTCTTTAATCAGTTGTTTGCCAATATGACCGCGTGCACCTTCGGCAAAAATCGTTTGCTTTGCCAAAATATTCATACCCGGCGCCCAAGTGCCTTTTTGATTACCCTGCTTGTCGATTCCCATGTCTGCAGTGGCAATACCGCAAACACGACCACTTTCATCGCTCAAGTAATTTTCAGCGGGGAATCCTGGAAAAATATCAACACCAAGATCCATTGCTTTTTCACCTAGCCACTGACACAGCTCACCCAAAGAGATGATGTAGTTGCCGTGGTTGTGAAGCCCTTTAGGGGTTAACCACGAAGGAACTTTGATTTTTTTACTACCGTTTCTAAGAAAGTAAACATCGTCGCCTTTGACAGCGTTATTGAGTGTTGGACAGTCTTTAGCGTCTTCTGGAAAAAGATCGAATAGAGCTTTCGGCTCAAACACAGCACCAGAGATGATGTGTGATCCGATTTCCGAGCCTTTCTCTAATAGACAAACTGAAAGGTTGGGATTAAGTTGTTTTAACTTACATGCTGAGGCAAGACCCGCAGGGCCGCCGCCGACAACAACAACATCGTATTCAATTGACTCTCTTTCCATTAAATCAGCCCCAAAAATTGATTAAAGTTTAACTTAACTATGCGTTGTCGATTAGATCTTGAACAGCGCCAAATAAGTCTGTGTTCCAAACTAAATCAGCCATTCTTGCCATCGGCGCGTCACCATCGTTGTTGATCACGACAATAACTTGAGAGTCTTTCATGCCTGCCAAATGTTGAATGGCGCCAGAAATACCAACCGCCATATAAAGCTTAGGCGCAACAACTTTGCCTGTTTGACCTACTTGGTAATCATTGGAGATAAAACCAGCATCAACTGCCGCTCTAGAAGCGCCAACTGCCGCATCAAGCTTATCTGCAAGTTGTTCAATCAGGCCAAAATTCTCTTTCGATCCCAATCCTCTGCCACCCGAAACAATACGATCAGCAGTGGTTAACTCAGGGCGCTCAGATTGAGATTCTTGTAGTGATATAAACGTTGAGTTTGATTCAGGAACATCAGCAGATAATTCCTCGATAGTAGCAGAGCCATCATCTTTAGCGTGGTCGAACGATGTCGCTCTAACCGTCAATAAAATCTTCTCGTCACTACTCTCAACAGTGGCCATAATGTTGCCTGCGTATAGAGGTCGAGCAAAGGTATTTGCCGATTTCACTTCGCAAACATCAGAGATTGGCTGAACGTCAAGAAGGGCACCTACCACAGGTATGATATTTTTACTGTATGTGGCAGAACCAGCAACCAGATATTGGTAGTCGCTCATCACGCCGGCAATGATCTTACTGGCAATGCCCGCTGAAACATGTTCCAATGCTGCATCAACAACCACTTTAACTGTGTTGACGCCGCTTATTGCAGCGACAGCTGAAGCGTTTGCAGCGTCGTTTGTTAATACAAGTGCGTCAACGGTGCTTGATAATTGAGTTGCTGCTGTAACTGCAGCGCGAGAGTTGGCGCTGATTTCCTCGCCGTGTAATTCGATTAATACTAAGGCTGACATTACAGCACCCCCATTTGAGTTAGCTCTTCAAGCAATTCTTTGGCCGATGAAACTTGTTTTGCCGCTCTGTCTTTAGTGCCAGATTCTTCAACACTGATCACTTTAACGCGTGGCGTTACATCAACATCAAGACTTGATAATTCAATAGTCTCAAGTGGTTTAGATCTTGCTTTCATAATATTAGGCAACGATGCGTATCTTGGCTCGTTAAGGCGCAGATCAACGGTAACGATTGCAGGTAAATTTAGTTTTCTGACTTCAATGCCGGAGTCAATTTCACGACTCACTTCGATGCTTTGAGCATCATCGCTCAGACTGAATTTAGAGATAAAGGTGCCGAGTGAATAGTTCAGCAAGCCTGAGATGATTTGACCTGTTTGGTTGTTGTCATTGTCAACAGCTTGCTTGCCCATGATTACAAGACCAACTTCCTCACGCTTGATGATTGATGCTAGGATCTTTCCGAGGTGCAGCGGTTGTAGGTCAAGATCGCCATCTGTTTTGATAAAAATAGCTCGATCAACGCCCATTGCTAAAGCCGTTCTTAGGGTGTCGACTGTTTTATCGGTGCCGATACTGACAGCGATTGTCTCGCTGGCTGCACCGCTTTCTTTAAGTTTTAAAGCTTCTTCGACGGCAATTTCGCAAAACGGATTCATTGCCATTTTGGCGTTGGTTAAATCAACCATTTGGGTTTGCTTATCAACCCGCGCCTGAGTGTAAGGATCAAGTACGCGTTTTATTGGGATAATTACTTTCATGTGTAGTGGGGTTACTTGTTATAAAACCCGCGAATAATACCATTTGTCTGCCGCTTCAAAAATGATTTTATTGAGCTTGTTTATTAAAAAAATCGATAGTATTCACCATAGTCATAAAATGTGCTTATGAGTATCATTTTGTTGTATGCTAGTAGTCAAATGGGAATCGTAATTTGGCTTCGGCGCCTTCTTGTAAAAAGCGGTTTTGCAGTGTTATTTCGCCGCCGTGGAGCTGCATAATTTTCCTTACAAATCTCAAGCCTAGGCCGTTACCCCGTTTTCCAGTATCAGGCCTGGAAACTGAAAAGAAGCGAGTAAAGAGCTTTCTTAAAACATGATCTGGCATCCCTGGGCCCTCGTCTAAAACCATGATTGTGACAGCCGTATTGGTTTCACTGGCTTTAATAGTAATCGTGCCGCCTTTAGGGCTAAAGTCTATAGCGTTGTTAATAATGTTGCCAATGGCTTGCTCTAAGAGGAGTTTTTCAGCTTGAATTTGACCGTTATCCTCAATGTCAAATTCAATCTTTAATTCTTTGCTGGCGATGGTTTTAACCCGAATTGGTGCATTAAGTACGTTACTGACAACCGCTTTTATATTGAGTGTGGTAATGTTTTTCAACACCTCTCTACGCTCTATTCGGGATAACTCCAACAAGCGAGTAACCAGTTTGTCCATGTGCTTATTAGAGTCGAGAATATTTTGGATAAAGTGCGTTCGCTGTTTTTCATCCATTGGCAGTAGTAGGTTTTCTGCAGTTGCCCTCACACCGGTGATTGGTGTGCGCAACTCATGTGCGAGTGTGTCTATGTATTCTTCAACATTGTCTTTCAGTTCTAGCTCGTTTCTGAGTTTTTCAATGGCTTCTAGCAGTCTAACAAACTCTTCATTGTGAATATTTGGTGCTACTGCAACTTCGCCCATGGAAAGTCGGCTTGTGTACTTTACCAGTAGCTTGGCATCGCGAGAAACAATGTAGCTGGCAACACCGCCAATAATTAGCGAGATGAAGAATATATAAAAAGCATACTCGTAGATTCGAGAGCCGCCTTTTCCAAAATAAATCGGCTTAACGGCTACAAGTGTACCTATGATGTTGTTGCCTTGGTCATATATAGGGCTTGAGACATAAAGCGCTTTTGTGCCAAATAATGGCTTTTCATTATTTGGGTCGTAGAGTGTTTTACGAATACCATGCTCGCCTTGAAGGGCACTGGTCACCTCGTCATTGTTGCGCATGTCCCTGCCCAGTATCAAGCCTCGAGAGTCATAGATTACTTTGCCGACGTTGTTTGTGAGGTAAATCTCTAAATTGTTGAATTGCTTGTTCTTGATATTTTGTCCTGAATCTTGCGGCTTTAAATAGCCCGAGGTGACGTCTTCAAATGCTTGTATATCAATAGTGCCATCACCTTCAATTATGTTGTAGGAGGCAATTTGACTCAACAAACTTGAGGCGTCAATCATAATTTCTTCGGCAGACTCTTCGCTGGTACGGTTGGCAATGAGCCAGACGATCGAGCTGCTAATTAAGAAATACAGTATAAAAAGTTTGGAGCCGAGATTAAGCTTAAGGAATTTCATTTAAAAGGTGTCTATATATTAAGGGGTTGACCTTCCTGGGGCTTCAATAAGACTGTAGCCAATGCCTCTGTGTGTTTCGATATATTCGTTCTTATCATCTATTTCGTGCAGGCGCTTACGTATTGATTTTATGTGGGTGTTGATGGTTTTAACGTCAGAGCCATGCGGTCTGTCCCAAATAATGCTTAGCAAGTATTCTCGTGAGTGTACACGGTTGGGGTGCTTAACTAGGTGGGAGAGAATTTTAAACTCTGCAGGTGTCAATACAATCTCTTGATCAGCGAACAGTACTTTTTGCATGGCTTCATTGATACTAAATTTGGACTTCTGGGGCTTGGGCTCGGATCTTAAGTGTCTGAGCTGTGCACGCACATGCGCCACCACCAATCTAGGACTTAGAGGTTTAGTAACATAACCATTAGCACCTAAACCCTCTAGACCTAACACTTGGTCGGCCTCGTCGTCTCTAGCTGAGATAATCACCACAGGCATTTCAGATTTGGCGCGAACCTTGCGTAAGACGTCGAAACCGCTAATATCTGGTAAACCAACATCAAGCAGCATTAGATCAACGTCGTTGTTTTCAAGATAGTCAAGAGCGCCATGACCATTGTCAAACCATTGACAACTGAAGGAGTCTTTTTCAAGAATAAAGGCGATGCTTTCAGCGATGGTTCTGTCGTCTTCAACTATGAGAATGTGCTGCATAGGAATAAAATATTGTTAGAAAGACATTATTGTAGTTAAAAAAGCGTCAAACAAAACCATCTTCACTCAATCTTCACCAAAACTTCATTTATAAAACATTTGACATTTACGTTCAGGCCCTAAACTGGGACCATTGTTTTTAGAAAGTTAGGACGGAATGCGACAAACTCTCCTTTTATTTACAAACGCTAGTAGTGCAGAAACAAAGCCCAGCCCTATGGGTGATGTTATCACAATACCGATGCGAGCTTGTGTCCTAGGAGCTAAAAACAATACTATTGAAGCGCTGTTTGACAACACCAAGGTGTGCTTACAAGGCTTAAACGAGTATTTTAAAGAACCTCGAAACACTCTTGCCACTCTCTCCTTGTGGCGTTAGAGGTAGCGGCCGAAGCTGGTGGCCCTCCTTCCACCAGCAGAAGCTTATTTCTCGGAGTGAATTAATGAATACACAAACAAATGAAATGCACTGGTCTAGTGCGAACGTTTCTCCTGTATTGGATCTATCTCTACCTAGGTACAACCAAAATTTTGTTGTTCTAGAGGGAGACAGTGACGATACGCTTACCTTTGGCCTAGGAAGGTCATCTGCAGGCTACTTGCCTTCAGATTCGGGCACAGTCGTTATTAGCGCCGATGAGCATTTTAATTTTCTACAAAGTTTGACACTTAATGATCAAGTTGTACTGAGCGATCCAATGGGTGGAGAGTTTTGCTACAGCATTACTCATATGGACATTATTGATTTAGCAAATAGCACGATTGACATCTATGAGGATGTTGACGAATTAAAGTTAGTCAGTGCATGGCCATTTGGCAGTGCCAATGCACAAACATCAATGCGTTACGTGATCAAGGCAATGAAAATTGACACTCTTATTTTGTCTTAATTCTAAATTACCGAGGAATAAACTCAATGCACAATCAAACAGTAAAAACAAAATCAAAATCAAAAAACAATAAAGAAAATACTTTTTGCAAACATCTTAATGTTAACGAATCTCAGCTTCATAAAGCCTTGGCTTGGTATCACAGTGCCATGCAGAATACTCAACAAACAAAAACCACACACTGACATCAATTTAGATAAATCCACTACTTAAGGCCTATCAGCTGAGTTAATCAGCATCTTAATATCCACTTTTGCGACTTCACCACTCTTTGAGTATGGTGAATTATTTAGACACCTTGTCTTTTTTTTCGAACAAAGACTTCCACCCATCTGGCTCGTGAATTAATTTCAACTTTTAAGTAGGATGAGATAGACTCCATATTCGTGCTCAGTGAAATTAATGCGCATAAAAATAAGCAATTTATTGTTTTATGTATACTAAGCCGAAATATCGTTAAGTAAGCGGGGGCGCAATGTCACAAAAATCAGAGTTGATAAAAAACTTGTCGATTGTTGACGATGAGTTGGTGATTGATTGGCAAGACGGCAAACAAAGCCGTTTGTATAGCTATTGGTTGCGAGATCATTGTCAAATGCCAACATCGCGCAATGCTGATAATGGCCAGCGCTTGTTAAGCGTGATTAGCATTCCAGAAGATACTTTTATCGAGCAGGCCCAACTTGACGATACTGGCAATGTTTGTGTTCGCTTCCAACCAGAGAATCACTTGTCTATTTTCACTCAGCCATGGCTGAGAGAGAATTGCTACAATCTCAATCATCAATTTGATGACAGAAGTGCAGTTCACAAACAGTTGTGGCAAGCCGATAGTTTTATGGAGGGTTTGCCGCGTATTAATTACGAGCACATGTGTCAAAACAACCAAGGCAAATTAAACGCTTTGCGTTTTGTTAGGGATCAGGGTTTTTGCATTCTTGAAAACGTGCCTCGAATGGAGGGGCATGTGTTGAAAGTGATTGCTGAGATTGGCTATACACGCGAAACCAATTATGGCTCCATATTTGAAGTGCGTACCGAGGTCAATCCTAATAATTTAGCCTACACCAATATGGGGCTCGGCTCTCATACCGACAACCCTTATCGTGACCCCGTGCCAACGGTGCAGTTGTTGCACTGTCTTGAAAGTTCGACAGAGGGCGGCGACTCAGTTCTCGTTGATGGCTTTAAAGCGGCGAACGTCTTGCGAGAAGAAAGTGCTGAAGATTTTTATACATTGACCAGTACTTGGATTAATTATCGCTTTTCTGATGGCAATGCAGACTTACGTTCTCGCGTGGCAATGATCGAGCTGAATGATAAAGGGGAGGTGGTTAAGGTTCGATACAACAATCGCTCAATCGATACGATAAAACTCCCTGCGGATAAAATTCGCGCTTTTTATAAAGCCTATCGCCATTGGGGTGAAATTATTGAGCGCACAGATTTAAAAATCAACTTTAAACTCTCTCCTGGTGATTTAATGCTTTTTGACAACACCCGTGTGATGCATGCAAGAACGGCTTTTTCTAAAAGAGGAAAACGTCACCTGCAAGGCGCTTACACCGATCTAGACGGTCTGTACAGTCTTTTAAATGTGTTGGAGAGAGGTGGAAGCAGGGTTGACGAAGTCACCGCTGAGAATATCGTTGATCATATCGAAGATGTTTTTAATCGCCGCGGCGCAGAATCCTACTTAGGCGAGCAAGTGACGATGGCGCAGCATATGTTACAAGTGGCACAATGCGCTGAGAAAGCTGGCGCCGACGACGCTCAAATTGTTGCTGCTTTACTGCATGATATCGGTCATTACAAAAATGAAATTCCTGAGAGCGCTTTAGCCAAAGGTAAAGATAATTACCACGAAGAAGCAGGCGCTAACTTCCTTGAAGATTATTTTCCACGTTCTGTTGTTGAGCCTGTCCGTCAGCATGTTGCTGCCAAACGTTATTTGTGCGCAGTTAGGAGCGATTACTTTAAGCGTCTTTCGCCAGCCTCAGTTCATACGTTAAATCTACAAGGTGGAGCAATGAACGCAGAAGAAGTGGCTGAGTTTGAGAAGAATGACTATTTAGATCAGTGTGTGGCTTTGCGCTACTGGGATGAGGAAGGTAAGGATCCTAATCGTGAACACCCACCATTTTATTACTATAGGCACTTGATTGAGTCTTTGGTCGAACATTAAATTACTTATCGATAATCCTATGATTGAAGAACTAAATTTCCCAGCTGGCTGCCATCTTTTTGGACGTTGGCAAGATGGCGATCTCGAGGCTGAAAAGCGCCTAAAAGAAATTTTTGACGGCACCATTGCTGGTGACTATGACAAAGTTTTTGTCAACAACGAACCCAAGTACGGGGTGCAAGCCTCTGCTTCAATAAACTTATTTGTATTAGGTGTGTTGAGTAAGTTTTACGGTCTTGATTCTGCCGAGGCTTACAAGGGTGATGCCAAGCGTTATGTGCGCGTATCGCTAATGATTCGTAAGCTGCTTGGTCTGCCAAAGTTATATATTGAGTGGCCTGTTTACGCATTCACTGCTGAAGCATTAGGGGCGGTGATGATGTATCCCGATGGTGCGCCACCGGGAACAGACCCTGGAATGCCGTTAATTAATCATGACAATTGGCAAAATCTTAGTACGCCTGCAATGGATAGCGAGATCCCCAAATTGTTTGATGATATCTTAGAATGCTATCAAGAATTAACAGGCTTGGAACCAGTACTCCACCTAACAGCGCCCTACAGTTTGGCTGCCGACATCTACGGGCAGGCTGAATTAGTGACCGCTTTAAGCGATGAACCGGAACACGTTAACGAGCTTTTGGATCATTTGGTTGATGTTGTCCTAAGACCTTGGGCGGATCATTTTTTTGAGAAATTTCCAAATGGCTGGCTGGAGCTTTCAGACGCCTCAGGCTCGCCGTTTTTTATTGGGCCTGAAAAATGCAGAGACATGGCGATACGCTCGATTCACCGATTAAAAGATGAAAATGAGTGGGGTGCTCGAGTTTACGACGCTAATTATCGTGGTGATTATGTTACTCAAGCAGTAAAGGCTGCTCGCTCTTCTAGAAGAAGATCTACCCCTCAAAAAGACCATTCCACGGATCTTAGTTTTGCAGAGTTATGCGATATAAAACAAGACGTTTGTACGGATTATGTCATGCGTTTGCACGACGACAGGATGCCGCTTCACCTCTATCATGACAAGGCAATCGAACGTAATGTGCCAATATTTATCGGTATTGGCGCTTCGCAAATTGACCGAAATTCGATTGCCGATCTCGCTCTTGCCAAAGAAGAAATCACAACTCTTTCGGCTGAATACGTTGACTCGATAAAAACGGCCGCCAATACGATTGCTGATAATGGCTATGATGCGCGAGTACCACCCTGGCCTGGTGCGATATATTTTGAGGATGTTAGTGCCAACACCAATATGGAAATAATGGAAATTATTATCGGCGCCGCACTTAGTCAAGGCACGCTCAAAGACGAATAAAATGACGGCGGAGAGGAAATCATTTGATTATATGAATCCGGTGGTTGCGTCAGGCTTGCCTAGGGTTAATATTCCGCTTGTTCGTGCTAACAGTGAATCACTAAAAGGTTTTGGCGAGCTGGTGAGTGATTATCAAAATCATCAAGTTGAAATTGTTACTTGGCCCGCTCAGGGTTGGCGTAGCATCGATGTTGGTACAGGAGACGAGGGCGGCCATACAGATGGAATTTTCAAGTTTTGGTGGGAGGGTGATGTGCTTCTTGGTGAAAATGAGTCTGTCAATGACAGCTATCTATTGGGTTGGTCGAAAGAGCCTGGCGAAGCAAAAAGAGACAACCCTAAGGCGCAGAGAGATCAACTGCTGATGTGGCACGCCAATTACCACCCTGATGGCGCGCAGTTGTTTTACCCTCTGAATGGCAAGCCTTTTGTTGCGGCCTTTGCAAAGACTGGCGATGATATGACGCCTACCGACTGGGTAGCTTTTTACTTTGATGGCTCCCAAGGGGTTTGTATTCATCCAGGTGTTTGGCATGAGGCCATTATTCCGTTAACAGATAACGCTCGTTTTTATGATAAGCAGGGCAAAGTACACGCTCGGGTTAGTTGTGATTTCGGCAAGGAATTCGGTGTGTTACTATCAGTGCCTTTGCATGACCGAGTGTAGAGAAAGTTCTTGGCAAGTCTATTTGTTAAAGTGTTGTGACGACAGCATATATTGCGGCATTAGTAATGATTTAGAAAAGCGCTTAAAGCAGCACTCTGGTGAGATCAGAGGTGGTGCCAAATACACATTGTCGCGCAAGCCATGTACACTGGTCTATCAAGAAAGTGCAAAAAATCGCAGTGAGGCGCTTAAAAGGGAGGCTGAGATTAAACAAATGAAAAGATCAGTCAAACTTGAACTGATTGATTCTAAGGGTTCTCGGTAGCTTGTTGCAGCTCGCTTAAGTCGCTCAACACCATCTGAGAATGGGTGTCGGGGTCTACAGAGATATAAATTTTCGCGATATTTCCAGCCGGGTCAACAATAAACGTGTTTCTTTTGGATAGCTTGAAAACATAGAAATTTCGCAAAGAATCATAAGCCTTGGAAACCTCTCCTGACTCGTCAGAAAGTAGTGAGAAAGGTAGATTAAATTTATCAGAAAATTCCTTGTGCGATTCGACACTATCCACACTGATGCCGAAAACAATGGCTTTGGAGTTGATAATGCGCTCAACAGCGTCTCTAAAGTCACAGGCTTGTGTTGTGCAGCCGGGCGAGTCGTCTTTCGGGTAGAAATACAAGACAAGCCATTGGCCTTGATAATTGCTCAAAGTGTGGTCAATGATGTCTTGGTCGGGGAGGGTGAAATTTGGTGCTTTTTCTCCAACTTTTATTTCTGCAAATGGGCTTGAAAAAAGCCCTAAAAGGCAGACAATAATGATTATTTTGATTGGTATTTTTCGGTGTATGATGCCCATGAAATAACACTTTATCATAATTCTGAAAATTCGTTAGAATAATAGTATAAAATCCGCGTTTTGAAAATTTCTGAAGCGTATAAAAAGTTCTATATTTCAAGGCTTTGTATGCGATTATTTGACTTAATTTAACAGCAAAAATACTCATTATGCTAAAAAAAGTTCTTCTAACAACTTGGCCTTTGTTTCTAGGGGTTTTGTTTATCAGTTTGGGTAACGGCCTGCAGGGCACTTTGAGTAGCTGGCGAGCGGAAGCTGAGGGCTTCTCCATTATTACCATTGGTTGGGTAATGTCGGGCTATTTTGTTGGGTCCCTGACCAGTGCTATTTTGTCGCCAAAACAAATTAGAAAAACTGGTCATATTCGTACTTACGCTGCTTTTGCATCATTGGCTTCGACAGCTATTTTGATCCAAATTTTATTTATTGACGAATTTGTTTGGTTTGTTTCTAGACTGTTGTCTGGATTTTGCATTGCCGGCATTATGATTATTGTTGAGGGCTGGCTTAATTCAATCTCCAACAATAAAAACCGAGGGCAGATTTTCTCCATTCACATGGTTGTGGTTTGGGGTGGTTTGGCCTTGGGCCAAAGTTTATTTGTTGTTGACGATCCGGCCGGCGTTAATTTATTCTTATTGGCATCCATTTTGCTTTCGGTTTCTTTGATTCCGGTTTTGTTAACTAGAATTGAGTCGCCTACTATTGAGGACCAGGAGTCGCTCGGCGTGCGTGCCTTATGGAGGGCATCCCCTTCAGGCGTAGCAACACTCGGTATTTCGGCGCTTGCCTCTGCAGCATTTTTTGGCCTGGGTACTATTTATGCGATTAAAGTGGGTTTATCCATTCCAGAGACAGCACTTTTCATGACGCTTTTTGTTGGTTTTGGCGCAATCTTTCAGTGGCCACTCGGCTGGTTGTCGGATCAGATTGACCGAAGAAAAGTTATTTTGTTATGCTGTGCCAGCGTTATTACAATTTGTACTGTATTGCACCTCTTCGAGTTTTCAACGCCGGTATTTTTAATATTGAGTGGCTTAATAGGCGGCAGCACTTTGCCTTTGTATGCTTTAGGTGTTGCGCAGGCTAATGACCGTTTGGAGCCTAAACAAATGATTGGTGCCAGTGGCACGATTGTATTGGTGTACGGTGTATTTGCAGCACTTGGGCCTTTTACAATGAGTTATTTTCTTGATGTGTTTGACGAGACAGGATTTTTGCTTTATTTGGGCTTAGTGCATTTTGCAATCGGACTTGTCGTTATCTTTATGATGTTTATTCATCAAGATGTTGAAGAGTCGGATCAATCTCAATTCCAGATTATGGCGCACAGACCAACGGCTGTTGCAATGGAGGTTATTGCTGAAGAGGCAATAGAGTCCGCTGAATCAGAAGAGGATACTGGCGTTTAGTTTTTAAGCTAAACGCTAGCGGGATTATCAACATCGTTACCAAGGTCTCTAAGATCTTGGTAACGATCGCCGATACGGTGATGTGGTCTACCACCGATCGAGGCACCCAGAGCAATTACAATTTCATCATCTGCTGGCGCATCAGGGATGGCCAGTTGAATGGTTAAGTAATGTGAGCGTCGCCCAGCATCGTTTTTATCCATTAATGGAATGAGAATGGGTGCATTGGCGCCAGCCCGAGTATTGCAAAATGACAAATAAGATTTTGCACCAACAGCCTCACGATAAAAGTTACCAAAGCGCAGTGTATGGATAAGCGCTGAAGCGTGCTCGATTTCACCCCGCAAACCAACAACAGCTGATTTGCCGTAGCCTTCGATGATTTCACCTGAGCCAGCTTCGTTTATTACCATGTCGCTTAGCATTTTTCCTAGACCTGGTGCTACATCATGAATACCAGGCTTTAAATCTTGGATAAAGATATCGTTTCCATCTTTTGCAAGCCAAGGATTTTTTACAACGGCAATAGCCGCAATTAACGTTAAAGGGGTGGCCGCAGCCTTGCCACCTTCAATAAAAGTTTTTTCAACGTGGAGTAATGTTTTGCGTATTTCTGCTGGCATGAGGCTCTCGAGTAATGGTTGTTTGATGGATTATATCACCGCCTAAATTCAGGCGAAACTATTCTATATTAAGCAGTTTAAACTAAGATTAAATTATACAATAACAGCTATTGATTATTCGATTAGACAAGGAGCTTTAGTGTGCATAAAATGCGACTTTTTTTGCTTCTTACGAAGGGTTTGAAAAAAATGTTTCGAGTTAACAACAATAATCAACTAGTGACACTTATTAACGGCAAGGAAACAATCCTGCCTGCGCTTTGGTTAATGGAGCGCTGTCGCCATGAATCAATCTTTGATCAGCGCTCGAGCCAGCGCTTGTTTAACCCTCACCAGCTGAGTGATGATCTGTCTTTGATTGACGTTAAGATTAATGACGATCAAACAGTGAGTTTAACGTTTAATGATAATCACAGTGAAACGCTTGATTTAGATCACTTGAGAGCCGAATTGTTCGCCAAGGACTGCATCCCTGAGCCGATCCAGTGGGATGCTCAAGATGAGAAAATCTACTTTTCATGGAGCCAAATCGTCAGTGATGAGTCGTACTTGCATTCGGTGGTACATCAGTATTTAACACACGGCTACGTATTACTAACGGATGTACCTGCTGAAAAGGATGCAATAATCGAGGTCGCATCAAAATTTGGCCACATTAGAACGACCAATTTCGGCCAATATTTTGAGGTTTATTCTAAAAAAGATGCTAACGATTTAGCCTATTCATCTGAACCTCTTGACCCGCATACTGACAATCCCTATCGCCAACCTGTGCCGGGTATTCAATTGCTACACAGTCTTATTAACGACGCAGGTGAGGGTGGTCGCTCGACATTGGTCGACGGCTTTGCGGTGTGCGAGAAGTTGCGAGGAGAGTCAGAAGAGTATTTCAAATTGCTAAGCACTGTGCCTACGTATTTTGAGTTTATTGACCACAACGCCATTATTAAGAAAGAACGCACACTTATTAGCCTTGATAGTCATGGCAAGGTTAGTGAAATTCATTATTCGCCTCGATTGGATTACATTCCGTTGATGAGTGAAGAGAAAACGAAAAAATACCATAAAGCGCGCAAACGTTTGGGTGAGTTATTATCAGATCCCGAGTTCGCTATAAGCTTCCGTTTGCAATCCGGTGAATTGATGATGTTCGATAACAACAGGGTACTGCATGGTAGAACGGGCTTTTGTACAAGCGAAGGCGAGCGTCACTTACAAGGTTGTTATATAGATGCCGATGGGCCTAGAATTCTATATCGATTGCTAGAAAAGCAGTTGTCGACACACGTGGTCAGTTGAGTAAAAATCCCAAAATAAAGAACTGTAGGGCCCGGGTTGTTATTTAGTCGCCGCAACGACAGAGATTTCAACCAAAAGCGCTTCTCTTGCCATTGAGGCGCTAATGCAGGCTCTTGCAGGCGCAAAACCCTCAGGAACCCACGCCTCCCAAACGCTGTTCATGGCGCCAAAGTCAGACATTGATTTGAGGTAGATTGTCGCTGAAAGAATGTGTTCTTTGGAGCTTTCATAGTTGTTTAATAGGGACTCTACTTTGTCCAGCATTGTTTGTGTTTGCTCACTAATATCCGCCTCTGCATCGGCAGCAACTTGGCCACAGAGGTATAGAGTGTTGTTGTGTATAACTGCACGACTCATGCGATCGTTTGTTTCGAATCTTGATATTTTCATTTTGAATTATGTAATGTAATTTATATAAACACGCTTAGTAATCTTGGTGAGTATTTCGTAGGAAATCGTATTTGAAAACTCGGCAACTTCGTTAATACCGATGTTTTCACCGAACATTTCGACACGATCACCAATCTTGGGGTTGGGTACATTCGTCAAGTCGATGGTTGTCATATCCATTGACACTCTGCCAACTATTCTCGATCTTGTGTTATTGATAAAGACTGGCGTGCCGTCTTTTGCATGCCGCGAATAGCCATCAGCATAGCCAACGGCAACAACACCAATTTGCATGTCTTGTTTGCAAATAAAGCGTGATCCATAGCCGATTCCTTGGCCTTTTTTAAAACTCTTAATTGAAATCAAAACTGACGATAGCGTCATTGCCGGCACTAAATTTTTTTGGTATCTTGCCTCAGTAAAAGGGGATGAGCCGTAAAGCATAATGCCGGGGCGGTTGTACTGCTTGTGCGAATTGCGCCAGGCGACAATGCCGGCTGAGTTGGCTATCGAAGAGGGGTGGCCGGTTTCATTGGCGATTCGGTTAAAGTTGTCTATTTGGTTTTGAGTGGAAATATCGTAAGGTTCATCCGCTTTGGAAAAATGCGTCATCAATACAATGTCGGAAATATTGTTGCTAGCTTCGAGCGCTTTTAAGGCTTGTTTAAACTCGCCCTTATGAAAGCCCAAACGACTCATGCCTGAATCGTACTTAACAAACACTTTGGTTGGATTTTTGAGTTTTGCATCCAAAATCCACTGCAGTTGAGACTGGTTGCCAATGACTGGCAATAGTTGGTATTTTTCGAGTAGCTCAAGTTCTGATTGCTCAAACATTCCTTCTAGCAATAAAATGGGTTTTTTCTCAAGCCCAGCCCCTCTAATTTCTATAGCCTCCTCAGTGCAGGCAACGCCAAAAGCATCAACGGTGTCTTGAAGGTGTGTCGCAACTTCAACGGCGCCGTGACCATAAGCATTGGCTTTAACAATTGCAATTGCTTGAGAGTTGGGTGCTAGCGATTTTGCGTACAAATAATTGCGCTTAATCGCCTCTAGGTTAATACTTGCGATGCAGGCTCTAGCCATAGTTAGGTCACCTTGTTGGCGTATGGATATCTACTCATTTCTAGACCGTCCAACGATATCGCTGTCTCATTGCCGGAGACAATATCGGCAATTAATTTTCCAGAGCCAGTGGACATTGTCCATCCAAGTGTTCCGTGGCCAGTGTTTATAAATAGATTTGTAAAAGGTGTTTTGCCAATGACAGGCGTGCCGTCGGGTGTCATTGGTCGCAACCCAGTCCAGAATTGGTCATCGCTCATATCGGCAGCATGGGGAAACAAACTCTCTACCGAGTGCCTAACGGTGGCGCGTGATTTCTCTCTTAAGGATAAGTTATAGCCCGTCAATTCTGCAGTGCCCGCTGCCCGGACATTATTTCCAAGGCGCGTAATTGCTACTTTGTAGGTTTCATCCATAACGGTTGATTGTGGTGCATCTTCATCGCTAAGCACAGGAACAGTGATTGAATAGCCTTTCACTGGATAAACTGGGATGTCGATACCAATAGGTCGTAGCAATTGGGCAGAATAGCTGCCCATGGCAACAACAAAATTATCAGCAGTCATTTCACCCTTGTTGGTTTTAACTGCGCTAATTTTTCTATTATCAACAAGAAGTGATTCAACGGTGATATTAAATTCAAAGCTAACGCCCAACTCAAGGCATTTTTTCTGTAATTCATTGGTAAACTTAAGGCAATTACCAGTGGCATCACCTTCAAATTGCAAACCACCTGCAATTTTATCTTTCACGTGCTTAAGTCCAGGTTCGGCTTCAAGGCAACCCTCAACATCTAAAACCTTGTATTCAGTGCCAAATTGCTCTAATACGGCAATATCTTTTTGCGTGTCTGCCACCTGCTTGTTTGTTCTTAGAACTTGCAAAAAGCCTTTTTTTCTTTGATCGTACTCAATGTCGGTGTCTCGTTCAATTTCACGCAAACATTCTTTGGCGTAATTGGAAATTCTCAACATGCGTCCTTTATTAATGTTGTAGCTGTTGTGGTTGCAATTTTTCAGCATTCTGTAGGCAAACTTAATCGTTTCAGCGTTCATCATTGGGTTAATAACTAGAGGCGAATGCTTACTTAAAAGCCACTTAATCGCTTTTAACGGAATACCAGGAGCGGCCCATGGCGAAGAATAAGCATAAGACACTTGTCCAGCGTTTGCGTGACTCGTCTCCAGCGCTACATTTTCTTGACGCTCAACAACAGTAACATCATGCCCTTGCTTGGCTAAAAAATACGCTGAAGTGGTGCCGATAACACCGCCACCTAAAACTAATACTTTCATTATTTAATAGGTATAACTATAAAAAAAAATGCATTTTACTTTATCACGTGAAATAAATGACAAAACTCTACAAATACAGCGCCAAAACAGGAAATAATATTATGCAAAGAGCTCAAGAGTAGAATTAGTTCAATTTAATAGGGATATATTAAATGTTTTTGAATGTTTCTGCTGTTATAAATCGATAAATTGAATACTGTAAAGTTGGCGTATAGCGCATTATCGGTTAAAATATTTCACTTTCGTCTTTCACTTATATAGGAAAAGAGTATGTTTGATAAATCTCAAATTTTGTCTGTTGTCGATGTTGATATTGCTAACGCAGTAAATGCAGAGGTCGCCCGTCAAGAGGCTCACATTGAGCTAATTGCTTCTGAAAATTATACATCACCAGCTGTCATGGAAGCTCAAGGCTCCCAGTTGACTAACAAATATGCCGAAGGCTATCCTTACAAGCGCTACTACGGTGGTTGTGAGCATGTAGACGTTGTTGAGCAATTAGCAATTGATCGTGCAAAGGAATTGTTTGGAGCGGATTATGCCAACGTTCAACCGCATTCTGGCTCTCAAGCAAATGCTGCAGTTTTCCAAGCACTTCTCGTTCCAGGCGATACAATTCTTGGCATGAGTCTTGCTCACGGTGGTCACTTAACACACGGTGCCAAGCCTTCGTTTTCTGGCAAAAACTTTAATGCAATTCAATACGGTTTGAAAGCGGAAACGGGCGAAATCGATTACGATGAAGTTGAACGCCTAGCCAATGAGCACAAACCAAAAATGATTATTGCTGGCTTCTCTGCATACTCTCGCATAATTGATTGGGGTCGTTTTAGAGAGATTGCTGATCAAGTTGGTGCATATTTATTCGTTGATATGGCGCACGTTGCTGGCTTAATCGCCACTGGCCTGTACCCATCACCGATGGCTGTTGCTGACGTTGTCACAACAACAACGCATAAAACGCTAAGAGGTCCAAGAGGTGGTTTGATTCTTGCCAGAGCCAATGAAGAAATTGAGAAGAAGCTAAACGCAGCTATTTTCCCAGGTATTCAAGGCGGTCCTTTGATGCACGTTATTGCTGCTAAAGCAGTTGCTTTCAAAGAGGCGCTAGGTGGAGATTTCAAAGCTTACCAAACGCAAGTGGTTATCAATGCACAGGCAATGGCTGAGACGTTCATTGCTCGCGGCTACGATGTTGTTTCTGGTGGTACTGACGATCACTTATTCTTAGTGAGCTTCATTTCACAAGGCTTAACAGGTAAAGCAGTTGATGCGGCACTTGACTCTGCACACATTACAGTCAACAAAAACGCTGTACCTAACGACCCACAATCACCTTTCGTGACAAGTGGTATTCGTGTTGGTACACCAGCAGCCACAACAAGGGGCTTTAATGAGGCCGATTGTCGTGACCTTGCGACTTGGATTTGTGATATTTGTGATGACATCGAAAACCCTACGGTTATTGATGACGTTAGAGCTAAAGTTGAAGCACTTTGTGCAAGACATCCAGTATACGGCTAAAGAAGGCCTTTTAAAATGCGCTGTCCATTTTGTCAATCTGATGATACAAAAGTTCTAGACACGCGACTTCTCGACGACGGCTCCCAAGTGCGCCGTCGTCGGGAATGTCTTTCTTGCGGAGAGAGGCACTCTACTCGGGAGACCGTTGATTTAAATCTTCCTCGTTTGATTAAAAGCGACGATTCTAGACAGTCTTTTAGTGAAGAAAAATTACGCGCTGGCTTGCTTAAAGCGCTAGAAAAGAGACCTGTCGAAACCTCAAAAATAGAAACCGCTATTCAAAAAATTGAGCGTCGTCTGATGGCGCAAAATGATCGTGAAGTGCCTTCATCACTGGTGGGTGAATGGGTAATGGAAGAGCTTCAAGCTCTTGATGAGGTTGCCTACATTCGCTTTGCTTCTGTTTATCGTCAATTTCAAGATATTGAAGCCTTTAAAAGTGAAATAGATAAATTAATGAAAAAGTAACCTTTAGGTTGGTCAGGTAGGCATAATGCCTTGATATGTTTCTTTCTCTCATTTTTACTAATAGACACCTTCAAGTAGTGCTGTCTTTAGGTTGTATCTTTCCTTAAAATTATGGCTAAAACAAAAGTAGAATTTGTTTGCTCCAACTGCGGCGCAACGCATTATCAGTGGGCAGGGCAATGCTTGGAATGTAAAGAGTGGAACGCTTTGGAAGAGGTCTTTGTGGTGCCCTCCAAGGCTAGTCAATCCGAAAGTTTAAAAGACCTTCCTCCTTCAAAAGTGCAATCACTTAATGAAGTTAAAACTCAGACAAGTGTTAGATTTTCAACCGGTCTTAGCGAGTTGGATCGTACTTTGGGCGGCGGTTTGGTTGAGGGCTCTGTGGTTCTCATTGGTGGTGATCCTGGGATTGGTAAATCGACATTGATTCTTCAGGCCTTGGCCTCTATTAATGCAAACGAAAATACACTTTACGTCAGTGGTGAGGAGTCGGCACAGCAGATTAGTGATCGAGCTATTAGACTGGGTATTGATGCGGATGTGCAATTGCTAAGTGAAACTTATCTTGAGAAGATACTTAAAACGGCAAAAAATCTGAATCCGAAAGTCATTGTTATTGATTCCATTCAAACCTTGGTGAGTGACACCTCGACCTCTGCGCCCGGTTCTGTTACTCAGGTTAGAGATTGTGCGGCACAGTTAACTCAATACGCAAAACAAACAAAGACCATTATGCTGATGATTGGCCATGTGACCAAGGGCGGTGCTTTGGCAGGACCAAGAATCTTAGAGCATATGGTTGATAGCGTGCTTTATTTTGAAGGCGATGCTGGTGGTCGCTACCGCATCATCAGAGCGGTTAAAAATCGTTTTGGTGCGGTGAATGAAATTAGTGTGTTTGCTATGAGTGAAAAAGGCTTGCAACAAATCACCAATCCTTCGGCGATTTTTCTTTCCAACGAAAACCTATCTGCACCTGGCTCTATGGTGACGGTAACCCGAGAAGCAACACGACCTTTGTTGATTGAGGTGCAAGCGTTAGTGGATCAGGCAAACGGCGCACCAAAGAGAATTTGTGTTGGTATGGATCAAAACCGTCTTGCATTACAGTTGGCTATTCTTCACAAACACGGTGGAATTGTAACGTTTGATCAGGATGTTTTTATCAACGTCGTTGGCGGCATCAAAGTCAGTGAAACAGCCTCTGATCTGGTGGTGATGCTGGCCATTGTTTCAAGTCTTCATGATAAGGTCATTCCCAAAGATTGGATTACTTTTGGTGAGGTTGGGCTTGCTGGCGAAGTTAGGCCTGTGTACAACGCTCAAGAGAGGCTTGCAGAAGCGCAAAAACAAGGCTTTAGGTTGGCCATCGTGCCAAAGGCCAACGCCCCTAAAAAACCACTGAAAGGCATGAAAATAATTGCAGTTGAGCGCCTGTCTGAGGCGCTAGATCACTTAAATGAGAATATCTAAGTAGGCATTCATGGTCAATTCTGAGCGTATTTTTTGTTGAGTGTGTTAACATCCTTTGCTATTGGGATTCAATTGGCGCACTAATTTTTATGACTACGCTTGATACTTTGTTGATGATACTCATCAGCATTATTCTAATTGTTGGTGTTTACCAATTCTATTTTTTTCCACAAAATCATCCCTTCAAAGAGCCTAAGGAGTTAAGCACTAGGGTAGACGATAAAATACCCTTTATCCCCGGTTGGGCTTGGTTGTATAGTGGATTGTACTATCCGATGATCATCGGTCTGGTTTTTTCGATTAGCAGCTTCCAGCAGTTCGCATATATTGTTGCTAATTTTTTATTACTGGCCTTTATCCAAATACTATTTTTTACTTTTTACCCAATTGTAACCCCTGCTCGCTGGCGTGATTTTAGCAAGAGTCCTGGTAAATCTCAAAAATTTCTAAAATACGTGCAGAGTTTCGATGCAGCAAGCAATTGCTTCCCTTCTATGCATGTGAGCGTTGCAATGATGACTTCTTTGCACATGATCAACAATGGCGCAGCTTTGCACCCCGCGATTGTGACTGCTATTTGGTCGTTCCCAGTTTTTATTGCAATCAGCTGCTTACTTACCAAGCAACACTATATTGTTGATACAATTTTTGGTGCATTATTGGGCGCGTTTGTTTTTTGGATTTACATTGTTTAAGCATTAATAGTCAACGCCTTTTTGCGCCTTGATATTGGCTCTAAAAGCGTGCTTAACATCTTGAATTTCACTGACCGTATCAGAAATGTCGATTAAGGCTTTACTTGCCGCTCGACCGGTAATAACAACGTGCTGATTTTCTGGACGATGATTGATTATTTCAAGAATGCCTGATTCGTCAAGATAGCCGTAATTAATCATGTAAGTCAATTCATCAATTACCACTAAATCAATAGCCGGGTCTTGGAGAAATATTTTGGCCTTATTCCAGGTTTCAGCCGCTTTTTGAATGTCCAGCTTTTTGTCTTGCGTGTCCCAGGTAAACCCACTTTCCATTAAGGCTGTAGAAACGTTTTCGTGATTGTTAAGAAACAAGTCTTCACCGGTATCTTGAGCGCCTTTAAGAAAGCGCACCAAGCCCACTTTTAAGTCGTAACCCAGCGCGCGACAGATCATCCCCATGGCGGATGAAGATTTGCCTTTGCCATTGCCTGTTAATAAGACAATAATGCCCTTATCAATATTGGCAGCCTCTATCCTAGAATCGATATAGGCTTTTTTCTTTTGCATGCGTTTTTTGTATGAATTTTCCATCCGATAATCCTGTGTTATTGCTTCTTATTCTAGTGTATAAACCCCTGTTGTAGTATTAATTAATGCGGTGTACTAATCAAGTTAAATTGATAGTCTGAGGTAAAATGTCTAGAAATTTTCAACAGTTAATTTACCTTTATGGAGCAGATTTTCAACTTTAGTGCTGGCCCATCCACACTACCAAAATCCGTATTAAGTAAAATTCAGCGTGATTTACTCGAATTTGGTAATGCCAGAGCCTCTGCGATTGAAATCTCTCATCGAGGGGTGGACTTTATGGCGCTAGCAAGAAAAGCCGAGCAAGACCTTAGAGACTTAATGGCAATTCCTGATAATTACAAAGTTTTGTTTTTGCAGGGCGGAGCTTCTCAGCAATTCTCCATGGTGCCGATTAACTTGTTGCGAGGTAAGAAAACAGCCAACTACACCCATACTGGACATTGGTCCGACAAAGCCATTAAAGAGGGTGCTCGCTATTGTGATGTTAATATTTGCACTAATAGTATTGACAATGGCTTTACTGATATTGGGGATTTTTCTGATTGGCGCATTGATGAGGGGGCGGCTTATTTGCACTACACGCCCAACGAAACCATTGCTGGCTTGGAGTTTGATTATATTCCTGAAGTGGCTATGCCAGTGGTTGCCGATATGTCATCTTCGATCCTTTCGCGGCCGATCGACGTCTCTAAATTTGGCGTGATTTATGCTGGAGCGCAAAAGAACATCGGCGCCGCAGGCTTAACTGTGGTGATTGTTAGAGAGGATTTAATTGGCGATGTGATGGCTGGCCAACCTGTTATGTTTGATTATGCAGCGCAAGCCCATAACGATTCGATGTACAACACGCCGTGCACGTTTGCTTGGTATGCGGCAGCATTGGTTTTTGAATGGCTTAAAGAGTTGGGTGGTATCGAAGCAATTGCCAGGCAAAACGAACAAAAGTCTCAATTGTTGTATCAAGCCATTGATCGGTCTGATTTTTATTCAAACAATATCGCGCCACGTTACCGCTCTTGGATGAATGTACCGTTCTTCCTCGCTGATGCTAAACTTGATGCTCAGTTTGTTAAATCTGCATCTGACGCAGGTTTATTGGCGTTAAAAGGTCACAAAGCGGTTGGCGGCATGCGTGCCAGCATCTATAATGCAATGGAGCTTGATGGTGTTGAAGCGTTAGTTAGCTTTATGAAAGAGTTTGAAAGAATGCAGGCTTAAAGAAGGCACATAAGTCGCCCAAATCTAATAAAATTTACAACTGATATGAAAGAGCAAGCTTTAAAAGATTTAAGAATGAAAATTGACGCCTTGGACGAAAACATTCAGGCGCTTATTGCAACGCGTGCAGATTTGGCGGCCGAAGTTGCCAAGGTTAAAAAAGAAACCAATACGCAGAGTGTATTTTATCGTCCAGAGAGAGAGGCACAAGTTTTGTCTCGGGTTATTGAGCGCAATAAAAGCTTGTTAAAAGATAAGGACGTAGGGCATATCTTTCGTGAAATTATGTCTGCTTGTCTTGCACTTGAGCAGCCGCTCAAGATTGCATTCTTGGGGCCTGAAGGCACATTCACTCAAGAGGCTGCATTGAAGCATTTTGGTCACGCTGTTTCTACGCTTGATTGTGGCAACATTGATGAGATTTTTCATCAAGTGGAAACGGACAACGCACATTACGGTGTCGTGCCTATTGAAAACTCCTCGAACGGCGTGATTGGCGCTACGTTGGACTTGCTCTACAGTCATGATTTACACATTTGTGGTGAAGTGGAAATTGCGATTTCTCATCAACTAATGATGCAGGATCAGGCGCAAGAAATTAAAATAATTTATGCCCATCAACAGGCACTTGATCAATGTCGTCGCTGGCTAGCTAATCATCATCCTAAAGTCGAATTGCGCGCTGTCGCATCGAATGCGTTGGCGGCACGTATGGTTAAGGATGAGTCCAATGCAGCAGCGATTGCTTCTGAAGCGGCACTTGGCCTATACGGCCTGCAACGTGTGGCAAAAAATATTGAAGATAGGGCGGGTAACGTCACTCGATTTGTTGCTATTGGTAAAGACTCTGTGCCAGCTGGCGGCAAAGATAAGACCTCATTACTTGTCGTCACAAAACACGAATCTGGTGCGCTTTTCGATTTACTTGAGCCATTTAAAAAGCATGATATAAATATGCTGCAATTAGCAAGACATCCCATTCCCGGTGTCAAGTGGGAGTACTTGTTTTTCATTGATATAGAAGGCCATCAAAGTGATGCCAATGTTCAATCTGCTTTAAAAGAGGTTGGAAAATATGTCTCGAAACTCAGCATCCTTGGCTCTTACCCAGTCGCTATACTATGAACGCTTGCAAATCCATTCTTGGCTTGAGACCGTATCAAGGTGGCAAGCCAATAGAAGAGCTGAAACGTGAGCTTGGCCTTGAAACGGTTATCAAACTGGCTTCCAACGAAAATCCTTTAGGCGCTAGCGCAAAAGTTGTTGAGGCAATTAAAGAATCTCTTACAGAAATTTATCGCTATCCCGATGGCAATGGCTTCAGCCTTAAGAGCGCATTAGGGGTGCATCTTGGCGTATCAATCGATACCTTAACGCTTGGCAATGGCTCCAATGAAGTGCTTGAGCTGATTGCTCGAGTGTTTGTCTCTGCGGCCAGTGATGAGGTGGTTTTTTCCCAGTATGCGTTCCCTGTTTATCCTTTGGCGACGCAAGCACTAGGCGCAACTGCAAAAGTCACCCCAGCTAAGAATTTTGGTCACGATTTAGAGGCAATGTTGTCAATGGTTAGCAACAACACAAAATTAATTTTTGTCGCCAATCCAAATAACCCAACAGGCACATTGCTTTCTAACGATGAGTTGTACAGTTTCTTGGAGAGAGTCCCTAAAACTATCCCTGTGGTTTTAGATCAAGCTTATATTGAATATTTGAATACCGATGATCCCACTATTGACTGGCTTGGTGTTTTTAGTAATTTAATTATCACTCGCACCTTTTCAAAGGCCTACGGTCTTGCGGGGCTTAGAGTGGGTTATGCAATCTCAAGCGCTGAAATTGCCGACTACATTAATAGGGTGCGAGAGCCGTTTAACGTTAACCACGTTGCTCAAAGTGCAGCTATTGCATCTTTAGCGGATGCTGAGTACTTACAAACATCGATTCAAGTTAATAACGCGGGCGTTAAGCAGCTTGAGGCTGGTTTCACAAAACTTGGCCTAATATTTATTGCATCTTCAGCAAATTTTGTTGCTGTTGAAGTGAGTAATGCAAATGATATTTTTGAGAAATTATTAAGAGAAGGTGTCATAGTTCGTCCGGTTGAAATGCCAAATTACCTCAGAGTCTCAGTTGGAACTGAGGCTGAAAACACCCGCCTACTTGAAGCGCTCGAAACTGTATTGTGATGAATAAAGTTTGTATTGTTGGTGTGGGTTTAATTGGTGGTTCATTGGCCAAGGCGATAATTCGTAGTAAGCAAGCCATGCATGTTGTTGGTTTTGGCCGAGATGCGCAGAGACTACAAGCGGCGCAAAATAACGGCGTTATTACTGATTACACCACCGATATTAAAGAGGCGCTTAATGGTGCTGATATTGTTGTGATTGCGGCACCGGTCGGCAGCTTTGAATCTATTCTTAAAAGTATTCAGCCGCATTTGAGTGAGACCACGGTTATTACTGATGTTGGCAGTACAAAGGCCAGTGTTATTAAGGTTGTAGAATCAGTTTTTGGCTCCTTGCCAAGTAATTTTGTACCAGCACACCCGATTGCTGGCAAAGAAAAAAGTGGCTTTGAGGCTAGTGATGGTGACTTGTTTGTGGGAAGAAAGGTGATTATTACACCGACCGAATCAAGCTCATCAGAAGCAGTTGAAGCGGTAAAAAGTATTTGGCAAGCGGCCGGTGCAACTGTTGATATGATGAGTGCTGCCTCGCACGATGAGCTGCTAGGTATGACGTCTCATTTACCGCACATGTTGGCTTTTTCAATTATGAATTATCTAATCTCTCAGAACCCAAGCGCCAGCTTATATGCTGCGGGCGGCTTTAGAGATTTCTCTCGCATTGCTTCTGGCGATCCAATTATGTGGCGTGATATTTGCCTTAATAACAAAGAAGCCATTGTTAAGCACATCAAAGGTTATAGGGATACATTAGACAATTTGATCGATGTGATAGAGAATGAAAACACAACAGCAATAGAAACCCTGTTTCGAGACGCAAAAAGCACTCGTGATCAGTGGCTGGTATAAATAGAGACCCAAAAGGAAAGCATGAGTAGTTTTGTAGTATCACCCGCACAATCATTAAAAGGCACGATTAAAGTCCCTGGGGACAAGTCAATTTCACACCGCTCTATTATGCTTGGCTCAATCGCTAACGGAGTAACTCAAGTCAGTGGCTTCTTAGAAGGTGAGGACGCTTTGTCCACACTTAAAGCATTTCAAGATATGGGCGTCAAAATTGAGCGAGAGGGTTCAAATGTGACGATTCATGGTGTCGGCATGCACGGACTCAAAGCGCCTTCAAGCCCACTAGATTTGGGAAATTCTGGCACCTCAATGCGATTAATGTCTGGCCTGTTGAGTGCGCAAAGTTTTGATTGTGAGCTGCATGGCGATGAGTCGCTTTCTAAAAGACCGATGGGTAGAGTGATTGACCCTCTAAGCACGATGGGTGCAAAAATTGACTCTCAAGACGGTAAGCCGCCATTGGTTATTGAGGGTGGTCAAAAGTTGAGTGCAATTGATTACACCTTGCCTGTTGCCTCTGCACAAATTAAATCTTGCCTTTTATTGGCTGGTCTATACGCCCAGGGCACAACCTCTGTAACTGAAGGTGGTATCACTCGAGATCACACAGAGCGAATGCTCAGAGGCTTTGGCTATGATGTTAAAACCGACAATGGTCGCATTTCACTCACTGGCGGTGGCGAACTAACCGCTTGTGATATTGAAGTGCCTAGCGACATCTCATCTTCTGCATTTTTTATGGTGGCGGGGTGTATTGCTAAGGATTCTGACATTACTCTTGAAGCAGTTAATATTAACCCAACTCGTACGGGCGTGATTGATATACTTAAATTGATGGGTGGTAATATTACGCTTTGCAACGAGCGTGTATCGGGCGGTGAATTGGTGGCTGATATTCGTGTGCAATCATCAAACTTAAAAGGAATTAATATTCCGAAAAATTTAGTGCCACTTGCTATTGATGAGTTTCCATCGCTTTTCATTGCGGCCAGTTGTGCCATAGGGGAAACCGTTTTAACCGGCGCGAGGGAGTTGCGCGTTAAAGAGTCGGACCGCATCCAAGTGATGGCCGATGGGCTTGATATTTTGGGTATTGAGAACGAAGTATTGGAAGACGGCATCCGCATTCAAGGCGGTGAATTTTCCAAACCAGGCTCCGTGATTCAGTCGCATCACGATCATCGTATATCGATGTCTTTTGCAATCGCCTCACTGAGATGCGAGCACGAGATCCAAATCGAAGGTGTTGATAACGTGCAAACTTCTTTTCCAAATTTTGTCGAACTGTGCACAAAGATTGGGATGAACATCAGCGAGACAAGCTAAACAAGTTAAGCTCCACAGTTATAATACAAACCAATATTTTTAGGAAATGAATAAATGAGCAACGATATTAGTTCAGGAGTACTTGCAAACGCAGAGTCATTCTTTGCCTGGGATGTTGTGACTTACTTGTTTGCCGCCCTTGTGTTGGCCCTTGTTATTGTTATTGTTGACTTGCTTTTCTTTGCTAGCAAGAGAAGTGGTGACGACGCACAAAGTGCCAATCAATCGACTTTGGGTAAATTCTTATATTTTCTTATTTTTCTAAAATTTTCAAAAAACGAAAAGTACAAGCACCGACCAAAAATTGTGCAGTGGTCGATTGAATTCTTCCCTATTCTTATATTAGTAATACTCTTCCGCGGATTTGTCTTTGAGCCGTTTCGAGTGCCATCAAACTCGATGATGCCAACCTTGTTAACTGGCGATTTTATTGTTGTTAATAAGTTTGATTATGGCTTAAGGCTTCCAATTATCAACACTCAATTGATTGAGTTTTCAGCACCTGAGCGTGGTGATGTTGTGGTCTTTAGATATCCTAACTATAAAAAAGATAAAGCTTATAAGGGTGCTGACTTTATTAAGCGCATTATTGGTCTTCCGGGTGATACCATCAGTTACACAAGAGACTACTTAACGATTAATGGTAGTGAGATTGACTACAGTGAAATTGGCTCTTATAAGGGTGTTGATTCGGGTCGCGCCATGAGTGGCTATAACCTTGTTAGAGAAAAGATAGAGGGTGGAAATCATGATATTCTACTTCATCCTAGAGGCTATTCGCCAGAATTAGAGGAAACAACCGTACCAGAAGGGCATTACTTCGTGATGGGCGATAATAGGGCATATAGCAGTGATTCACGAGTGTGGGGTTTTGTTCCTGAGAGTTATATTATCGGTAAGGCGGTAGGTGTATGGATGCATTGGGATTTCAATTACAACACTATGCAATTCTCAAGAATTGGTGGCTTTGATTAGTCTTTAATCTTCTTGAAAATATTGTCCAATGATTCTTTAGAGTCGAAGTGAATGATGATTTTTCCAGTGTCGCCTTTGCCGGGTTTGATTTCAGCTTTGGAGTTGAGTCTTTTGGAGATAGATTCTGTCATCTCTAGCCATTGAGGGTTAGGTTTTTTGATGTTTTTTGGATTTGGATTAAGTGCCTGCTTAACCAATACCTCTGTTTGCCTTACAGACAACCCTCTAGCGACAATCTCTTGGGCCAACTGAATTTGCAGGTCATCGGGAAGCGGTAGCAAGGTTCGCGCATGACCCATGTCAATTTCACCGCTTTCAAGCATGGTTTTAATCGCGTCACTCAATTTTAACAAGCGCAGCAAGTTACTCACTGCAGAACGAGATCTACCAACCACTTTGGACACTTCTTCATGTGTCATATTAAAATCTTGAATAAGTTTTGATAACGCCTTTGCCTCCTCAATTGGCGTTAATGACTCCCTTTGAATGTTTTCTATAAGCGCAATGGCCAAGGCCATTTGGTCGTCAATATTTCTAATTACAACGGGTACTTCCTCAAGCCCCGCTTGTTTGGCGGCTCGCCAGCGTCGCTCGCCAGCAATAATTTCATATTGATTGGCGGAGATTTCTCTAACAACCAAAGGCTGAATAACGCCTTGAGAGGCAATGGACTGCGTTAGCTCATCTAGCTTTGAGCCGTCGAATTTTGAGCGGGGCTGAAATTGACCGCGCTGCAATCGATCGAGCTGCATTTGCACCAGCTTGTCATTGGTGTGAGCCCGTGCTGGATTTTCAACTGACTGGCCTAATAATATGTCCAGACCTCTTCCTAATTTAGATTTTTTTGCCATAGTGTTTACTGTGTTCTACGTATTATTTCACTCGCCAACGCAACATAGGCGATAGCGCCTTTGGAGGATCTGGCGTAGTTAATTGCTGAGACACCAAAGCTGGGTGCTTCGGCTAATTTTACATTTCTAGGGATTATTGTTTTAAATACTTTGTGAGTAAAATGTTGAGATAGTTGTACAGAAACCTCGTTAGAGAGGTTATTCCTAGTGTCGTACATGGTCCTGATAATGCCACAGATTTCAAGGTTCGGATTACTGGTGGCTTGTATTTTTGTGATTGTCTCAATCAGTGAGCTTAAGCCTTCCAATGCGTAGTATTCACATTGCATTGGAATAACAATACCATCACTGGCGGTAAAGGCGTTAATAGTAAGCATGTTAAGTGAAGGCGGGCAGTCAATGATAATGTAGTCGTAGTTATCACGTTGTTGGTCGACTAAACTCTTTAGTTTTGTTTTGCTACCATTACCTTTGAGAAGTGCAACTTCGGCAGCAATCAAATCGGTGTTGGCGCCAATAAGATCAATTAAGGCATCTTCTGAAGCAATAATCGCTTGTTCTAACGTGCACTCGTCTAGTAGCAATTCGCAAATACTGTGTTCCAGAGTATATTTATCAATACCACAACCCATGGTGGCATTGCCCTGAGGGTCAATATCAACCAGCAGGACGCGTTTGTTAACAGTGCTCAGCGCGGCGCTTAAGTTGACAGCAGTGGTTGTTTTTCCCACACCACCTTTTTGATTAGCAACGGATAAAACTTTGGCCATTAAATAATGTTGGTTGTTGTGAGCGCCCTTAAGTGACTCATGGCCTGTTGGACGCCATAGTCTTGTAACAAGAATTCGACAACCTCCTTATCGGTCTTTTCTTTAATGGCATCTTGTCTTTCAAGTATCTCGTCCTCATTGAGCTTTGTAGGATCTCCATTCAAATGATTTTCTGAATCCTGCATCTCCTCAGTATCGGACTCTTCCTCAACTTCATCCATTGTAGGCTTTTCAAGGGTAATGTCTGGGCTAATACCCTTGTCTTGAATGACATTGCCAGATGGGGTGTAGAAGCGCGCTGTGGTGAGCTTCATCCCATAACCGCCTTCTAGGTCGATCAATGACTGCACAGAGCCTTTGCCAAATGAGGTTTGCCCCATAATAATTGAGCGATTGTGATCTTGTAAGGCACCAGCAACGATTTCGGAGGCAGAGGCGGAACCCTTGTTAATCAGGGTAATCATCGGTGCACCGTTTAGAATATCACCACGTTCAGTATCAAAGCGCATACTTGCATTATCAACCCTGCCTTCGGTGTAAACAACAATGCCAGTGCTGTCAATAAAGAGGTTTGAGACATCGATTGCTGCAGCAAGCGCACCGCCTGGATTGTTTCTTAAATCCAATATAAGGGAGCTTAACTCACCATTATTCTGGTGTGTTAGCTTTGCTACAAGCTTTTTCAGTAACCTTGCGCTCGGCAGTTGAAAGTTCGAAATCCTAATGTAAGCCATGCCGTCTTCAAGAAGATAACCCCTGACAGAGGTGATAGTAATAATCTCTCTTTTGATTTCCAGTTCAAACGGCGCTTGATCTGCGCGTCTAATCGTCAGACTGACTTTTGTACCTGGTAATCCACGCATTAGTTTGACACCATCTTGCAGATTAATTTCACTAACGTACTGATCATCTATTTTAAGAATCAGGTCACCCGCCTGGAGGCCGGCGCGATAAGCGGGGGTGTCATCAATTGGAGAGATAATCTGAATTAACTCCCCTTGGGTTGCGATAACAATTCCCAGGCCGCCAAATTGGCCCATCGTTGATTCTACCAAATCCGCTTGGTCGGCTGGATTAAGGTGTGTTGAATAAGGGTCCAGCCCCTCAAGCATGCCTTGAATGGCGTTTTCAAAGAGTGTTTTATCATCCACCTCATCAACATAGTACTTCTTAATTTGGGTGTAAACGGTGGTGAAGGTGCTTAGTTCTTTAAAAAAATCAGGGGACTCGAGCGGTGAGTATTGTTCGTCTGCATAGCAAGTATTAACAAACCCTGTTATAAAAAGGCTTAAGAGTAATAATGTGGATTTAAAAGGGCGACTCAAGAATGTCATAATAATAAGTATTTACTTATGCTAAATGTCAATATAATAGGGTAGAACGGGAATAATTTGTATCGATTTTACTTGGTTTTCTTTGGCCATTATGGAGAATAAAATGAAGAGATTTTCTGCTTTTGCATTAATCTTGACGCTGATGCTTTCTCAAAGTTTTGCTGCCTCAGACGAAGTGGAGGATAGCCCTGTTTATGCGATCCAAAATGCGATTACCAGTCTCAATCAAATAACACAAAGCCTAACCTATTCTCCTGAGTCAATGGAGAAGTTAGTGCTCGAAGAGGTTGTGCCGTTATTTGACTTCGGCTTTATTGCTAATGAAGTGTTGCTTGTTATGCCCTCAAATCAACAACTGAGCAATAGTGAAGCTCAGTACTTTGCCTTGAGACTAAAAAACAACATGATTAACACACTGTTGTACAAGCTAGTGCAATCGCAAACTTTAAAGCTTGCCTTTGTTTCTGCTAAGCCTGAACTCGGTGGAAAGATTTCCGTCAAGCTTAATATCAGTGGTCTTTCTCAACAGGGTATTTATTTCGACTTATGGTTTCATAAAAACGCGAACAATCGTTGGCAAATTTTTGACATCGTCCTTAACGACGACAGCTTGATAAAATACTACCAATCGACCGTAATGATTAAGGTCGATCGATTTGGTGTGCAAGGCATGTTGCAAAGTATTTAATGGCAACTTTTGTTATTGAATACAGGCGCTAAATACAGAAGATTTCTTTTGATTATATGTCAAATCAAACCTTATTTGCAATAATATAATCAATGTACAATATAGCTATTTTTACTGGCAAATATACAAAGGAGAGAGGGTATGAAAACTAAGCTACTTGCAATTGTGCTAGCATTTACAGCAAGCGCTGTTATTGCAAGCGAGGATAACTCGTCAATGAAATATAATTACATTTCTGCAGGGATGGGAGTTATTAAGATTGACGGAGTCGGAAGTGGCACTCTTCTCAATTTTGAAGGCTCGTTTACATCTGGAAGTCTAATTATTAGTGGCGCTTTTGCTACCGATATTGAGTCTGGAGGCGATTTAACAGCCACAGGACTTGGTATAGGCTACCACACTCCGTTAAGCATAGACACTGACCTCATTTTTGGCGTTTCCTTTGCCAAATTTAGCCTAACTCTTGATGGGATAGGCTCTGGAAGTGCGAACAATACGTCACTCTCCGCCGGAATAAACAAAATGATTACGGATAGAACATCTGTTTCCGCCAACCTTGGGGTTTCATTATCAGGTGGTGGTATAGGTTTCGGATTTGGTTTGACTCAGTCGTTAACAGACTCTATGGCAGTTGGACTTAGCTATACACCAGGAAACGGTGGAAGTTTAACCACGCTCGGTTTACAGTACAGACTCTAACCTAACAGCGCCGCAGTAATTGAATCTTCATCTCATATGAGAGCGTGAGTAAATATATTACTGCAAGGCGCCTGTTCACCTAACAAATAACACCCATATTTGACCTGCAACCTCAGTTGTTATAGACTACCAGGCAGTTGCTCTTTTTTTTGTACTATTCTCTAACAAGAACAGGTTGTTATGAAAAAAACTCCACTTCTTCTTCTTACTCTTATATTTAGCCTGCTTATCGTCCCTACCACCTATGCTGCATCAGGTGAAAATGTTGTGGCTGAAGATATGATGGCTGTAACTAAATACCGAACTGTAGAGTTTGTGGTTTCAGAGCCATATACCGCTACTAGAACTGTTTCATATGTCGTTAAAGAACCTTACGTTGTAACTGAACAAGTTAAAGTCACCAGGTATCGTGATGTTGTTCGTATGGCTGAAGAGGAATATGAGGCTTATAGAACTGTAATGGTGCCACAGCAATATACAGCCTATAGAGAAGAAGAGGTTGAAGAGGAATATGCAGCCTATAGGGATGTAACAGTACAAGAGAAATACACAGCCTATAGAACTATCACTATCAAGGAGCCGTACACCCAGAAATTTTTTGACACTACTGTTACAAGCTATCGTTATGTGACTAAAAAAGTACCTTACACCGCTTATCGAACTGTAACGAAAAAGCAACCATACACTGCAACACGAACTGTAACCAAAAGAGTGCCATATACTGCAACGCGAATGGTGGCAGAGACGCGACAATATACTGCAACACGAACTGTTAGAAAGGTATTTAAAGAGCCTTATGCTGTCATGGAAAGTATAGAGGTTACTAAGCATAGAGAGGTAACCAAAACTAGGACAGAGGAGTACACAGCTTATAGGGATGTTAAAAAAACAAAAAAAGAACCATATGTTGTGTATGAGCCAAAATTAAGTTCTATTGAAGATTCTAAAGTTGATATCGAAGAGCAAGAAGAAAAGGAGGTAAAAGATAGAGAAAAAGAAGTAGCTGCTGTAGCTGATAAAAAGGCATTACAGGCTATGACTGAAGAAACAGTTGAAGCATTAGCCAAAACAGTGGCTGAATTAAGAGCGCAGACACAGACACAGATGAAACTGACAGAGGGAAAGGCGCAGCAAAAAGTAGATATTAAGAAAAATGATGAATCGGGTGATGTAGATGGCAATGATATTCTCTTCACCTACACAGCAGAAGATGTATGGCAGGAAAATGAAGTCGTATACAGACTTGAGCCTGAAATCGGCGGTGCGACCTTGACGAATCGAATGATTATCTCCAACCCAACGTTAACGCAACCCACCACTGTTTCAGTGCCAGATAACGACAACGAGCTGCCGGGTTCGGGTACTAGAGATGTAGCGTCCGTATCCTTTCCAGATTCGCCTTGTGCTCCTGGCGTGCTGGATGTAGGCGGGACGGGATGTATTTGTAATGAGGACGGTTCTTTCTGGACTTGTCCCCGTACAACCTCGGATAAATCAGCCAAAGCTCTTGAAAATATAGAGAACTTGTTGAATGAAGCTGGCGCTACTAATTTAGGCATAGAAAACAACGCAGACATAAAAGCCACCTCTTCTGATGCTAACCTTCAAACCAAGCAGCTTAGTAAAGCGGTAGTTGCTCAAATAAAAGAAAAAGTAGCGAGTGACTGGCAAAAAGCATCCGAAGATGTTGCCAAAATGACTAAAACCGAGAGAAAGGAAATGCTGATTCTGCTAAGGGAAAACAACAATGGTAGTTCTTTTGCAGAGAATGGATTGTCTCGTAAGAAAGCCAAGCCTGACGAGTGGAAGACTACAGACGAAAATACTGAAGAATTTGATTGGCACGATGGATATGAAGCAGCAATTGATGAAGAAATAGCCAATGGGATTGATGCAATATCCCAAGCAGCTAGTTCTGCTCAAACCTTAGATGACAAAATTGCTGCCATTAAAGCGGCTTATGATATTGTTATGAAGGAAATCCAGGCTATTGCTACAGCAAAATGGGAGCCTGTGTATGATGACTACCAAAATAGTCCTATTATCGCTGCAGCAGAAGAGCTATACAACCAACAGACCGAATCTCAACAACTAATCTTAGAGTTGGCAATAATTGAGGCTGATACAATTTATCAGGAAGCGATTGCTCCATTTGAAGAGCTTAAACTTATTCAGGGAAGTCAGAGCACTCCAACACAAGAGTGGCAAGAAGCTGTTAGTGAATTTTCGGAGGAGTGGAGAGCTGCAATAAATGCAGCAACTGAAATTTATATCGTTACTACCGTGGTGGCAAGAACATTGTACGAGCAAACCATCCAGCCTGTTGAAGATGAATACGATAGCGCTGTTGATGAGATTTTCACTGAAAGGCGAAATCGAGAGTTGGCAGCATTGGATGCTAAAAATGACGCGACACATGCAGCCATTGATGCATCACTCGCATCCGCCGAGGAAAACTAAAGTTTACTGAATTCAAAACTTCATCTCATATGCGTGTGACAGTTTATCTATTACTGCAAGATTATCATTGGGTCCCCCGGGGTGCAATCCAGCAAGAATGTAAGAGTGAGGGTGGTCTTGTTAGTATTTCAGTACATTGGAACTAAATGCCTGTCAAAACCCGCCTAATTTAACGCGATAAAAATCGTACACTTTTAGTACACTTCGACAAAAGAAATGCATATTTCAGCCTATAATTGTATCTGTAGTAAATGAGATAATTTATCTTGGAAATAACTCAAGAATCCTTTTCTAACAGCTCCTAACTATTGATAAACACAAGCTTCACCCAAGCCTCCAATAATGCGTCCGTAGCTCAGCTGGATAGAGTGTCGGTCTCCGAAGCCGAATGTCGGGTGTTCGAATCACCTCGGACGCACCAATCTAAACCCCTATGAAATACACGGTTATTGACCCCGTTATTCTAGACCTTGGTGTTGTGCAAGTGCATTGGTATGGGGTGATGTATTTGCTCGCTTTTATCTCGGTCTATTTATTGGCGAGTGTAAGGCTGAAAACAAACACCGGCTGGACTCGCAAACAAATTGAGGATTTGATTTTTTATGGCGCCTTAGGCGCGGTTTTGGGTGGACGATTGGGTTATTTAATTTTCTATAATCTATCGTCGTTCGCTTCCAATCCACTGACATTTTTTGATTTTCAAGGCGGCGGAATGTCTTTTCATGGTGGTTTTATTGGTGTTCTTGTTGCTGCTTTAATTTTTAATCGAAAATCACAGAAAACATTTTTTGAGACGATGGACTTTGTTGCGCCATTAGTGCCTCTCGGTTTGGCTTTTGGTCGAATCGGCAACTACATCAATGCTGAGTTGTGGGGTAAAGTGACAACCAGTGTATTCGGCGTTTATGGCCCCGACCAAAGTGGTGAGTGGGCTGTACGTTATCCCTCGCAACTGTACGAAGGGTTTTTAGAGGGTATTGTGTTGTTTATTGTTTTGTGGGTTTATACAAAAAAACCGCGTCCACTAATGACAACCTCCGCTATTTTTCTAACCTTGTACGGGTTCTTTAGATTTATAATTGAATTTGTAAGGGTGCCCGATGCTCAGCTGGGTTATTTGGCGTTTGGCTGGCTAACGATGGGGCAATTATTGAGCTTACCAATGATTATTATTGGCGCCTATCTATTTTATAAAGCAAACAACACAAACAAAACCGCATGAAACAATATTTGGATTTTTTGAGATTGGTTAAAGAACGGGGTACGGTTAAAACTGATCGCACCGGCACTGGCACGGTCAGTGTTTTTGGTCACCAAATGCGTTTTAACTTGCAAGAGGGTTTTCCTTTAGTGACAACCAAGCGCATACACTTGCCATCGGTTGTGCACGAGCTTCTTTGGTTTTTAAGGGGTGACACCAATATTCGCTATTTAACCGATAATAAAGTCAATATTTGGAACGAGTGGGCAGATAAAAATGGCGAGCTCGGGCCGGTTTATGGGGCCCAGTGGCGCTCTTGGCAAAATGCCAAAGGTGAGAAAATTGACCAAATAAGTGAAGTCATCAAGCAAATCAAGAAATCCCCCGACTCCAGAAGAATTATTGTCTCTAGCTGGAATGTTGGCGAACTTAGTAATATGGCTTTACCGCCGTGCCATGCTTTCTTCCAATTCTATGTTGCCGATAACAAACTGTCGTGTCAGCTTTATCAGCGTAGTGCTGATATTTTCCTAGGCGTGCCTTTTAATATCGCCTCGTATGCGCTGTTGACACACATGGTTGCGCAGCAATGCAATCTTGAAGTTGGCGATTTTATTTGGAGTGGTGGCGATTGCCATGTTTACTCCAATCATTGTGAACAAGTAGAAACCCAATTACGTCGTGTACCCAAAGCATTGCCAAAGTTACTTATTCACCGTAAAGCTGACAGTATTTTTGATTATCGATATGAAGATTTTGAGTTCAAAGATTATCTTTATGACGAGCCAATTAAGGCACCGGTTGCGGTTTAGTTAATGAATTTAATGATTAAATTACAAAAAAGTATAGGCTACGAGTTTAACGACGTTGCGCTTCTAAAGCGAGCGTTGACGCATCGCAGTGTCGGTAATAACAATAATGAAAGGTTGGAGTTTTTGGGTGACAGTGTTCTTGGGTGTATTATTTCAGGCGAATTGTTTCAACGCTTTCCCAAAATTGATGAAGGTCAGCTCTCAAGACTGCGCTCACACCTAGTTCGAGGTCAAACACTGGCAAAATTGGCCAAAACCATCGATTTGTCTGATTTCCTGATCCTTGGTCAGGGGGAGTTAAAAAGTGGCGGTTTTCGCAGAGATTCGATCCAGGCGGACACGCTTGAGGCAATATTTGGTGCAATTTTTATTGATTCCGATTATTTGACAACAAATCAGGTGGTTCTGACTCTCTTTAAGAGCCTGCTTGACGAAACAAGCCCAACGGACTCGCTCAAGGACTTTAAGACGCAATTGCAAGAATTCTTGCAAAAAAGAGGCTTGATCTTGCCGAGTTACGAATTACTCAAAACCACAGGTCAAGACCATAATGCTGTTTTTTATGTGCGATGTACTTTGGGCGAGGACAGTCTTTGCGTCGAAAAAAATGCAAAAAGTATCAAGCGCGCTGAACAGGCTTGCGCTGAATCATTACTGGAGAAATTAACACAATGAGTTATCAAGCTGGATTTATCGCCATTGTTGGGAGACCGAACGTTGGCAAATCAACCTTAACAAACGAACTGATTGGGCAGAAACTCTCAATTACTTCGCATCGACCACAAACCACAAGACACCGTATTCACGCTATTGATACGACCGATGATTATCAAATGGTTTTTGTTGACACGCCAGGCATTCATATTGGTAGTAAAAAGGCAATCAACGCTTACATGAATAGAGCGGCAAGCTCGACCTTTAATGATGTTGACATGATTCTGTGGTTGGTTGAGGCGGGAAAATGGACAAAAGAGGACGAGCGCGTTTTAGAGCATATTGGTAAAGTTGATGTGCCGGTTGTGCTTTGTGTGAACAAGATTGACAAATTAGAGAAGAACGATCAAGTCTTGCCGTTTTTACAAAAGCTCAGTGACAAGTATCAGGCTACGGAGGTGTTTCCACTTTCTGCTTTTAAAAAGGCACACTCCAGCGCACTACGCTCACTTATTCTTAAGTATCTTCCACAGCGAGAGGCTATTTTCGACGCCGATTATATTACCGACCGCTCGGAAAAATTTGTTGTTGCTGAGTTTATTCGCGAAAAATTGATGAGAAATTTATCAAATGAGTTGCCCTACGATTTGACCGTTGAAATTGAAAAATTTGAATTGGATGGCCGCATGTATCGTATTGCTGCTCGAATTTTCGTTGACAAGGCGTCACAAAAAAGCATTGTTATTGGCCACAAAGGTGCGGTTTTGAAAAAGATTGGTGAAGAGTCGCGAATCAGTATTGAGGGTTTTTTAGAGAAAAAAGTGTTTTTAGAATTATGGGTAAAAGTGCGACAAGGGTGGTCGGATGACAAAAGGGCGCTTGCTTCCCTAGGTTATGACTAATATTGAGCTAACACCAGCATTTTTACTTCATAGACGTACGTACCAGGGCAGCTCGTTATTGCTGGATTTTTTAACCCGTGATTACGGCAAAATACGGCTTGTTGCTCGTGGTATTCGAAAAAACAAAACACCAATTCAAATGTTTCAGTGCTTAAAAATCTCCTTCAAAGGCAGAGGGGAGCTTAAGACGTTAGCAAACACTGAAAGCCATGACGTACCCAGACGGTTACTGGGGAACGATTTAGTGCTGGCCATGTACGCTAATGAGATACTGTCTCGTCTTTTGCCCGAGGCCGAGGCACACCCAGGAGTTTTTTTAGGCTATCAAAAATTTGTAGAAAGTATAAGTCGGGCGCCGGATGGCGAACAGCAGTTGACTCTTAGATTGTTCGAGAACCAGTTACTAGAAGAGTTGGGCTACGGTCTTGATTTTCGCTGTGATTACTCAGGCGAGCCAATCAGTCCGACAATGAATTATCATTTTGTCGAGCAAGAGGGTTTTGTTCGTCATGCGAATGGTAAAATTCCCGGCGAAATATTGCTTAAATTTGCCAGTGATACAACTGAGCACTTAAGCACTAAAGAGCTAAAAATAGCCAAAGGTCTAAACCGCCAAAGATTGCGAACGCTTTTGGGTGAAAAACCCCTTAAAAGCAGAGAGTTGTTTGTTGTTAGTTAATTGAGATTATAAGTATGTATTTAGGCGTTAATATCGATCATATAGCCACTTTAAGAGAGGCTAGAGGAACCATTTATCCCTGTCCAGTTGAGGCAGCTTTAATTTGTGAGCAAGCAGGCGCGGATAGTATTACTTTGCATCTAAGGGAGGATCGCCGCCACATTAATGATAGCGATGTCGAACTGATGCGTCGCTCATTAAAGACAAAAATGAATCTAGAGATGGCGGCAACTAATGAAATGCTTTCTATTGCGGCAAATATTAAGCCTGAAGATTGTTGTCTGGTGCCTGAAAAACGCGAAGAGCTGACAACCGAAGGCGGCCTTGACGTAGCTTCACAAATGCCAAGAATGCGCGAAGTGTGTCAAAGACTTGCTGAAGACAATATTAGAGTTTCATTGTTCATTGATGCCGATAACGATCAAATAGATGCCGCCAAAGAATGTGGCGCCCCGGTGATTGAAATTCATACCGGCCATTATGCGGATGCCGTAGATGAGCAATCGCGCAATGATTGTTTCCAGAAGATCAAAGATGCCTCAACTTACGCGCATAGCATTGGCTTACAAGTAAATGCCGGACACGGTCTGACACTTGGGAATACAGGGAGAATCGCGGCATTGAGCGAGCTTGTAGAGCTCAATATTGGCCACTCGATTGTTGCTAGAGCGATGTTTGTTGGCTTGGCTGAAGCGACACGTGAAATGAAAGCCATTATGCTGGAGGCGAGGAATGCCTAAATCCCAACAGAGGCAACACAAATCTAACGCTCATCTTTATCACCCTAATATTTTCAAAAAATCGTCGTGGGACAATCGGTGACTCTTAGATTTTGTTCAGGCATTACGATAATAAAGCTAAACATTATATTCATATTATTACCATTAGGACTTAGACAATGATTTACGGTATTGGAACAGATATTGTTGATATCAAGCGAATAGCGCACATTCTCAAAAAGAATAGAGAGGGTTTTGTCAAAAGAGTATTGACCGAACACGAGCAATTATTGTTTGCTAATAAAGCAGATAGCCCCGCTTTTTTTGCCAAGCGTTTTGCCGCCAAAGAAGCTTTTGCGAAGGCGCTGGGCACAGGTATCGGTCGAGTGGTTGGTTTTCAGGATCTTACCGTTAGAAACAACGACAAAGGTAAGCCGCATTTTATTCCCAGTGAGAAGTTAAGACTGTATTTGGTTAATACCAACATTAAACAAGCTCACCTAAGCATCTCTGATGAGAGTCAAAATGCTGTTGCTTTTGTTGTTTTAGAGGCTAACGACACCCCTTTGAAAACTGAGTAAGGTTTGCTTGCTGAGGGTAAAAAAATCCCCTATTTAAAGGGGATTGGAATTCTTAGAGGGGTTGTTTTTTAAAACGGGATATCGTCCTCAAAATCATCATTTGCTACCGGTGTAATTGTCGGTGCAGCCTGGGCAGGCGCATTCTGTCTCGGCACCGAAGGAGCTCCACCCGCGTCATCACGACGATCCAGCATTTGTAAAGTGCCGTTAAAACCACTAACAACAACCTCCGTTGTGTAACGATCTTGGCCGTTTTGATCTTGCCATTTACGCGTTTGTAGCTTGCCCTCAACGTAGACTTTTGAGCCCTTATCGAGATATTGGCCTGCAATTTCGGCGAGTTTTCCAAAAAGAGAAACCCTGTGCCATTCTGTTCTTTCTTGCTTTTGACCGGTATTTTTGTCTGTCCACGAGTCGCTTGTGGCAACAGAAAGATTGGCAATGGCATTACCATTTGAGGCGTATTTAACCTCTGGTTTTGCGCCTAGATTTCCAACCAAAATTACTTTATTAATTCCCGCCATAACTACTTCTCCGTTGTGTTGTTTTTGGATGGCATTGTTAGAATAACCAGCCACCAAATTATTGCCATAAATATGGTCAATAAGAATACACTATTCAAGTCAAAAATGTCATAAATAAGTCCACCAATTGCACCACCAATAAATGTCCCAAGGAACTGCGAGGTGGAGAAGACACCCATTGCTAGGCCGCGTTTTGAAGCTCCTGCGGTCCTAGATAAAAGCGAAGGAAGAATGGCTTCAACGGCATTAAAAGCAATAAAGAAAAGTGACAGCAAAATAAGAAAAATACCCATGCTTAAATCAAGACTGAAAAACAGCGCTTGACTGATGATTAATAAACCAATACTGAGTAGTAAAGTAAGCTTGGTTTTTTTGTATTTTTCTGAGGCAATAATCAGTGGTGCCATGCCAATAAAAGAGATAATAATGGCCGGTAGATAGAGCTGCCAATTGTCCTCGATTGCAACGATGTTGTTTTCAATAAGCAACAATGGCATCACGATAAAGCCGCAGGCAAGAATTAGGTGCAAGCTAAAAACACTAAAATCTAAGCGCATCAGCTGTGGATTTAATATTTCTTTAAAAGCAGACAGAGATAATTTGTAATAGCTAATTGGCTTTACACTAGGAAAAGTAAAAACAATAAACATTGCAACAACCGAAAGGCCGGCTATCACCCAGAACAAGCCGGACATACCTGCACTTGAGGCAATGATTGGGCCAATTAACAGGGACAACATAAAGGCCAGACCAATTTGAAAGCCAACAAAAGCATTGGCTTTTGCGCGATTTTCCTTTGAGACAAGATCCGCTAAAAAAGCCATCAATACCGCAGAAATTGCACCGCCACCCTGTAAGGCTCTACCAATAACAACAAAGAGTATGTCTGTGGCGCTTGCAGCGACAATACTTCCCAGCAAAAAAAGGCTGAGACCAACAAATAACATAGGCTTGCGCCCAAAACGGTCCGACAGATAACCAAAAGGTATTTGCAGGCAAGCTTGTGTCAAGCCATATACGCCAATTGCCAAGCCGATTAAGAGGGGTGTGGTACTTGAATAACCACCAGCGTACACACTCATCACCGGAAAGAGCATGAACAGGCCAAGCATTCGAGTCGCCATGACTAGCGACACCTTTAAGGCAAAAAGCCGCTCCTTTGAATTCATAAGGGTCAGTGGTTAATTATCTAATTTGTATTCTGCTGCGTAGCCAGGGTAACTGGCATTGAGCACAGACCTCGCGTCTTCGGCCAGTTTGATGGCACCAATAGCATCATAATTATAAGCCATTAAATGCAGCGCATCGGGAACTGAGGGTGTCTTTGGAAAGTGCTCGATAAGGTACTTGCAGCGATTGATGGCAGCGATATTTGATTTGTTGTTGGTATAGTATTGGGCAACGTAAAACTCATGTCTGGCGAGTGCATTTTTTAATCCTACCAGTTTAACTTTGCCATCTTCGGCGTAGTTAGTCTGAGGGAATTCACCGATAAGACCCGTGTAACAAAGATAGGCATCCTTAACACTCTGCACATCTCTTTCGGCTTTGTCGGTTATTAAGTCGTCAAGAAAAGAGCGGGAAATGTCTTCAAAGGATTTACATCGTAAATAGTGAGCATAAGGCGTTGAGGTGTGTGAAGGATAGCGCTTAATAAAATCGTCCAATTGCGCTAGAGCGCTGGTGTATTCTTCGCGCTTATAATAGCCATAAGCAATATCCAATTGCGCCTGCATGGCGTATTTTGAGCCCGGATAAGCCGCCAGAATTTGTTCGTAGTATTCAATCGCCTGGGTGTTTGAGCCCGAGCTTAACTTCTCCTGCGCTAAGTCGTAAAGTGCTTTCGGTGTTTGACCGTCTACCAACACACCTCTCTCAACTTTTTTTTCTGCAAAAAGCGAGCCACAGCCACTTAGAAAAATAGACAAAAGAACAATGACAGGAATTATTTTTTTCATAAAGAGTTGGATTTTTATTAAGCTTATGAGTGGAATTATACTAGGCTCAACAAGGGATAGAAACCTTTGTATAAACTGGCTTTTTGCCAAGTCAGCTGCTTATAATACCCATAATAATTGTAATTAATATTTTTCAATGGCAATCGCTTTTTTTCAAAAAAAAACCGTCATCGGTGATCTGTGCTCTGTGCTCGATACTTACCTCTCAAAAGCAGAGGTTAAGCTTGTAAAAAAAGCGCATAAGCTTGCTGAGTCGGCCCATAAAGGTCAGTTTCGTCGTTCAGGTGAGGCCTACATCCATCATCCAATAGCAGTGGCCCTTATATTGGCAGAGCTTAATTTGGATTATTATTGTATTGTTGCCGCCATTCTGCACGATTGCATAGAAGACACAGCCGTAACAAAGGAAGATATTGCTACAGAATTTGGCGAGCAAATAGCGCACATTGTTGAAGGTGTGTCCAACCTAACCAATCTAGAATTTAATTCAGGTTCACACAAACAAGCTAAAAACTTCCAGAAGTTGTTTTTTGCCATGTCAAAAGATATGAGGGTGATGATCATTAAGCTGGCAGACCGCTTACATAATATGCGCACTTTGGGCGCAATGAAGCGCGAAAATCAGATTAAAAAAGCACTTGAAACAACAGAGCTTCATGCACCTATTGCACGCCGACTGGGCTTGCACAGTATTCGAGTTGAGCTGGACGATCTTTGCTTTGAAATACTCCATCCTCGTAGACATCTTATTCTAAAGCGCAAGATAAGCAAGCAATATGGCAATCAGAAAAAGACCATTGCTCTTGTTCAGTCTGAGATAGAAAATAGACTGACATTTGAGGGTATTCAGGCCAGTATTGAGGGCAGACAAAAACAACCCTGCAGTATTTACAATAAAATGAAGGACAAGTCGCTGAAGTTCTCGGAAGTGTTGGATATGCACGCTTTTCGAGTGATTGTTGATGAAACAAAGGATTGCTATCAAGCGTTGGGTATTTTGCACAGCCTATATAAGCCTTTACCGCAAAAGTTTAAAGATTATATTGCTGTACCAAAATCCAACAGTTATCAATCACTACATACCGTTTTGCTGGGTCCGAGAAACATGTTTATTGAGGTGCAAATTCGCTCAAAAGAGATGCACTTTATTTCAGAATATGGCATTGCCGCTCATTGGCATTATAAGAGCACCGTCGAGCCGTCTGAAAAACTGGCGCAAAACTGGCTAGGCTCTCTGCTAGATCTTCAGAAAACTGCCGACTCTTCTTCTGATTTTCTTGAGGGTACGAAAGCAGACTTATTTCCCAACGAGGTTTTGGTGTTTACCCCAACGGGTGAAATTATTCAATTACCCCTCAGAGCAACGGTACTTGATTTTGCGTACGCAGTACATACCAATGTTGGCAAGAGGACGCAAAAAGCAACGATTAATGGCAATTCTGCGCCGCTGTCAACGGAGCTCAAAACAGGTCAGACGGTTGAGATTATTACCAGTCGATTCGTTAAGCCCAAGCCAAGCTGGTTGAGCATGGTGGTTACGCCTAAGGCCAAATCTGCAATCAAGGCGCAACTGAAGGAGAATTCCAAAACTGATTTAGCCAAACTGGGCAAGCACTTAATTACCGATGCCCTTGAATTTCAGAAAATTAAAATTTCAAGTATCTCTAAACAAAGATGGGCCGATTGCTTAGCAGAACTGCACTGCTCCACCTCAAGAGATCTTTATATTAAAGTGGGTCTTTCTGAAATTTTTGTTGCGGTGGTTGTTAATCACCTTACTCAGCATGCTGGAAAAACTGCAATTAATGCACTCACTATTCACAAAACCAAGGGTATGGCAATTAATTTTGCTCATTGCTGTTACCCCATACCTGGTGATCACGTCACTGGTATATTGACAACAACAAAAGGCATGGTGATGCACCGGAACAGCTGCTCAAACCTTGCTCACATAAAAAACAAAAGCGCTCAGTGGCTTGAAATTGATTGGAAGTCCGATGAAAGTGAATTGTTCCAGGTACCTATTCGCGTGGTTGTTGAGAATCAAAGCGGCGTATTAGCGACAATTGCCAATGTCTTGGCGCAACTTAAGGTGAACATTGAGCATCTAGAGCAAAAATCCATGCTGCACTCTAAAAAAGCGGTAAATTTAATTGTTGATGTGAATAACGTTGTGCAGCTTAATAATGTACTGCATCGTTTAAAGCAGCTCCCAACAGTTGTTTCTGCAAGGCGAAATTAAACATTAAAAAGAGCCCTTGAGTCGAACTCAATTGATTAAAATTAACCCTTATTATTTCAATATATTATCGTCTGATACCCTTATGATGACTTGGCTTGATTCACTCGATATTGCTATCTCACTGGACGAATCCCATCCAGAAATCAACCCTAAAACAGTTAATTTTGTTGACCTGCAGAATCTTGTTCTTGGATTGGATGAATTTGACGCTGGTGAAACGAAGTGTGGGGAAAGAGTTCTAGAGGCTATTCAGATGTACTGGATCAAGGAAAAAGAATGAAAATTTTAAAAACCCTAGCACTACTTTTAACGCTCGTCTCAACGGTTGCTTATGCGTTATTAGAGGTTACGATTATTAAGTCCGAAGAAAACGCATTTCCAATTGTTATTGCGCCATTTGAGGTTATTGGCGATGCCGAACAGGGCGCACAAATTGCCGACATTATTCGTGACAATTTAAATCGCTCGGGTCAATTTAACGCACTAAGCTCAAAAGGTGTTATTACCAATAAGATTGATTTTAGTTATTGGAAGGCTAGAAAGAAAGATGCGATTGTTTTTGGCAAGATAGAAAAAGTCAGTAGTAAGGTTTTTAATGTCTACATATATGTTTATGACATTTACACAAAAAAGCGCCTATACGGCAAAAAAATTGCGGTACACAACAGTGGCATTAGAAGAATTTCGCACTATTTAAGCGACAAAATTTACAACGTTTTACTTGGTCAAAAAGGCTCGTTTGACACGCGTCTTACCTATGTAACAGTGACCAATGATGAAAACAAGGACAGAGTTTACCAACTTGAGATTGCTGATGCTGACGGTCATAACGCGCAAACTGTGGTTAAGTCTTCATATCCAATTCTTTCACCTGCTTGGTCACCCGATCAAAAGAAAATTGCCTACGTATCATTTAAAAATGGCCGCTCGGAAGTGTTTATTCAGTATCCGTTTATGCGTGTTAAGTCAATAAAATTACCAAGATTCGACGGTATTGCGTCTGCGCCAAGCTGGCACCCAAATGGCCAAGGCTTGGTGTTAACCATTTCGAGAGAGGGCAACAAGGATCTTTATTTTTACCAACTTGAAAGTAAGAAATTAATTAGACTAACAAAAGATATCGCTATTGACACTGAAGCAAATTTCTCGCCTGATGGTAAGAGCATCGCCTTTACTTCAAATCGCTCTGGCCAAGTTCAAATCTATATAAAAGATCTAACCAATGGCAAGGTTAAACGCGCTACCTTCGAAGGTAGCTACAATGCAAAACCGGTCTTCTCTCCAGATGGCAAAGCTTTAGCGCTGGTGCACCGTGTTGGCAAGGATTATCGAGTTGCTTTGCTTGATATTAAAACCCGAGATCTTACTATTTTGACGCAAAATAAGTTGGATGAGTCGCCCTATTTTTCACCAAATGGTGGTATGATTATTTTTGCAACGAATCGCAACAACAAAGGCGTGCTTTCCGTGATTTCACTACACAATAACCAGATTGTCGAGTTGGCGCAAAATGGGGCGGAAGTCCGCGAACCAAACTGGTCTAATTACTCAAAATAAGGATAACAATAATGACAAAAAAAATCATCTTACTCACAAGCGTAATTTTTTTAAGCTCTTGTGCCGGAATATCAATCCAAGACTTGGGTGACAAATTCCTTGATTTAATCAACCCTTCGGACCCAGCTGTTGAAGTTGAGGACTTGAGTGATTCTGTATTAATGTTGGATGATGAAAGCGGCAGTTTCTCAGGCGAAGATCTTACGGATTCTGGTGTAAGCTCGGAAGAGCAAACACGCGCACAAACTGAGACTGAAGTTGCGGTAGAAACGCTTGAAGATGCAGGTGTTTCATTTGTGCTGTATTTTTCTTACGACGATACCGAAATTGATGAAGAGGCAACCCAGGTCATTATCGATCACGCTAATTTTATGAGAAACAACCCAGGAATTTCACTCAAACTTGAAGGCCATGCGGATGAAAGGGGTACAAGAGAATACAACTTAGCCTTGGGTGAAAATCGCGCCTTAAGCGTGAAAGAAGTACTTGGTTTGTACGGACTTGAAAATAGAGTTGAAGTGGTTAGTTTTGGTGAAGAGCAGCCCATTGCCTTTACTCATGACGAAGACAGCTGGCAGAAAAACCGCCGTGTTGAATTTATCTACCAGTAACCTCTTAGACCGGCTTTCTTAAACATACAATAGATACCCATGAGAAAGTTCTTCGTCTTAAGTTTTTCGTCTGTTATGATTTTTATTTCATCCGCTGTTCAAGCGGATGAAGTTTCTGTTGATGTTGATGCTGCAATTCTTAGTATGCATCAAGAGATCAACTATTTGGTTAATGAGAACAACATCTTAAAAAACCAAATTGAGTTGCTGCAAGAGGCGCAAAAAGTTTCCAGCCAACAAATTGAAGAGCTTTTCAAAATACTTGAAGTTGGTGCAACTAATAAAATCATTGAAGAAGTTATTGTCACTCAAAAAGAAAACGAAGACAAAGCGTCAACGCTTTACGCCGATGGCAGGAAACAATTGATTTTTGGTGCTCACGATGCAGCAATTGCACTGTTTAATGATTATCTTGCAAGATACTCCGACTACAAGAACGCTGCAGACGCGCAATATTGGCTAGGCAGGGCTTTTTATGCCAAAGAGTCCTACGATGAAGCCAAAGCAGTTTTCGTTCAATTTCAGCAAGAGAATCCACTGCATCCAAAGTATGCAAATTCTATGTACGAGCTTGCGCAAACATTAGTGGAGCTGGCTGAGATTGAGGCTGCAAAAATGATGCTTTCTGAAATGCTGGATAAATTTCCGACACACTCTTTGCACATCAAGGCAGAAAGTAAGCTTAAAGAGTTGCAAGCACTAACCTCTGAATCTTAATAAAGTGTTAGTACAAGAAATTGCCGCCGTTGACCTGGCTGCTCTTTGTTATTACGATAAAGAGCGTTATCCTTTTCTGTTGGAAAGTGTACACCACAACGATATCAATCGTTATTCAATTTTATTTGCCTTTCCGGGGCAAAGCATTGTCCTTAATGACTTTGCTGATTTCAACTTCCTTTCTGAACTTGAATCCAAGTTAAAAAACGATCATCAATCATCCGATTTGCCATTTTCTGGCGGTTGGTTTGTTTATCTTTCTTATGAGTTAATTGGGCAAATAGAGCCTACTCTGAAGGACGATCTACACACTTCTGACTTGCCCATTGCTTATGCTGTGGAAATCCCAAGTGCTATTATTGTAGACCACCAGGAGGGTGCTTACTACCTTGTTGATCAGTACGACTCCGAAGAGCGTATCGATCAAATTTTGGCGGATGTTAAAGCCGTCAACGCAATTCCGACGAAACAAGTTTCTGGTGAGCTTACCGAGGAAAATGAAGATAAGTTTGTTAATGGTGTAAAGTCGTCTCGTGACTACATTATGGCTGGTGACGTTTTCCAGGTTAACTTGTCGAGACAATGGCAATATGAGCTGGATGATGAAATGGATTCTGCAATTATCTATAATGCCTTGCGAAAAGCGAATCCAGCACCATTCTCTGCTTTGGTTCAATACCAAAATTTTTCCATTATCTCATCTTCACCGGAAAGACTATTCAGCGTACAAGATGGTGTTGTGCAGACTAGACCAATTGCCGGCACCCATCCCCGGGGAGAAGGTAGTGAGGATGAGGCGCAAAAGCAGCACCTTATTAATCACCCTAAAGAACAGGCGGAGCATATTATGCTGCTTGATTTAGAGCGTAACGACATGGGCAGGGTGTGCGAATACGGCAGTGTTTATGTGAATGAGGTAATGACACTGGAGACCTACCCCTATGTTCATCATATTGTTTCCAACATCAAAGGTAAAGTTAGAGAGGGTGTTGGTGTTAAGGACTTAATTAGAGCCCTGTTCCCGGGCGGTACAATTACCGGCTGCCCAAAAGTTAGGTGCATGCAAATTATTAGCGAGTTAGAACAAATGCCAAGAGGTGCTTATACAGGCTCATTGGGCTACATCAGTCAAGATGGAAAGATCGATTTTAATATCTTGATTAGAAGCTTTGTACAAACGAGGAAAACACTTACCTTCAGGGCTGGTGCTGGCATTGTTTATGACTCAATTCCTGAGCGAGAATTGGAAGAAACCAAACACAAGGCTGCAGGCCTTGTTAGGGTGTTTCAAGATTAGGATCCATCAAGACTTGCCAATTCAGCCAAAGTAACGGGTTTGATGGGTGGACGAATATTGTAATAACCCACTTGCTCTTCTCTAACCCCCAGCTCCTTTGTAAGTATTTCGGTCACACTTAAGCCGCAAAGTCTACCCTGACAAGGCCCCATGCCGCAGCGTGTGAAACTTTTGAGTTGACTTGGGCCTTTGCAGCCCACGTTTATCGACTCTTTAATTTGAGCCAGCGTCACTTCCTCGCATCGGCACACAATTGTCCTACTATCTTGTGGCACTCGATAACGCAAATGCGGTTTAAATAAAGCGTCAATAAATGGCCTTGCATTCATCTCCTTGCTTAGTTTCTTTTTGAAGGGTTTTGATAAAGCCTCTCTATCGCTACTTGAGATTAGGTTAAGAGTGTAAAGCATGTTGAGTGCGGCAATCGAGCCTCTTTGTGCTGCCGCAACGCCACCGGCTATTGAACTTGCATCGCCTGCAACGGAAATACCTTCAACACTTGATTGGCCGTATTGATCAACATCAATTGTCCAGCAGGCTTGTCGTTCATTCCAGCTCTTATCGCATCCAGCAGAAAGACTGGTGTTAAGTTCAGGCGCAACCCCTTGATGAAGAAACACATGTTTGCAATTGAGATTTTTCCATTTACCTTTTTGACAATACTCAACGCTTGCTACAGAGTCGGAGCCATTTATTCTTACATCACCAATATTGGAAATATAGAGCGTGCCAGATTTGATAATTTCTCGTTTCCAGCACCAACCCTGAAGAATGCTTTTAGCGTTTTTTAGCGCGCCGAAGCTGTATCTCAAAGCACGCAAATAATTACCTCTTGGGGTAGTGTCAATAATGGCTTTAATAGGAATGCCGGCTGAGATGTATTGATGCGCTATTAAATACAACAAAGGCCCTGTACCAACAAACACAGCGTCTTCACAAACCACGCCAGATTCTTTCAAAAGTATTTGTGCTGCACCGGCACTCATTACACCATTTAGTGTCCAACCCAGTAGTGGAAAGGGGCGCTCTTGCGCACCTGTTGCCACCAGTATTTGTTTGCCTTGTGCTGAATGCGACTTGCCGTTAACCGAGTAGTGCACCACCTTGGCACTGGACAAATGCCACACTTTTGTCGAATGCTGATAGTTGACACGACTCCGCCTAAAAGCCTCAACCAAAGGCAAGCCTTCTTGGTGGCTTTGACCCAGCCATTCATTGTCGCCTTTTTGATTCTTTTCAATGGCTCGATATATTTGTCCGCCCGGAGCGCAATTCTCATCCAAAATCAAAACACTGGCTTTGTGATGATCGGCTAGTGCTGCTGCACTCATGCCAGCAGGGCCGGCACCGATAATGATGATATCGTATTCGGTACTATTCATTTTTTCCAGAGGTATTAATAACTTGACGCCTTATCTTCATGCCATCGCTGACTTGGATTGTGCACGATTGTTGATTATCCAAACCATTAATATTAATTAGGCAATCAAAGCACACGCCCATCATGCAGTAAGGTCCACGGCTCTCGTTATTTAATGCCGTCTGTCTAAAACTACTGATACCGGCTTCAAGCAGGGCGGTTGCCACATTGTGATCTTTAGGTACGTTCAGCGCCCTACCCTCAAAGTAAATGGTAATCAGCTCACCCTGGTTGTTATTGATTGACCTAAACATCAAACCTCTTTGCACTAAAGCAGGTAAGTGAAGAGGGCAAAAGGTCGTCTCTTGCAATGCAAGATGCGATATCAAGCGCATGAACAGTTGACAAGGTTACCCCGGAATGAGAAGAAAAAGCGTAAGCGCCAGGGCAGGAATTTGAATGATCATAAATAGGCAGTCCGTCTTTTGTGAGGACGCGCAACGACCCCCATGCTCTAATCATTTTAACGTTTTCTAAACAGGGGAAAATCGCAATTGCGCGCTTTGCAATTTGTTGTATTTCATTCATATTAGTGCCCTCATCAAAGCCCACGTCTTCATGCGAATCGCCCAACATTAAGCCCCCTTCATGGGTTTGGCGTACCAAGCCGGTAGGGTGGCGCAGAAAGGGCTTGATTTTTTCAGTTACCAGAATCTCTCCGCGTTGTGGATACACCGGCACGCTTAAGCCGACTTTTGGCGCCAGTGTTTTATTGGAAAAACCTGCAGCGAGGACAACTTTTCCGCTCTCATGGGTTTGTGAATTAGTATTAACTTTAAAAGTTTTGTCAGCGTAGTTTAGATCAACAACGGCTTCTGATAAAACCATACCGCCTAGCTGCTTAAAGGCTTTGTGCAGGGCCTTTAACAACAACAAGGGGTTGATATGACCATCCAATTTGCTGAACGACGCGCCAGTAACACTAGGCCCAACTTCTGGTAGTATTTTTTTTAGTTCGTGGTTATTGAGCATTTCAAAGCTAAATTCACCACTACTATCAGCGGCCATTTTTTCCATTAGTGCTTGTCTACTGGTATATTCGTCGTTATTTAGGCAAAAATCAAAGCCGCCATTTTGCTCGAAGGCTAAATCAATACCTGTTAACTCCGTGAGTTCTTTACTAAAGTCAGGCCATTGTTGTGCTGATTTGCGTGTCCAAGCAGCATAAGCGGGACTATTAACGCCTTTGCCTTGCACCCAAATTAAGCCAAAATTACCGCGCGCAGCTCTGATGGCATTATCACCTTCGTCGAACATTGCCACTCTTTGGCCAGAGCGGCTCAAGCCATAGGCTACAGAAGCGCCAATCAGTCCACCACCAATAACAATAGTATCAAAGTTGTTCATATTTTTAGGTGTTAATTTGAGGAGTGATTAAATAGAATTGGGCCTTACTGCAATGCGACAAGAAAAAACACCACATCTCAGATTTTATAGGAATTAACCCTTTATCTATGATAATTATTATGGTATATTTAGCCAATCGCAGAAGAAAATGCGATTATATATTGCTTTTACAGAATATACTAATTCATAAAAAGGAGAAAAAAATGAATAAAAAACTAGTGATGACGCTACTTGGCGTCTCAATGGCAACGAGTGCCTTT